>JAZFYE010000285.1:0-11680 GCA_036475395.1 Phycisphaerales bacterium
TTCATCACCGCCTGGTGGATCGCGTTGCCGTCAATCGGGATCGGCGGCATGTCCTCGGCGAGATCCAGGAGCAACCCCACCCGCTTGCGGTCGCATTGCGGCTGAACCAGCTGGGCGAGCTCTTCCATCAGCGGTCCGATGGGCGTTAACTCCAGCTCCAGCTCGCGATGCTTGGAGTATGCCAGCATGTTCTGCGTCAGTCCGTAGATTCGGTCGAGATTGCGGGCCAGAATCGGCCAACCCTCCCGGGCGAGCGTGAAATCACCGCGGTTCAGGGCCATCTCCACCGCGTCGGCGCCGCCTCGCAACCCCTGCAGGATGTTCTTGATCGAGTGGCTCAGCCAGGCCACGGTTTGACCGATCGTCGCCAGCCGCTCCGTTTGCATCTTCGAGTCCACCAGCGCCGCGTTCGTAAGCGCCAAACCGGCGTGTTGGCCGACGGCGTTGAGCAGACGCAATTGCGACTGGGTGAACGTGAACTGGGCCAGGGACGAATCGATGCAAATGACCCCGAAGATCCGCTGCGCCGTCCGAATCGGCACGCAAATGGCCGATCGAATGCCGTATTCACGCACCGAGTCGCCCGAGCGAAAACGCTTGTCCGTCATCGCGTTCGTCGAGAGAATCCCCGTGCCTTCGTTGAGCGTATGCTGGATGATCGTCTGACTGATCGGGATGTGACCTTCGTCGGTGGTCTTGGGCCGCACCTTGTATCGAACCACAACAGGATCGAACCGGCTGTGAGGGTCGTCGACCTCACGCTTCAACAGGATGAACCCGCGGTCGGGGCGAAACTCCTGGAAGATCAGGTCCATCACACGGTTCAGCAGCGCCTCGGGGTCAATCATGGACCCTGTCAACGCGGTCAGGTCATAGATCACGCGCAGGTGATCCATGGCCGCCTTCACTGGATCGGGCTCGGCGAGGATCATCGAGTCCTCGTTGGCGTCCAGGCGCTGCTCGACCGTCACGTCCATCTCGGACGGTCCGACCACGCGCACCCGCGTTACCCGCTCGTCGTCCGGGGCGATGGCAAAGAGCACGAGCGTCGAACCGCAACGGATTTGATCGCCGGGCGACAGCTCCACCGGGTCACCGGAGATCCGTTCTCCGTTGATGAACGTTCCGTTCGACGAGTCCAGGTCACGCAGGTACCACCGCCCGTCGTCAGGCGTCAGTTCCGCGTGGCGCCGGCTGACGGTGCCGTCCGTTAACGCAAGCGACTCTGACGATCGACCGATGAGCTGCGGTTCGTCGACCGGCAACTCGAATTTCTTCCCCCGATCCGGACCTTGGAGAATATGCAGAACCAGCACGCGGCACCTTTACTTCGCAACTGATCGTATGGGCGAAGACGACCCGTCACCAGCGCCGCCATTGTTCCCCGGGAACCCAACGTCCGCGAGCACCATGTGCATACGCCGGCCTGATTCCCTTGCTGGACGGGGGGGGTATGATGGCGGCCCACATGCACAGCACGTCGTCCAAACCGCTCGATTTCGACGCCTCCTTGAGGATCGTCATCCTGTACGGCAAGGAGCCTTTCCTGATCCAGGAAGCGACCCAACGGCTTGTGACCAGACTCCAGGACGCCTTTGGCGACATCGAGCAGTTCAGCTTCGACGGCGGCTCGGTCAGCCTGGCCCAGGTTCTTGACGAACTCCGCAGTTACGGATTGATTCAGCGTCAGAAACTGGTGATCGTTGACGACGCGGAGAAGTTCCTAGCCCGCGAGGGGCACCGCCGGGCGATGGAGGGCTACGCCAAATCGCCGGTCGCGGAGGCAACGTTGCTCCTTCGGGCCGAAACCTGGCGCAAGGGTAATCTCGATAAGCTTGTGGCAAAAGTGGGGGTTGTGGTCAAGCTCGACCCGCTCAGCGACGTCCAGGCGGTGACGTGGTGCGTCAAACACTGCCCGCATCGCCACAATCGCTCCATCGAGCGATCAGCCGCGCTGTTGCTGGTCGAACGATTGGGTCCCGGGTTGGTTCGCCTGGACAACGAGCTGGCCAAGCTCGCGGCCTTCGTCGGCTCGGACGACGCCATCACGCGCGATGACGTCTCGGCACTGGTGGGGCGCAGCCGAGAGGAACGCGCCTGGGTTTTACAGAGTGCGATCATGACCGGCCGACCGCCCGAAGCGCTTGGCAAGCTCCGTGAGCTGTTTGAGGTGTCGCGATTGCCCGAGGAGTTAGTGATGTGGGCGATTAGTGATCTGCTTCGCCGACTTCACGCCGCTGCCCAACTGTTGCGCCAGGGCATGGCGCCGCGGTCCGTCGCCCAACAGCTTCGACTGTGGGGGCCGACGGGCGACCGAATCGTCGACACCGCTCGTCGCACCAATCCCCGGCGGTTGGCGCAACTCTTGCAGCTCGCCGTCAACAGCGACCGGCTCAGCAAGCGGGGGTTCGGCCGGCCGGACCGGAACCTTGAACGGCTGACCGTGCTTGTGACCGATACCATTGGTTGCCTTTGACGCAGCATTCATCACCCGCACCGGATCAGGATGGTCGCCTAATGCAGGAGGCATCGGCGGTGAGCACGGTCGTTCAATATGTCGCGGTCTCGTTGATTCTCGCCGCCTCGACCCTCTTGATCGGCTGTGAGGCGCCCCCGGCCCAAGGTGGCGTTGCGGGTCAGCCGCCACGAACGCCGATCGTCGCCACGACGGAGACGCTGCTACCGGAAACCGACCCCCAAGTCAACGAATTTGTCGCCCAAGCCCAGCGCGACGTGCAGCAGATCATGAGTCTTTCCCAACGGCGGGCGGACGAAGATACCGCTGACGCGACGCAACAGATCGAGCAAGGCGAAGTCCAGTGGATTCTTCCTCGTTCACGCACCTTGGCCGAGGCAGCCACAGCGACGTCCGAACCTTCACAACGACCCCTGGCCACGGATCTCTCGGTGCCGCCTCCGGTTTCCCAGCCACAAACCAACCAAACGACCGCGATCGAGCCGCTGCCGGACGATCGGTTGCGCCAATTGCTCGTGGATCTGTCGCGCGAGGCGTACCACCATGCCACCTATAGCGATGTCCCGCTTCGGCAACTGCTGGTGATCGTGGCCCAGGCCGTCATCAGCCCCGATCGGCAGTTGCAAGTCGACGCGATCCCCGGCTTGACTGATCGCGAACGTGAGGTGTTGTCGGCAATGCAGGCGTTTTACACGGACCTCGGTGAGCAGTTGCTGCAGGCCGGGGACCCCGAAGTCCTGGTGACCGGCCTGGCAGAGCTTGAACAAGAGCTGGCCAAGGAGCCGCAGCTTCGCCTGAGCCACGCTGCGCTCAGCTCGCGCGTATCCGGGTTCGGGGACTACGACGAGTTCAAGAAGAATGAGGCCGGACGCTATGTCTTCCTTGCCCACAGTCGCCAGCAGGCCGTCGTCTATGTCGAGATCGAGGAGTTCAAAAGCGAACTCAACGCCAACAGCGAATGGGTAACCGAACTCTCCCAGCAACTGGTGATCTTCAGCGACCGCGATGGGATTCCGGTCTGGCGCCAGCCATGGCGACCGGTGGTTGACGTGACCAAGAATCGCCGGCACGACTTCTTTGTCGTGCAGGTGGTCACCCTGCCCGACAAGCTTTCTGTCGGCCGATACCAATTCAAGATCAGCGTTCGCGATGAAAAGTCCCAGGCCGAGGCTGAAGCGACCCTCGAGTTGGATATGGTCGCCGACCCCAGCCTGACGACGATCGGCCGGTTACCCTGATCGACTTCGCTCCACCTCCCCTTCCCCGGCTCGGCGTGCGATCAGCGGCCAGATTCCGGTAGTGGGTCAGTTTGAATGGCGCGCGGATTGCTCGCCTAGCTTGTAGCTATGTCAAGGCTGTTCCAGATCAAAGAGGACGACCTAGGCGCACTAGAGGCGACCCTGCCCCAGCTAGCGGATGCGCTGATGCCTGTACTTAACAATAGGCTGCGCGTCCAACTACGACGGGCACAGCAGGTTTTGTCTGACGTGCGGTGGAATTATGGCCCACCGTCAGAAGTTCAGAGTATTCCACCTGATGATGATCAGGTTGTGGGTTCTTGAACCGGAGCGTTCGTACTGCTCTTCACAAGGTCGATCCCGTGTAGGCAATCAGCCTTGTTGCCGTAGCCTTCGCCCGAGACGGCGATGATCTCATTGTTTGCCGCCTTCAATCGCCACCGCCACTCACCAACCTTGTCTTTGTAGATGAAATACGTCATCGGAGGAGAGCCTTTCTGCCCCGGAATCGGGGCACATGAGAAAACCGCCGATGCACATAGCTCGTTGGTCTCAGAGGGCGCATCGGCGGCTGTCGGATTGTCGGGATACACCGGCCCCCCTGAGACTTGAGCTAATCATACATATAGGAGATTGGCCGTCAAACTCGCCACTTTTCCGCAAGATATTGTGGATAACTTGTTGAGTATCGAATCTCGATCATCGACTGGCCGGATCAGCGCCGATATGCCATTATCAGGTATGCCTAAACGCTCAAGCAAGCGGGACGCCAACGAGGTCGCCGAGTCCATCGTGGATCAGGTGGCGGACGATGTGGATCCGAAAGAGGAACCAGCCGAGCCTGAGAAGAATCCGGCGGCTGTTGCTCTAGGCCGCCTTGGCGTGCGGGTCAGCGGCCAGAATCCACAATGAGGTGTGCCGAAGCGTTCACGCGAACATGATGGCGATGCCAGCGAGACTGCCGAAGCCCTTACGGATTAACTGGCGGGTGCGTTGGCGACGTTCTGGCCAAGGATGAACCGGTTTGCCGGGAAAATGGCGTGCCCGCGTCGTGTCCTGCGTGGTCGAGGGCCGGCTGGCGGCTACGATGGGCTGCTATGCCGATCGCTGCTACCGATCGCCGCCACTTACTTGCCCTGGAGGGCCTGCCGCAGGGGGAGATTTTGACGCTGCTGGAGGTGGCGACAAGCCTCGGGGAGGCCGCCTTGGGCCGAATCAGCGCCCTGGACCGATTGGCGGGGCGCGTGATTGCCAATCTGTTCTTCGAGGACTCGACGCGAACTCGTTGCAGCTTCAGCCTCGCGGCCATTCGACTCGGAGCGGAAACGCTCGACCTGACCGGGCGCGCCTCGAGCGTGAGCAAGGGTGAGACCTTGTTGGATACCGCCCGCACCATCGAAGCGATGGGCGTGGATGCGCTGGTGATCCGCAGCCGCGAAACGGGCGTCCCAGCGATGATCGCCGAGGCCGTCGAATGCTCGGTCATCAACGCCGGTGATGGACGGCATGAACACCCGACACAGGGTCTGACCGATCTCCTGACGTTACAGCAGCGGTGGGGGGACTTCGCCGATCATCGTATCGCCATCGTCGGTGACATCGCCGCCAGCCGTGTCGCTCGCTCCGCCGTTCACGGTTTGACGACGCTGGGGACCGACGTCCTGCTCGTCGGGCCGTCCACTCTCGTTCCGCAAACGTTTGAACAGATCGCCGCCGGCCCCGGACGGGTCACCGTCGGCCACGATCTCGACGAAATCCTGCCCCAGGTCGACGCGATCATGATGCTACGGGTGCAGTTCGAGCGGCACTCGCCCGGCGCGATTGCCGACGACTACCGCGCCCGGTACGGCCTGACGCAAGCGCGGGCGAGCCGGCTCCAGCCTGGCGCACCCATCCTCCACCCCGGTCCGATCAATCGCGGCCTGGAGATCGAGGCCGAGGTCGCTGACGATCCCGAGCGAAGCGTCATTCTGGACCAGGTGGCCAACGGCGTTGCGGTCCGAATGGCCGTCCTGTCCCGCTGTCTGGCCCAACGATAACTCCATCGTCCACCCGGTATCGGTGGGGACGAATTTCGTACACTAGGCCTCATGACGTCGGCGTCGGACCCAAACCGCGGACTGCTCCTGGTCATCTCCGGGCCTTCGGGGGTGGGCAAGAGTACGATCACCCGTGCCCTGGAGCGGCGCCTCGGCGGCGTGTTCAGCGTCTCCGCCACCACCCGTCCATGCGCTGAGGGCGAGGTGGACGGCCGGGACTACTACTTCCGCTCCGACCTGGAGTTTCAGCAGCTGGCCGACGAAGGGGCCTTCCTGGAACAGGCGCAGGTCTACGGCGAATATCGCTACGGCACGCCGCGCGAGCCCGTTGAGCGCCAAGTCGCTGCGGGCAAGCTCGTGATCCTCGACATCGACGTGCAGGGCGCTCGACAGGTTAAACAGGCTATGCCCGACGCCTTGACGTTATTCATCCTGCCGCCGAGCGACGAGGAGCTCCTGCGACGTCTGCGCGAGCGCCGGCGTGAGAACGAAACCAGCATCCAGCGGCGGTTCGACGAGGCCAAACGAGAAATTGCATTCGCCCAGGGAAGCAGCGTGTACGACGCCCACATCGTCAATGACGATCTGGAGCGGGCGATTGCCGATGCGTGCTGCCTCATCAACCACCGGCGCACGACGAACCAAGGATGAACGGCCGCCCACCGCACCACCATCCGGGAACATGGGGCCGCACAGACCTTGGGTTCACGTTGGTCGGGTGCCTGTTCTTGGCGGCCGCCTCCGTTTCCGCCGATCCCGTTCGTGGAATTCGATCAGCGGTCATCGAGCCGATCGCCATCCGAGGCGGTGTGCTCATGGTGCCGTTGACTGCCCAGCGCCCCGGGGACGGCTGGCCTGGGCGGTTGACGCTCATACTCGCCGACCGGCGCCGCCTCGAGGGCGCGGTCGTGTGGGTCCATGCGCTTCCAGTCCCCATGCGCCGGCACTGGACCGAGGATCCGCGACGGCTCGGCGTGCGGCGTATCGAGCCGACCGACGACACATCAGGCGGTGAAGGCGGCGCTCCCTACTTGTTCGCCCGCATGCCATCGGACGGTCGAGGGGTGGTGCGCCTGCGCGGGCAAACGCTTCGGCCGCGATGGCATGATCCGCCGGTGCTCACGGGACTCATGGGTGCGACTTCAGCCCGTCGCGGCGCCCTGGCGCTGGCTGAGGCGGCCGATCGGCCCGATCCACGCTCGCCGTTTGAGTATTGGCGGTGGGTGATGCTGGCACATCGCTGGGAGCTGTCTGCGCCTTCGCCGCTGGAGTACGGTGAAATCGGATCAATGGTGGCCCAACACTACGCTGATCTGTGGCAACTTGCCCTGAGCCGCCTGGGATCGCTCAGCCCGGGCGTCGCTAATGCGTGTCGCGATCTGCTCACCCAAACCTGCCGCGACCACGACCAATCGTTCGCCGTCTGGGTCGCTGACCCCACTCAGTTGAACATCCTCCTCTGGTTGCTGCTGGACTTCACGAGCAGTGACCGGCGAGTGATGCAATCGGCACTGGCGTGGGCCGACGCAACGGACCTGCGACTCGTCTGGCCCCAAAGCGCCGATCGCGACCGTGTGACGGTGGCGATCGCCAATCCCAGGTTCGAGCCGGTCGTGGCACGATTCACCTGGATGGGCGCCGATCAGCCGGCGGTGGCGACTCGGCTAGAACCCGCGGTGCTCACACGCGTCCACGTTGATCGTCCGATCTCGCCGCCGCTCGAACCAACTCGCCGCACGCCGCTGAACACTCTCGAGTCGATTCACGAGACTTTACTCGTTGAAATCAACGGTCGTGCGATCCAAGTCACATCGCGACGGGGCGCGTTGATCGCAAGACCGCCCGGCGTACTCTTTGCGCCGCTGCGAGCCCCATTGACCCTTGCGGAGGCCCAGACCCATCAGCAACTCGCGGTACCGCCTGATCGCTCAACGCTCGTTCAACTGCGCCGACGCAACCGTCGATGGGAAATCTTTTTCGACTGTCGTCGGCCGACGCCTCCGGCATCCGAAGCGGACTTGGCCGCTTGTGCGGATTTTCGCGACACCCGTGGCATCGAGGCGGTGACGCTCCTGATCGGCCCGGAGAAGCCCGACGGAGGACCGACGATCGTCCTCACGGTGCCGGAGTTGGGCTGGCGGCGGCTCTTTGTCGGGAGCAACGACGGGACACTGCAAATCCATCGACGTTCCTATGCCGACCGCTGGTACTGCCGGCTTGTCATGCCGGAGCGCTGGATGGCGGGGCGTACGCCAGGCCGCGTCGAACTCGGGTTCGTGCGAACGCATGGCGACAGCGACGCCGTCGAGGCTGGTCCCAACACGACCGTTCCCTGGCAACTGGATCCCGGGCGGGTCGCGGTTGACATCTCATCATGGGCGGACGTTCCGCTTGAGCCGATTCGGCTGCGCGGTGAGCTGACGCCGTTTGCCTCCGGTGGCCCCGGCCAGCCGTGACGGATTGTCGCCCCGAATCAGAAACTAATTGTGAACGTCACGCCGAGCAGCCCGGCCGGATCGACGTCCTCCGTGCCAAGCAACGCTCCGTCCGCGTCGTCGAGCACCAGCTCCGACGACAGCGCCATGCCGGCATAGAGGTCAATGATGAAGTGATCACCGGCTCGGTATGTAAGGCGAGCGCGAATCGGAAGTCGCGTCTCCTCGCCGACCCCATCGGGTGCAATACCCTCGTCGTCCAGCCGGAACCGTCGGAAGTCGGAGCTCGCTCCGATCGCCGTCTCCCAGTCGTTGCCGAGGTCGTAGACGAGCTCGAGTCCGCTTCGGCCCGCGGCGCCGGAGGTTTGGCTGGTCAGCCGCAGCGTGTCGGAGATCTCCCACTCCAGCACAATCACCGGGAAGAGCCGCGCATCGTCCTCGATCTGGCTCACCACGCCAATCCCGCCGCCCACCGTCACGGTAGAGCTCACCTCATACGTGGCGCCAACCACAGCCCCGCCAATAAACGAGTCATCCAGACCGACATTGTCCTCCCGCGCGAACTGAACGACGGGACCGCCGAACACCGTCCAGTCGTCGTTCAGATCCAGGCTCAACAGCGCCCCGACGCTCAGCGTGTGAATATTCTCCCACGGTTCGACGCCCCCCAGCCGGGTCGTGCCTGAGAATTCGTACAGGTCAAGCCCGTAGCCGATGCTCACGGTCAGGTCCAGATCGTGGGTCAGTTCGGCCTTTCCCGTCACGCCGAACCGCATCCTGAACACGTCGAGCGCGCCCCCGCCCTCAACGTCGGCTTCCAAGCTGCTCTCCGCTCCGACAGTGACCGTGAAGCTCAGGTCTGGGCCCCCGCGGGTCCCGCCCGAGTCGCCTCCCGCCGTTTGGGCCGGGACCTCCCCGGCAAATCCGAGCACGCCAACCGAACCGATAACGACACGCAGTGTCCGCAAGATGCTCAATTTCATAGCGATGGCACCCCAAGTTGGTATCACGATCGTCGGCAACAGCGTAGCGACTTCCCGCCGTTTTGCGCAGCCGGCCAGTGCATCGCCAAGGTTCAAGCACCGGCCCGACCTGTGTGGACTCACTGCAGCCTTGCGTCCTAGTGATTTCTGCGGCGCGCTGCGATCAACCGCCCGTCCACGAAAAAAAGCCCCCGGCAAAGCTTCCGGGGGCGCTGCCGAGGGCTAGGGAAAATGGGCTCAATTCTCATGCGCGCGAGGCGCGCTTCCGGGCGCACTTCCGGGGGCGGGGGTCAATCATCAAATGGATCGGGGCTGGGGCACTCCGAAGGGTGGGTGCAGTTGCACCTATTGCAATGAAACAGGTAGTGGTTCATCCAGCAGTAGTAGCGATCCTTGTCCTCCTGACTGCTGTTGGGGTCGGTCATCACGTCTTCGAACTCGTCCCAATCCTCCTGGCTCAAACACGCATCAGCCAGCTCCTCGTCGAGCGACGGTGGCTCACTCTGGTCTCCGCAGGGACAGGGGCCCCAGTTCACGAGCAGTGCGAGCAGGTCGGTCGCCCCGACGGTGCAGTTGCCGTCAAAGTCAGCCGGCTTAAACGGCGGACACGGCGCATAGGGCCCCCAGTTGACGAGCAGCGAGAGCAGGTCGGACGCCCCGACGCTGCAATCGCCGTCGAGGTCCCACGGGCACTGCGCAAACTCGTACGCCCCCATATCGACGGTCGCCCCCATTACCTCGTCGCCGTCAACCACACGATCGCGCAGATCGAGGTCGGGCGTGTCTTGGGGTGGGATGGAATCGCAATCGAACCCGTCGTCGTCCACATCGAACTCATCGCAGGGCACGTCGGCGTTGTTGCCTTCGTCGACTCCCCTTGAATTACCTTCAAGGCGGTAGTTGTCGGTCCCCGGGCCGAAGATCGGCTCGACGTCGATATTCCCGGTGCCGGTGCCGGGCCACCCGCCCTCGATGTTGGTGTAGTTTATTTCCGCCGATGAGTTCACGACTTGGTTCGGTGTGTTGAACCAAAGAATGCTATTCGTGATCGTCATTGGAGCGAACACACCGCCACCCCAGATTGCACTTCCTGTAGTGTTTGCGACGAAGGTGCAATTCGTGATGGTTCCTCCCCCGGCTTCTCCTAGGTCGGAAAAGAACGCCGCCCCACCGAACATGGCATCGTTACGGACGAAGAGACAATTGGTGATCTCGTACGTCGTGCCAGGGGCGTTAATGAAGTCGCCGATGGCAAGCCCGCCTCCGGCGTCACCTCCGTCGTTGTCCCAGAACTCACAGTTGACGAGCACGAGATGGACCGCAGGCAGGCCGTTCGGGGCCCCCCTCTGAAAGAGTGCGCCGCCCCCATCGCCGGCGGTATTGTTGCGGAACGTGCACAGGACGAAGATCGCGCTTTTTCTGATGGCCCAGGCGCCGCCCCCAAACTCCTGTGCTTCGTTATCCCGGATCACGCAGTTTCGGATGAGCGGCTCCGCCAAGTTAGACAAGAAGCCGGCACCGCTTCGGTCAAACGCATTCGTCCCGTCGGCCAGGGCGTCACGAATCGTAACTCCATCGATGCTCACACTGGAATCGATCTGAACGAACTTCAGTACATGATAGGCGTTGTCCGCCATACCCGGATTGCCGAGCTCACCACTGAGGGTCGTGACGTACAAATCGACATCGCGGACGTCCGGGTCGGGCTCGTTGATCCCCGCGTAGCCGCCTTGGATGGTGATGTTGTTGAAATTCGAGCCGTTGAACGAGAACGTGACAGTGCGCGGGTTGCCCGGGCTGGTCTCGACGGTTGGGATATATACCCCCTGCGCGACTTTGATGAGGTCCGTTCCTTCCGGAGGCACGGTCGCCTCTGCTGCATCCAGTGCATCTTGCAGGTCGTTGAACGCTGTAGGCCATGTAGTGCCACCACCGCCAGAGGCATCTTCATCGACATGCCAGACGTTGTCGAAAGGCTGAGCAGCCGCAGGTGCGCTGATCAGAAAGAACGCGAAGGCTGCGAAAATTGCCGCCGGAATCCCCCGAAATCTACTTTTGCTGAATGCTGCGAAGATTGCAGCGACAAATTGCCGAAGTTTGGTTTTGATGGAGGTCATTTTTCGTGCTCCTTTCAACGAGCTTCGATCTTGGAAGCGCGTCACCTATGTGACGCTGGGTCCATGCCCCCAGTGGGCATGGGCTCTTTTCCTCCGGGCCCCGGAGGGCTCCACCGAGCCGTGATATGTGTCCTTTGTCGTTCCACCTCCTTTTCAATCATGTTGCTGTTTCACCCCCAATTTACCAGCAATAGAAGCAGGTCCGTTGCGCCTACGACACAGTCGCCATTAAGGTCGGCCGGACAATCATCACAGTCACGGCATAGTCCCCATTGGCTCAGGAGGATCAGGAGGTCGCTAGCGCCGACACTGCAGTCGTGGTCGAGATCGCCCAGCGGACCTTGGACTGGTGTGAGTAGTAGCGCAACGACGTCTCCGGCCTCGTCATGTCC
>JAZFYE010000286.1:0-19489 GCA_036475395.1 Phycisphaerales bacterium
GGCTACTCGACTTCGCTTCGGTCTTGTCCGTCGCGGGCTGCCGTTGCAGCGTCGTAGGCGATTTATTGTGTGCGGGCGAGATACGCACAGGCGGACTTGGGTTCATGTGCTTAGTGCGCTGCTGCTCACTGAACGCCCTGTATCCCGGCTCCAGCGCGTCGCGTACATCGACCCATTGAGTTCCTCTCAAACCACCCGCCCGATACCCGGGTGAAACCCACTCACCAGGACGCGTTTCAGGACGCGCCTCTAGCGCACGGACCCCGATCTGGCCGCGGTTGTTGACGCGTGGCCGACATTGGCGGGTTCGGTCAAGGCGGGTATCTTGGCGATGGTGAAGGCGGCGGTGAAAGGCCGAGTCCTGCCCGAGCACTGAAACATAGGACTCAGACGGTTCCTCTCGCCTAACGTCGTCGACGCGGGAGTTCTCGTTTCCGGGGCAGTCGTCGATGAATGTCCGCTTCGGCTTCGTCGGCGGTTCTCCCACGTCCAGGGAAAACGGTTACCAGCTGCGCCATGTAGGTCTTGCCGTTTGCCCAGCAAAGAAACTCGCCATGTGCCTCCGTAGTTGAGAGGTCATAGTCTTCTGGATTCGGGTATTCAGGGTGATACGGACAAGGCCGCGACATGCTGCCCTCCTCCGTCTCGTATCCGCACTCATAGTGGTCGATGCGACAGTCATCGTTCTCGTAGACCACGAGGTTCCCATACGCGAGCTTCGCCCCACACACCGGACACTGAAACTCAGAGAGCTCGTCACGAGCCTGCTGCAGCTCGTCGCGTGTCTCGTCAATCTCGCCTTGGAGGGCAGCGAGGATGTCCTCACCCGCAATCCGCTCGAGGTCCTCGCGTGAATGCTCCAAGTAGAGGTCGATACGAACGCGCTGAAGGATTTGCAGAGCGACCGTGAGCGCACCCACATTCGACGTATTGACGGCTACGCTGTCGGCGAGTGTCGGGCTAAAGGTCATGACCTCCTGATGTGAGACGCCATGCCAGACCAGTAGGATGACCTGGCCTTCGTCAACCTCTCGAGCGACGAGACCCGCGAGCTCGCGTTGAGGCCAACGCTTTGCGAAAAAAGCCGGACTCAGAACGACGACACCGAAGCAGCATGATGCAAGGCCGCGGTCAATCGACTGGGACAGGCTGTCGCCTAACTTCAGCGAGAACTCGTCATACCAAACTCTCAGGCCGAAGTTGCGCAGAGCAATTGCCAGGGGACGGACAAAGTCTTCCTTGTCCTCCGAGGCGTGGGACATGAATACGTCATACTCTTTGGCTGCACTGTTCACGGTCTTGCGTCCAACAGTTGCTAGTCTACGCGACCTTGGGTTAGCTCAAGTCCAGCCCGGTCCACGAAAGGGAACTTGTAGGAGCAACCATTACCTCCGGCGAATCTCGACATGATGCCAACTGCAGCAAGGTCCTCGCAGGTTGCCTTCCAATGCTTTCCGAGCAATCGCTTGATCGCCGACTCGCTGTATTCGGTCTTACCTCCTACGAACTTCTCAATGTGCGCCCAGAGATGCGGGAACTCCGACAGCAGAGTGGTTCGTTTTCGTGTCGATAACCACGCCAAGCCATGCCGGATGGCGGCTGGACTGATGATCCACTCTGTCGTTCCCGATGCGTCGGCCGTACATTCATCTTGCTGCCACCTCTTAGCTGCCGTCAGTAGATCAATTACATCGCGCGGTGTCACGACGCCTTTTCCGTCAGCGGTGTGGTTGTAGATCCAACGATGCGTGGGGCTCTGATTAGCGCCTCGATATACTTTGTCAGGGAAGACTTGATAGAACGCCTCCCTCTGATACTTCGGACTCGCATTCAACCGATCTTGATCAACGCGAAGGTACTCTCGCAGCGGTTCGTTTCCGAAGATTCGCTTGACGACCATTGCCACGATCTGATCCTCTGACCAAGTCAGCTTGTCAGCTTGACGCGCTGTGATGTGCGTGAGCGCCGTGAAACCTTCTCCACCTGCAACAATCTGTTCGAGTATGTCGTCTCTCAGGAAAATCTTGAGCCGGATTTCGGGGCAGTTGAGCACTCGCATGACGCGAAGGAGGCCTCTTAGTCCGCGGCGCTCAACGTCAGATCTTCGTTCAAAGATCTCATCGAGCTTGTCAATCATGAGCCATAGACTCAGATTCGACTTGCGCAGAATCTCCTGAAGCCCCTCCTTGATCGGCGTGACGTAGGTTGGTAGGTAGGTGTCAATCTCCTGAAGGTCCTGGTTTTCAAGCGGCTGACCAAAGAGGTCGAGCCCTATCTCGCCGGCTTCTGCGGGGAGCTTCCATGTCACCTTCGGCCGCCATGTGGCCAATACCGCGAGACCCCAGGCCAGTATTTGCTTAAGAGTCCTAAGTGCATCTATCTCCGGAATACGTGCCCGGCTACACAGCTCGCGGAACCTTGCAACCTCGTCGGAACACTCTGCGAGGTAGTCACGATAGCGCTCATCCTTCACGAAGTGCTCGTGTGCCAGCGAAATGAGATAGATGCACCAGAACGCCACAAAATCTTCTTCGTCAAGCTGCTCGAATTGAGTCTTGTACGCCTGGAATACGGGGTCGCCGTGCCGCTGTACGCCGTGGGCAATGACTACCTTCCGGTGATCCAATAGCGAATCCGCGAGGTAATCGACGAAGATCCGATACAGCGCGCTCTTGCCGGAACCTCTCGTGCCAGGGATTAAATCGACCTTGTCGAGCCAGAGTTCACTGAACGCCGATGTTTCGACACGCGCGCGCTCGAGAAGAGTGTCCTCCTCGGCCACAGATGAGCCGAGATCGAGGTGTGTCAACAGATGAGCAATCTCCGCCTTGTCGTGCCTCACCAGATAGCTCCTCGGCTCTGTGTACGTACCGGTCCCCCTCCAAAGGTTACTCTTCGGCCTCCTCCGCGAGCAGGATACCGCACAATCGCCGATAGGGTACAATGATGGCAACAGGGCATCCGACTTGATCGCCCGGCGAACGCAGCATCCACGCCGCACTCAAACATCGCTCAGATCACACCCCAGCAGCACCGCCAGCTCGCAGACCGCTCCCAGCAGATCGGAGTGGTTGACGATGTACCGCTGCCCATCCTCATCGAGGCAGTCGAGCGTGTCCTCGCGATTCCCATGCTCATCTTCGACAACCCACGTCGCGCAATAAGCGCCGCAGACGGCGCACATTGCATCGAGGGTTACGCAGGCGACGGTGTCGGACATCGGGGCAGGATACCACGGCCGACGCGGAATCGCGGTTTTTCGGAGCGCCAGTTAGGTTCATACCCGCACGTTAGCCGTCCGTTCCGCACCTGTTGCGCGGTGTTCAGGGCATATCTGTATCCTGGGTTATGGTGCCGAGACGATCAGCGGCCCACTACGTGCTCCGCTGGGACAGCAGCAGCGGCGAAAAGGGACTGTAGAGCGGGACCGCCAGCGCGACGATTGGTGCGTAGGCAGGTAAAGCAATGTCAGCAGTGTTGTGCCGGCTGTGCTCGTCGGATCCGGCGAT
Organism: Phycisphaerales bacterium; assembly: GCA_036475395.1. Lineage (GTDB taxonomy): Bacteria > Planctomycetota > Phycisphaerae > Phycisphaerales > SM1A02 > JADFNO01. The sequence goes on from JAZFYE010000286.1 coordinate 3,510, forward strand.
TGAGAACAGCCACGTCATCTCGAAATTCGTCTTCCGAGCGATCAAGTCGGATTCCCCGACCGGGTTTTTTCGCAACCCGAATAATCCGAATCGACGGTTGCAGGATGGGGACAAGTTCCGGCTGCTCTGCGCGACGTGCGAGCAGCGCTTTGGAGAAGCGGAACGAGAGTTCGCCACCAACATCTTTTCGCCCTTCCACAACACGGACCAGGATCATTTCTCGTACGGACCCTGGCTTCACTACTACATGACGAGTCTCGCGTGGCGCACTCTGATCCTCGATCTTCCCGGGCTTGAAGCCGACGCGGCGAATCCGCGAGCCACCGTGGCCAAGTTGGCGGCGGCGGCTGAGACAATGCGCCTATATCTGTTGGGGGGGAACGAACTCGCGAGGCTCCTTCGGAATCACGCGTTCGTGTTCACGACAGCTCACTCGGGATCTGCGGAGTTGGCCTCGGCCGGGCCCAATGTGATGATCCGTCGGAGCGTGTTCGGCTATAGCATCTTGCATCGGCTGTACGGGCATTCGGGAATCATCCACAACCTCGCCGGCTTCATGTGCTTTCTGATTGTGAAGGGCAATCCTCGCGACACCTGGAACCAAACTAAGATCAACCCGACTGGTGGCGAAATCAGACCGCCGCAACGTGTCAGTAGTTGGCTCATGGGGGAGTTGCTGAGCTGCATCGTCGGGTCTTCAAAGAAGCAACTCGCGATGTCGGAGGCTCAGCAAGAGAAGGTAAGCGAGGCGATGCGCAAAAACCCGTCCGCACGGGCATTCCGCTTTCGCGAACTGGACAAGGGGTTCTCCGCAAGCGAATAGTCAGCACGCCACGCTGGGTTGCAATTGGCGAGTTGTCCGCCACTGGGATCCCAGTATCGTTCAATACTGGCAGGCCAAGAGAAGCTGACCGTCGACCCGGACAGTTCAGTCAGCGAAACTTACTGATGCCGACCTCCTCCGGGGGCAGGATACCACGCCTGGCCGAGTATCTGGTACAATGGCAACAGAGGGTAGACGGTTGATCACCGCCGAACAGCCGGGTTCGCAGCGGCGTGATCTCGCCGGTACTGACCGACCTCATACATCACTCAGATCACAACCCAGGGGGATGAACCAACCCCGCCGACCCCGCAGTGGAAGTCGGCGAGGCGCTCTCGCGGCCAACCCTAGACAACGGCCGCGAGATTCTTTCGGTTGATCCACGTGCGCGACGGACCGGGTGGGGAACTGAGAATCGTGTCACGCCGAGGCTTTGGCCCGCTCGGCCTCCGCCACTCATTGGCCGATCGCCTGCTCCCAGGCGGCCGTAACGACGACGAGGTTGGCGTCAAGGTTCGCCTTGGCCGTGGCGACCTGCGGGGCACTTCGGTACTGGTCCAGCGTCGTTTGGGCGTTGGGGTCGGGGTCCTCGCCCTGGTCTGCCGCGATCCGCTCGTTGGCCAGGCACTCGCGCAGGTCAACCCAGTCCGCGTCGGTGTGGTTGAGCACCAGGAACTCGGTGGGACGATCCCAATCACTATTACCCCTGATCGCAGTGAGGGTGTCCTGCTGTGCCTGGCCCAGGTTGGCGGTGGCGGCGTTGAAGAAATCGTCCAGCACGTTCTGTCGCTGAGTCTGGGCCAAGAGCAATTGTGTCTTGGCCGCGTTGTACGCGGTGACATCCTCGGCGGCCCCCTGCCCGCTTTGGATCAGCCGTTTGAGCTCGTCAACGGACTGCTTGGCGCTGGCGAAGGCGGCGTCGGCGACATCGAGGGCGGCGGGGTTGGCAATGATGAAGTTGCGCAGATTGCTTACCACTGTCGTGGCTCCGCCGGGTGAGAGACCGGCCGCGGCCAGCGCTTCAGGACCCATCCCGGCCCGTATCAATGCCACGGCGAGCTCAGCCGCGGAGGGCTCGATCAATGCGGTGAATGCTCGGGCTCGCGCGCGTTGCGTCGTGGCCGTCCAGATGAAGAGCGTCACCGTTGCGAGTACGAGGATGACAATCAGCGGGTAGCGTGCTTTTCCCAGGGCATTGGCCATCGTGCGGCTCCTTATTCAGTCACAAGAACATGAAGAGAAAGTTCATCCGTCGGACGATCCGACGCTGCACATCATCGGGGACAGAGCGACGAGTTCCAGTGTTGAAGTCTTATTTGGTATTTGAAACAAGTACCAAGTACGTTCTTTGCTCTTGCCACCGAGCGGTGAGCTTGCGATGAATTGCATCAGCCTCGCGAAGTGTTCGCGGCGCCAACCACGATCGGAGGTTGATGATGACTCGTTACAAGGCTCTCAGGTTCGTTCGAGGATGTGGAATTCTTGTCGCGGCCGCAATCTGTTCCGTTACCGCGCTGGCCGCTACGTCAACTACGTTACTCGAGGTACACGACGACTCGCTACGAACTTACAAATACTCTGGCAACACCAACATCCAGGGTATCCGCCCACTCGTTCGACATCGATTCTCCAACATCGACGGATCAATCCGTTCGCGCGGCGGCGGGACATCACAGTCGACTGATTCGCCCTTCTATGTTACTACTCCTGGCGATCCCAATGACTCACCACCCGCCGCTCCCCCTTGCCCGGCCCCCACGGCGTTGGCGAATTTCGAGATGGTTCTGCCCCTCAACGGCGGCACGATCACGAACGGTCGACAGGTCGGTCTTGTCGATCTTTTTGCAAACACTTCAGAGATTTCAGATACCGATTTGCGCCTTCCGGCTCCCGGGTTCTCCTGGTTCATCGGGCGGAGCTTTAATGCTCGTCAAGAAGATAGCGGTGGATCCCACTTCGATAGCGACGGCTATCAGGGATGCAATTGGTTCCAAAACTCGCAGCCCGAGTTGGTCTTCTATGATGATGCTGATAACAGCAAAGATCTCATCTATCTGATGCTCGCTGCTGACAAGTTCCTGGCTTTCAACCGCGTTACCTCAAGCACGGATACCTTCAAGGCAGTCAACGGCGCCGGTGGCGTGATCCTGCTTCACACGTTCGACGGTGTTGAACTCGCAACGTTCCATACGCTCGGCGGGAAGCGTCTGGACTTCTTTTGGTTTGACGGCACAGGCGGAGCGATCGACGACGACATTGAGGGTTCGCTCTGGCGCGTCATGGATTCGACGGTAACTGTTGATCCGTACGACACCGCAGATCTTCTCGTTGCCAGTGATGGGAACATTGCCTACATCGGTGATATCGGCGATCCGGACTCAACACATGCCCAGGCAAACGGCTACGATGGCGCAACGGGGGCGATAAGGTTCGCCTATGACACTGCCGATCGAAGGTACGAATACAAATACACATCCATCGATGGCACAAAGCGCCTCACCTCAGTGGAGGTTGCGACTCTTGTGGACTCGACCTGGACCAACACCGGCGACAAGGTCCAGTACGAGTACTACCAAACCGGCGACAACACTTACGGCGATAACGGTTGCTTGCAGAACGTGATCATCACCACACCGTTGACTGACTCCGGCGTCGAGGTTATCTCCCAGAAATACTTTCGCTATTGGACCGGTACTTTTGACGATACCACCAATCCGGGCCATCCAAAATCCATCCAATACGTCGTGGACTTTGAAGGCGTACGCAACTTCGATTGGTCGGACTCGGTGTGGGACGACGATTTTAAGACAGCTACCGAGTCGTCTCTCAAGGAGTACGCCTCTACTTACCTTGAATATGACAGCAATCATCGAATCGACAAGGCGTGGTTCAACGGCGCCTGCGGTTGCTCGGGAGCGGCCAACGGAACGTTCGAATTCGAATACGAGGACAACACGTCATTCAGCGACACTTCCGGCTACGACCAAGGTTGGTTTACGCGGACGGTGATCAGTCGCCCCGATGGGTCGTGGCTAACGCAGTACTTCGACGAGGTGGGGCAACCGCTACATAAGGTCACCAGTGACGCAGATCCCGATACCGCTACGAACTTCTGGATTACGAAGGTCGAGCGGGACACGGATGGGCGAGTTACCAAGATCCATTCGCCGGCCAACATCAATTCATATACCCATGCGATCGCCACTTGGGCTCTTACAGTCAAGGGCACAACGGGCTTGATTACCGTTTTCGATCGGATTGCAACCGGAGATCTGGAAGGCCTGTTAACCCATGTCAAACACAAGGAAGGCAACGACGGCGACCAGAAAGAGTACCTCGACAGCACGGTGGAGTACGATACTTCCAGCAAGACCGTCGGTGACGCCACATTGAAGCGCCCGGTCGTCGATGCGCGCTGGGTCTATTCAGCCGAAACGGAGACTGAGGCGGGCAGCGGAAGCGGCCCGGCTGGGGCCTATGAGACGACATTCACATACACCTTCTACACAGGTGATGCCGTCCTTGCACGCAAAAAGATCGTGACAACCTATTCCGCTGTAACCACAGCTAAGAACGGCTCCAATTCCACCACGAGCTCGACTCGTTATTCACGCGAGGACGGCACGACCGCCTTCGTCGAGTCGGCCACCGGCATCTTTACCTACACTCAGTTCACGGGTGGTCAACTCACCAAGCGCATTGACGACGCTCAGACCAACCACGCCACGGATTTCGCTACCGGCGACGACCCGAACGGAACCTGGGGCATTACGGAGACCGGTGACGGATTGCGCCTGATCACCGAGATCAGCTACGACGCCCAGGGCCGACTCGACACCACGACCCTCAACGCCCAGACCGCGAACGACAAGCGTCTGCTGAAGAACTACTACTCGAAACTCAATGATCGTCGCCTAGTCACATTACGCTACAACGACTACGAGACCTCCCCCTCGATTAAATATTTCGGCCCTGTGCAGTACACGGTCGTAAACCACGCGGGCCAGGCCGAGGTTCAGGCTGTGGTCGCACTGTCGGGCAATGAATCCACGCTCACCCTGACCAACCATGTCGATGAATCAACCGATGATCCGATCTTGGCCATCGAGACCACAACCAACGAGTTGGGTGAGCTTGCGCAGATGACCACGCTCATGTACAACAAGGCGGGGCAAACAGTACAAGAGACCCGATCGTACTTCCTGATTCCCGCCTCTGGCACCGGTAGCGATGGCACGAACTACGACCCGACACTCCTCGCCTACGACGACATGGGTCGGCCTTGGCGCGTCAAGGACGCCACCGGCACGATCCGCCGCACGGTGTTTGATAAGCTCGGCCGAACGATCGAGCAATGGATTGGCACCAACGACTTCAGCTTCAGCGGCGGCGAGTCCTCCGGCTCCGACAACATGGTCAAGACGGTGTCACTCGAATACGACTCGGGTAACGCTGGTGGCAATGGTTATCTGACCAAGCAGACAGTATTCGTCGAGGATTCGACCACCGACCAGCGCGTGACGACTCTCCAGCACGACCTGCGAGGGCGGGTGCTGCTGACGACCACACCGACCGCCCCGTACTCCTTCGACAAGTATGACAACATGGGCCGGCTGATCGCCTCCGGCCAGTTCAGCTCCACGGCCTCGATCGTCGTGGGCACGGATGACCCCACCACCGAGACCACGAATCGCTTGGCGCTTTCGCAAACCTTTTACGATGAGCGTGGACAAGTCTGGAAGAGCCAGCGTCACAAGATCGACGACGCCGACGGCTCGGATGATGACAACCTCCAGACCTTGACCTGGTCCGACGCCGCCGGAAGAGTCATCAAGGTCGACGGCTCGCAGCTGACCAAGGCCGCTTACGACCGTCTCGGACGCCAGACCCACCAATTCACGTTGGCCGACGACAACGACACGGCGTACGCGGACGCCGACGACGTCACCAGCGACATCGTGCTGCTGGAATCGCAGACGACGTACGAGTCCACGGACAGCGCCGACGTCCTGATGCGGGCCACGATCAGCAGGCACCACGACGACAACGGTTTTGGCGCTACGACCGGTGCTCTGGACACCAACGCCGACAATGACGATCTGCTGTATACGGCCGCCAACGTCAAGGGACGCATCCAGATCACGGCCATGTGGTATGACCGCTTCGGCCGCGTGACCGACTCAGCCAACTACGGCATGTACGACACGAACAGTGATGGAAATTTCGATGATTTCGAACGCGACGGCTTAGCCGTCCCAACTCGGTCCGACACAATCCTGCTAAGCGAAAACGCTTACAACACCGATGGCACACTCCAATCCATCACTGACCCCCGAGATTTGGAGACGCGCTTTGTATACGACGAACTTGGTCGGCAGACGGCCATCATCGCGAACTACGTCAACGGCACGCCCTCGGGCGATAATGGCGATGACGATGTCTTCACGCGCTATGTCTTCACCGATGGTCTGCGCACCAAGATGTGGGTGGACTTCGACGGCGACGACACCTTAGACACCGGCGATCAAGAAACAATCTACACCTTTAGCACCACCAAGGGCGTCTCGGTCGGCGATTCCAAGATCCAGACCGGGCACCTGCTTCAGAAAGTCCAGTACCCCGATTCTTCCGGGGGCACGGACGTGGTCACCTTCGCCTACAACGCCCAGAGCCAGCAGAGCTGGACCAAGGACCAGGAAGGCAACATCATCGAGACCGACTTCGATGACTCAGGGCGAGTCACCCACAAGCGCATCACCACCCTTGACGCGGACTTCGACGGCGCCGTCCGGCGGATCTCGACGACCTACGACAGCCTCGGCCGAAGGCAGCTGGTGACCCAGCACGACAACGCCACCGTGGGCTCGGGCAGCGTCGTGGACGAGGTCAAGTTCACCTACGAGGACTGGGGCAACGTCTCCAAGTTCGAGCAGGACCACGACTCAGCGATCGGCGGCAGCCTGCTCTATGACGTGGACTACACCTATGCCAAGGCGACCGGCGGCCGCAACACGATCCGCCGATCCACGATGGATCTGCCGGATGGCAACGTGATCACCTTCCACTACAACACCGCCGTTACGGTAGATTACGATGACGAGGCCAGCCGGGTCGACCAGGTCAAGGACGGCTCGGTAATACTGGCCATCTACGACTACAACGGCGTGGGCCAGGTGGTGCGTATTGACCACCCCGAGCCGGACATCTTCATGCACCGCTATTCCGGGGGTTCCTACGACCGGCTCGATCGCTTCGATCGCGTCGAAGACGACATCTGGACCAAGGACCTGGCTACGGACGTCGACTTCTTTGACCTGGACATCACCTATGACCGCAACTCCAACATCACCGCCGTGGTGGACAACATCCACGTGGATAGTTCCAGCAACGGGCTCTATGACACATCCTTCACGATCGATAACCTCAACCGTCTCACCAAGAGCCAGTGGGGCGATTGGAACGGCTCGGCGCTCACCAACGAGCAGCGGGAGACGCTCTGGACGCTCACCCAGACTGGTAACTGGGACATCCACCAATTGGACCTCGAGGATGATGATGATTACAACGGGACCGGGGAGTTTAATGACGACCGCACGCACAATGACGTCAACGAGCTGACCGGCCGAGATACGGACGACAACGGCACGGATAACTACACACTCACCTACGACGCGGTGGGCAACCTCACCGACGACGCCGAGAACTACGAGTACGAATACGACCCCTTCGGGCGACTTCGCAAGGTCAAGAAGACCTCCGACCAAACGCTCGTGGCCGAATACACCTACAGCGGCCTGGGTCATCGCATCGGCTGGCACTACGACGTCGACTCGGACAATGATGTAGACGCCAACGATCCGTGGATCCGCTTCGTGTACGACGAACGGTGGCGGATCGTGGGTACGTTCCGCGCTTCTGACAGCTCGCCCAAGGAGCAGTTCGTCTATCACAACGCGGGCGCCGATGGCCGCGGCGGTAGTTCCTACATCGACACGGTGATCTGCCGGGACCGCGACGCCAACGTCAACTGGGCGGACGCGGCCGACGGCACGCTCGAGGAGCGCCTCTACTACTGCCACAACTGGCGCGGCGACGTGTCGGTCCTCATCGAAGACGATGGCGACATGGTCGAGTGGGTCAAGTACTCATCCTACGGCATCCCCTTCGGCCTGCCCAAGGGCGATCAGGATTCGGACGGCGATCTGGATTCAACGGACGTCACGGCGATCCAGCTCTGGGGTGTGAATCCTTATGACGTGCGCGCCGATCTGGATCTTGACGGCGATGTCGATTCGACCGACGGGACACTGGCCAGCAATGCCAGTCCCATCACGCTGGGTTGGGGCAATCTGTCGCTGGGCCCGGACTCCGGCGCCGGCAATCGCAAGGGCTACGCCGGCTACGAGCTTGACCCCGTATTAGCGTATAGTATCTGGCACGTGCGTCTCCGCGTGTTTAACTCTGACCTCGGCCGGTGGGTGACGCGAGATCCTATGGAGTATATAGATGGAGCGAATTTGTATGAGTATGTGAGATCAAATCCAATGGCTGGTGTCGATCCGCAAGGTACTTTTTGGCATATACTCCTCTTATGTGCGCAAGCGGTAGATAGTTGTAGAAGAAGTTGCAACTGCTGTACAGCTTATTATAAAAGAGGTGGAACGATTGCAAATGAACCAAAATGCTGCGCGCGTTGTGATAGTGGATGGTGTGGTGGTTCGGGTGGTTTTCCACCACCTCGACTACCACCAGGTTCACCGCCTTGGGAACAGCCGCCAAGTCCAGGTGACCGCAGCAGACCTGGCGGACCGTACCAATAATTTATGACATTTGTGCTTTTTCCATATTGAGAGCGCTGAAGAGTGTTGTGGGTGGCGAAAACTCCATCCGAGCGAGCTGTCCCCACGAGAACCACGTACTGCTAATTGTCTAGAGACTTCCGATTAGTCGTGAAGGTGAGAATCGCCTCGCGCGCCGGCTCCACATCGTCGCTATGTCACATAATCCCGAATATGGGTCATGCCAATACGCCGGTCCAACACGAACGAACTAATCACATCTAGGTAAGCCGCAAGCACACACTCGCGGGAATCGCTTCCGCATCCAACGGCACAGGCTCGGGACCATCGACTACTACCGAAAACGGGTGAAAGACGTCTTTGGGTCCTACGGCCAGGTTGCTAACTGACGTGTTGCCAAATCGGATCGACCTCCGGGCTGAGCAACTGAAGGTCGGCTTCGGGCGCCATAGTGGTCAGCTTCCCAAGCTGAACGTCGCCGGCCCGCTGACCGGTCCACAACGCCACGCCGGACGCGTAACTGTAGAACGACATCGCCGTTACGCGCGCGCAGCTCCGGTGGCATGAACCGCTGGCCTGCTACTTTGAAGGAGGACGTGGCACTCGTGCTCGGACTTCGCCGAACTGCCGGCCGCCTTTCCCTTGCCCACTAAGGTATCGAGCGACCCGCCAATAGCTATTGGCCGGCCCATCTTCTACGGACACGGCCTCCAGTTGGCGAGGAGGGCGGCACAGCCACGAAGACCATATTCGCCGATCATGTCCGTCAACTGGAACGCCATATCGCTTGTTTTAAAACGCCGAGGTATGATGCGCTGTGAGGCGGGGAATGTGACCCGCCGGCTTGGGTACGGATGGACGACTTGCGAGGGACACGCCCATGATGGATCAACCGCCGCCTCCGGAAGCGCTGCCAATCACACCCGGCGAGATTCCCACCTCAGGGCCGACGAAAACGTCAGTGATGGCGATCGGCAGTCTCGTGCTGGGGATTCTGGGGTTCTGCACCTTCGGGCTGGGCGGACTGATCGGGATCATCCTGGGCATCGCGGCCCTCATCTCCATCAACAAGAGTGCCGGGCGACTGGGCGGCGAAGGCCTGGCCATCGGCGGGATCTTCTCCTCCGCGGCCAGTCTGTTCGTCGTGCCCCTGCTCGCAATCGCGATGCTCCTGCCTGCACTCGTCCACGCCCGGCAGGAGGCGAGTAACATGAAGTCGAGAGCCGTACTGCGGGAGATCGGCCTCGCCGCCGCGACGTACGCAATGGACAACAACGACTATCTGCCAGGGAGTGGCGATTGGGCTGATCTGCTCGATGCGTATTTCGACGTACGGGACACGGACGCATTCCTTTCATGGCCGGGGACGCCCGAGCAAGGGCGAGCGTACGCCATGAACCGCCTCCTCGACGGGCTTCGCTACGCCGACGTGAGCGATCCGGCGCAGACGGTGCTGATCTATGAAGCCCAGTTCGGCAGCCCGCTTGCCGGAGGCCCGGACCTGATGCCCACTGAGCCCCGCCATGCGGAAGGGTTCGTCATCCTGTTCGTGGACGGTCACGTGGAGAACGTGACCCCGCAGGACCTTGATACGCTGGCGTGGGAGCCGTAGGCGCTGCTGCGTGCGGCGGCTCGTTGCTTTGCCAGGATTGTTGCGGCGATCTGTGTGCGGGTATACCGGGACCGCCGGGCGTCCCGCTGCCGAAGGGATTCCCGAAAATGCCAAAGATAAACAAACCGCCCGGTAATTGGCTGTCCGTGTGTATGTGTAACTGCCCGTGACTCTGATCCTAGCAAGGGAGCATTCGCCGAAAGGTCGCGGAAAGAGATTGCCTATCAGAGTTCGTCTTGTGGCATCAGCCTTGCTGAGAGTGATAAGTAGTTTTGTGTTGACGATCAGTTTGTCATGAACTTTCGCCGGGTTCGTGGTGCGGCGGGATTTCTAAGTACTACCTGCACGGAATGGTCAACCATATGTTCGATTACGTCCGGGGACGGGTTCACACCAACAGTCTCTAAGGATTCTAGATCCTGCTTGGGAGATTACTCAAGGGTACTTACGTCCGCGTCGATCCTCCCGACCTTGAGGCCTGTGTCGATGAACCAGGATGCCGGTACAATTGGCGGCGAGCGTCGGACGCTGAGCGATTTCATCGGGTCATGCGCCGGATCGTTGGTAAACGGCTAAGCTATTCGCAGTTGACCCGAGGCAAGAAGTCGTGAATCTGCTCTTGGCAAACCAATGGGCAAATTCCCCCTCCGAGTGACCCGATCAAGCGCCGCCTGTCCAAACTGGTCGTGTTCCTACTCCTCGGCGCGATCGTGAACGTCGCCGTGGCGTGGGGGTGTGCCATGATATTGGCAGAGCAAACGGACAACTGGAACATGCGGTTTGGCGCTGCACGACTCGAAGACGACTATCTTTGGATCGTGGCCAGATCTGATCGGCCTGGCTATTTCACGATCGAGTCGCGCGTGGGGCTGATCGTGATGGAGTGGGATGAACGACTCGAAGAACCCGGCTCATTGATCGAAGAGTGGAGTCGGATCCCGAATCGAAATGATCTGGGCGGAGGGACCGTCAGCTGGGAGGAATCTGGAAGCGGCTGGCCCGTTATTTCACTGTGGTCGCGGTTGAATCAGTCGGATCCTCTTCGCTTTTTCGGACTGCCGAACAATCCACGTGTCTATCCCTGGGATATGCTGGAGCGGGGGTGGCTGCTAGACTGGTCATTCCTCCCGACACAATCTATCTTGCCGATCGGCCTGATCTGGGCCGGCTTCGCAATCAACACGCCGTTCTATGCGGTGCTACTGTGGTTGGTCACGCTCGGCCAGTTCACCCTGCGCCGCTACATACGCCGCCAGCACGGACGCTGCATCAAGTGCGGCTATGACGTGCGCCACACGGATCATGATGCGTGCCCAGAGTGTGGTACAACCGTTCTTAAGGAGGCTATAGCCGGTCAGTCTAGGGGTGCGCTCGTCCGGTCAGCGGCGATGCGCGCGTGGTATCCAGGGAAACGCGCGGTTTGGTGCGGCATCCTCGGCTTCTTGATTGCCTTCATCGCTTACGGCGAAGTCGCTTACTGGGAAATCGCGTTCTGGGATACGTTGCGCTGGTATTGGGTCTTCCCTGGTTTTGGAGTTGGATTGATCATCGGCTCAATCGCATGCTTCATCGGCGGCGTTACTGACAAGAAAAGAGAGTGACCGTGCCGGATCTGCAAACGCTCCCCGCGAGCTAGGACTCGAACGATATTGCCGAGGCACGCAGACAACGCAACATGAGAATGAAGATCGAGAGTATCTACCCCCACTAACGTAGCCGCGCAGACGTGTCCGACCCGTACGATCTGCTGGCTGTTGTGGCGATGCGGCCTGAAGTGTGGCCCAACCATTCCGCTGAACGCGAGGCGCTCATGGCCATCGACGCCAACCATCCCTACGTCCCGGCGATACGGGAGGCGTTTCAAGGATGTGGTGAGGATGGCCGAGCGGATGGGCTGTCAACTTAGCGGTCTATGAAAGACGCGCGGCAGACGCCCGCGGGAACGCAGCGTCCCGTTGCTGATGCCTCGATGCCCTGATCCCCTCATCCCCTGATCCCCTCATCCCCTGATCCCTTCGTCCCAGTGCCCAGTGCCTTCTTCTACGGACATGGCCCCCAGTTGACGAGGAGGGCGAGAAGGTCGGAGACGCCGACGTTGCCGTCGCCGTCGAAGTCGGCCGGATGCCCCGGGTTCGGCCCCCAGGCGCCCAGCAAGATAAGCAGATCCCCAACGCCAACGTTGTTGTTGCCATCGAGGTTCCACGGGCACGGTGCGACGATTTCGAAGAACGAGAACGCGTTGAGTTCAGTCCCGGGGACACTCACTTCTATGAGGCCTAGGCCAGGGCCGTCTGCCACTAGGGTTACTGTCGCGAGTCCATCTGCACCGGTGAAGACAACGGACTGCGACCCTCCCATAGAGGCCCGACCGGGCCACCTGGGCTGGATGCTGCCGATTCCCAGACAGGGAGAGTGGCTCGGTAACCAGGGTGTAGCCTAGTCAGGTGACAGCTAATCAGGTGACACCTAGTCAGGTGACAGCTAGATAGGCGTCTAGCGTCAACGTCAAACACAGATATCCTAGAAGCGACCGATTGGAACTTGCGGTTCCGGGGGGCGTTCCACTCGCGCTCACAAAGCTCGGCGGTGGAGCCGGGCGAAGGTCAAATGGGAAATGTCGGCTGCATGGACGATACGCTTAGAAGAGTATCGCTACACAGCGTCTCACGCGCATTCGCTCGGCAATGGCGCAGCGTTGGCAAGGAATTGGCCGAGGATGTGCCCGCGAGTTGTCCACCGGTACGGTTTGACTTGCTGAGGGACAGTCGAGTGAACGGGCGTGCCCGCGCACTGATCGACGGTTCTGGGAGCATCAAGAGCTACCTCATGACAGTCAACGAGGGACTTGCGATCAATCTGATGGCATTGGCCGTCGCGCTGCTCGCTGAGACCACAACGCTGTCTGAGCAACGCAAGTATTTGCGGATCGATACCGGAGATGGTTGTCAAGGGAGTGCGCGAGTGCTCAGGGTTATCGACTGGCGTTTCAGTTTGGTACCGCAACTCAAGCGGCTGAAAGACCGAAACGCTCAGCATGTTGCGATCACATCCTCTCGTCTGGACTTTGCACAAGCGGCAGCACGCGCTGCGATGTTCTTCTCGATGCTGCATGAAATGTCGCACATCGTCCTGGGGCATGTTCGTTGGCTGTATCGAGAGTACGGGCTTGCTTCGTTGTCCGAGACCGAAAAACCAGGGCCTCTCGATGCTGCGACGTTTCAAGCTCTTGAGATACACGCCGACATGATGGCGGCGAGTCGCTTTTTATCGGGAGATTGGGACGCCACGAATACGCACGCCAATGGATTCGGCGTCGGCCTGCTGCTCCATGCGATCGCAAGCGTTCCGCAGCGGATCGAGAACTACAACGACAAGAAGCATCCTCACCCGCTTATCCGTTTCATGAGTCTGTACGGGATGGAAGTAGCACCGGCGGAGGAAGGCCAAGCTGTACCTCCCCATACGGCGTGGCGGGACGGGCTAGTGGATTCGTCAAGAGCGCTCTTTGACATCAAAGCGGAGTACATGACTAGCGGTCCGTTGCAAGACCTCCTTACAAGCATCGAACCTGGAGGCGGGACCACCGAATCGGCCGTAACCGAGGCCATGATGGCAACCTATAGCGATGTGCATCGGATCTTGGACAGGAAGGTAGTTGCGTTGAAGGAGTACGGCTGATCCGTTCCGTCCTCGCGACTCGACGCCAAGAACCCACCGTTTCTCTCCCCCGTGCGACGAGGCGAGCGTACGCGGAATGCCCGTCTCAAGGAGATTCCGGCTGTGCTGAGGCTGGGGAAGATAAGGGAAAGACAAGAAACTATGAAAGCTGGGTCTCCCGGTGAGCGGTCGTCGGGGTCATACGATGCCCCATTCGGAGGCTCGTTGAAGAGGGTAAGATAAGGGATCGGGAGTCTCTTCTTGCGCCAGACCAATCTCCGCGACTTTTCTCGCCTACTAGGCCAATCCCAGTTGTGCGGATACGACGGTTCGCCACGCTGTCGCCGAGGGCAGCGCCGATGCGACCTCCTCGCCTTCCTCGCCAACTGGGGCCCGTGTCCGTGAAGAAGGCAGTAAGGCTTCAGTAGCGAGCCGCCGCGTCCTGAGCGAGCGGTCTGGCGCGAACGGCACAGCCCGCTCCGTCGCGCAATCGCTCACGTCTTCCCAGCACCGACAGGCCGGGGCGGCCGATCCCGCGGCATCGTAGCGCGGGCCTTGGACCTGCCGTGGCGATTTTCTTGCAATCCCTCAGCTAGATCGCCCGCGCCGTGCCGTATCTCTTCGTAGGCGGCCTACCGTCGTGCATACGCAGCCCCGGGCCTGACCGAAAGACCCGTGCTAGGCGCCGTTTTCACCGCGAATGCCTTGCATTCTGTGCTGAGGCTGAGACAATCGCCAGCGGAGGACAATCGGGCAGCATGATCCGGCACCGCATCCGGGCACAAGTGGCGGGAATCGAACGATGAAGCGGTTGATCAGCTTATGCGTCGTCGGCCTTCTTGCAATTGGTCCGTTGGGCACTGTCCAGCCATCGGCAACTGCACAGGAACAATCGGAGATCGCCGAGGTGATACCGGAACTGTTCCGCGATGGTCTTCGACCAGCTGAAATGCGAGTGGCCGCCGACCCGACGGTCCTTCGCAGCCGAACGGTGCGCGTCAATGTCGACCTGCTCGACAGCATCAAGGCCGATGACCGATTCGTCTTCAACCTGTTTGAAGATGCCACGTTTGCTGCGCGCCTTGAGATCATCAAGAATCGCGACACCTGGGTCGGGAGTATCGAAGGCAAACCAGCCGGCACATTCACGCTGGTCATGAACGACGGCGCCCTGAGCGCAATTATCCGGGTGCCTGGCAAGGGAATCTACCGAGTTCGCTCACTGCGTGACGGTGTCGTTGTTATCCAGGAGATCGACGAGACAAGGTTTCCGCCGTGCGGGATCGACCCTATTCACGGTGTAGTGGGCGGAGGTGGCGCTCCGGCTGGACCAGACTGTGATGATGGGTCGGTAATCGACGTACTTGTGGTCTATACGCCACTGGCGCGTGACGCCGCGGGAGGAACAGGGGCGATCGTGGCCGAGATCGATCTGGCTTTCGCCAATACGAACACCGCCTACAACAACAGCCTGATCGGGCCGCAGCTCAACCCGGTGCACGTCGCGGAGATTGACTACGACGAGGTCGGCGCCTACTCGGATCACCTCTATCGCCTCACCGACCCCGCCGACGGCTACATGGACAATGTTCATGACCTTCGTGACCAGTACGGCGCCGATATGGTTGCCCTTCTCGTCGCCGACGGTGACTTTTGCGGTATCGCGTGGCTGATGCAGGTCTTGTCGCCGGCCTTTGAGCAATATGCCTTTAGCGTCACCACCTGGTTCTGCGCTGCCGGCAATCTCACGTTCGCCCACGAGCTCGGCCACAACCAGGGCTCTCACCACGATCGCGCAAATGCGAATTCTGACCCCGTCTTCGACTACTCCTACGGCTATCAAGACCCGGGCGAGCTGTTTCGAACCGTCATGGCCTACAACTGCCCAGGTGACTGCCCGCGAATCCAACACTTTTCCAACCCGGATGTGTTTTACCAGGGGCTGCCGACCGGGGTGCCGATCGACCAGCCGGATTCCGCCCACAACGCCCTCAGCATCAGTCAAACGGCACTCACTGTCGCCAACTTCAGGTGTCACGGTGGCGACTTTGTCGAGATCGCCAAGCTCCTGCCCAACGACGGCGCGGCG
>JAZFYE010000287.1:0-5256 GCA_036475395.1 Phycisphaerales bacterium
GAAAGCGGGTGCTCAGCCCACTTCACGGCGTTGGAAGAGGATCACAGCCAAACCGAGCGCGGCGAGGATATACAGCGGGCCGTAGATCAGTGTCAGGCCGACGTAGCCCGGGGGGATGACGTGGTCCTGCGTGACGCCGTCGGACAGCCAGAAGACCTGGAAGTTGGGAAGGATGGCGTAGGCGGTCCAGTAGGCGGCGTACTCGATCCGCTCGGCGAAACCATCGGCGAATGAGGTGAGCGGGGCGAGGGCGTGTTCTATCTGCTCGGTCTTCGGCTGCACCTCCCCGGTCGAGGCCAGTTCCACGATGCGGGTCTCACTGATTATCTCCGTTTGGCCCAGGGCCGACGCGCGCCGCAGCCACATCTCGCGGATTCGATTGAGTTGCCGGCCGAACATCCAATCGGACAGCATCCCCAGCAGAAAGATGCCGAGCGTTGTACAGAGGGTCATGACTTGCCCGAGGCGTGTCGAGGCGGCGATGGCAATCGCGGTGAGCACGAGGATGGCCATCATGATTGACGTCAGGGCCAGCCACAGTTGCCCGTCGAACGACACGGAAATCGGCTGAACGGTGAAGTCGGTGTCAAACATGAGGGAGAAGAGGTAGGCCAGGCCGGCCAGGGGAGTAACCAAGCAGATCACGGTGCTCGAGAAGACTTTGCCGTAGAAGTAGTTGCACCACAGCGCCGCGGCGACGCCCATCCCCCCGGCCCCGACGCCGAACACGATCACGGGCAGGTGGATCGGCTGGCGGACGGTCTGAAGCACGCCGTGCATCTCCACGAGCAGGAAGACGAAGCTGAGGTAGACCGTGGCGAGAACCAGAGCCCCGGCCACGCCGAGGAACTTTCCGAGCACGAAGACCGGCCGAGCCACCGGCTTGGAGATCACGGTCAGGGCCGTGAGGTTCTCAATCTCGCGATTCAGGACGTTGGTGGCGATGAAGGCGGCGAGGAGGGTCCCACAGAGGAACACCGTGGACAGACCCAGGTCCACCATCATCCGCTGGTCGTCCTCCATGGTGAAACCGGCCAGGAGGTTGCAGAAGATCAGGCCGATCGTGGCCACCACCAGCATGACGAGCAAGATCGGCTGCCGGATGCTCTCGAAGAAGGTGTTGCGGATGATCGCGAGGGTTTGGCCGAACATGGGTCGAGTCGAATGGGTCTGTGCGTCGGCGGAGCCTACCGCGGCGGAGCCGGACTGACCAGCCGCGCCGCAAAGGGAGGGAGGTCGGCCTGGAAATGGAAGTTTTTTCAGGCGAAGCTGCGAACCGTGGCTGGCCGATCCTACGTACTTCAACCGACTGAGGTTCGTTGCGAGAGGTCTGCGCGAAGCGAGCCCGTCGATACCTGCTATGCTTTCCGACCCGGCTACGGCGGCCTGGCGGGGGCGGGGAGCGGATCGACACTGATCATTTCTCTTCGCGGGCAGACACAGACAGGTCGAAAGCCAACATGAGAATCGACCACCACGCCTACCGAAAAGCCACCCGGGTCGCCGGGTTCGGGTTCGGACTTCAGGCCCTTGCGGCCGTCACCATCCTCGTTTTTGCCCTGGGGCTGTTCGGGAGCTTGGCTCAGGACCTTGTCCTGGGTTTCGCCGCCATCTACCTCTTCGGCGGGCTGTTCGTGTGGCTGAGCCTCATCGCTGTGTTCTACCAGCACACGCAGGAACGGCTCGAGTCGCTGGAGGAGGACGAGCTGGCGGCTGAACAGGCTACGACCGGATCACTGTTTGCCGCCCGGGAGCACGAGAAGGTTGCCGCCCGACGCCTGCGACTCATGCACAAGTTGCTGATGCCTGCCGTCAGCCTGCTCGTGGTGGCGTACCTCAGCCTCGCGGCGTGGGGCATGTTGCGGTATTTGGGTCAACTGGACGCCTTGGCTGGTGAGGGTGATTTCGTCCTGACCGGCGCACTGGGGTGGGCCGTCGCCATTTGTCTGGCCTTCGCCGCCGTCTGCTTCGTCGTCTCCCGCTTTGTGGCCGGCATGGCCAAGCAGACCGCGTGGCAAAATCTCCGCGGCGGCGCCGGGTACATGGTCGGCAACGCGATCGTGCTTATGGCCGTCGCCGTCGGCATCATCTTCCGATACTTCGAGAACGACCAGGTCATCGGGTTCATGGCCTACGCCATACCTCTGGGCATGATCTTCCTGGCCTTCGAGATCGTCCTGAACTTCATACTCAATCTCTACCGACCGCGGATTCCCGGCGAGGTGCGCAGGCCGGCTTTCGATTCCAGAGTCCTCAGTCTCCTCTCCGCGCCCGACGCACTCGTCAAGTCGATCAACGACGCCGTCAACTACCAGTTCGGTTTCGATATCACCAGCTCGTGGGGCTACCAACTCCTGCTGCGGAGCTTCGCCTGGCTGCTTGCGTTCGGCGTGATCGCGATCGTCGTCCTGGACACGATGGTCGTGGTGGAGCCCCATCAGCAGGCCCTCAAGCTGAGTTGGGGGCGGGTCGTCGGTGGTGACGTTCACCGCTCGGGAATCATGTGGAAATGGCCTTGGCCGGTACAGTCTGCGGCGATCTACGACGTCAGTCGTATCCGCGAGCTGCCGCTGACCATCCAGCGTATCAACCCTCCGGATGTTGACGACTGGTCTCAGGCGCCGCGCACCGAGGCCCAGATCGAGGCGTTCCTCGTGAGCGCATCCCGTAGTACCGCCGCCACGCCTGACCGGGAGCAAGACCGGGGCGCAGATGGCAGTCCGGCTGCCGGCCCAGATGCGCCGTTTGAACAGCAATCCCCGGCGTCGACGGACCAAGCCGAAGCGTCCAAAGAGCTGACCGGGAAACCGCTGGGCGAGCTGTTCTCGCTCGTGGATGCCGAGATCACGCTTCAATACCGCATCAAACCGGATGGTTTGCGCGATTATCTGAACTTTACAACAGAGTTCCGCGGTCGCCGTCAGCGCCTGACTATGCGCGATCGCGCGCTGAAAGCTCTTGCCCTGCGCGAAATCACGCAGCATCTGTCGCGATTGTCGATGGAGGAGGTCATCAGCCGCGGGGACACCAACCTTGCTCGGCAGCTGCACGACAGGATTCAATCGACGTTCGACAAGCATGAGACCGGCGTCTTGGTGGTGGCGGTCAATCTCCCCATGCTCCGACCGTCGGGCAACGCCGGCACGTACTTTGAAGAGTTCGCCATCGCCAAACACCAGCGCCGCGAGACGGTTGCGGAAATGAAAGCCGAAGAGGCACGAACATTCATGATCTTGTTGGGTGACCTCAACTGGCGCGATGAGATCCTCGCCCAGTTCGACACGTGGGATCAACTCAGGCGGGATCCCGACGTCGATGCGGACACAGTGCTCGAGCAACGACTTGTCATCGAACGGTTGCTCGCTGAGGCGGGCGGCGATCTCTCGCACCAGATCGATCGGGCCGAAGCGGCACGCTGGGTCACGCTCATGGAAGCGCGAGCCAAAGCCTTCAAGCATCAGGGCAAGCTCGCCTCCTATCGGGCCGCGCCCGAACTGTTCATGCAGCGTGAAATCATGAAGGTCCTGAGCCAGACGCTTGCCAATCGCCGAAAATACTTTGTCATCGGCGTCGACCCGGACCGGATCAACGTCAATATCGACTTCCAGGACATGCCCTCGCTGTTCACCACGACCCGCCTGGGCGCCGACGAAGGAAAGTCCAACCAATGAAAAAGACAATGGCCGTTCTTATCGGTGCGGGCTTGCTGGTGCTGCTGGTGTTGTTCAGCTCCACCTACGCCGTGCGCTACCACGAGCTGGCGATCAAGACGAGGTTCGGCCAAATAGGCGACGACTCCGTGCAGCCGGAGGCGGGGCTGCACTTTCGGCTGCCTCTTTTTGCCGAGCACGTCCAGAAGTACGACACGCGGCTGCAATTGCTGGAGTCGCCGCTGCGCACCGTGGCCACCGCCGACGATCAGCAGGTCATGGTTCGGGCCTACCTGCTGTGGAAGGTGGACGCCGAGGAGGCGGTCAAGTTCTACGAGAGCTTCAACTCCATCGTCAACGCGAATGATCTTCTCAAGGACCGCCTCAACACCGCGCTGGAGCAGAGAATCAAGACGTACGCCTTCAACGCGCTCGTGGGCGAGCAGAGCCGACTGCCCGACGCCGAGGCCGCGGTGCTTGCTGATCTCGCGTCCCTCACGGACCGCGGCGTCGATCCGGTCTCCGTCGGGATCAGCCAGGTCGTGCTGCCGGCAAAGACGACCGGCGCCGTTCTGAATCGCATGCAGGTCAGCCGCAATGCCCTTGCTGCCGCCGAACGAGAGAAGGGTATGGCCGAGGCGGCTGGCATTGAGTCCGAGGCGAATACCATCGTGAACAAGCTCCTGGCCTTCGCCAACCAACGCGCCGAAGAAATCCGGGCCGCCGCGGACGAGACCGCAGCCGAGTATCTCGCGGAGATGCAAGAAGATGTGGCGCTGGCCGTATTCCTTCTTTGGCTCGATACGCTTCAAGCTTCGCTGCAGGAGAATACGACGCTTTTCTTCACGAATGAGTTTGCGCCGTGGCACATGCTCAACTCGACGGATCTCGGCGACGCTGGCCCAATCCCTCAGCCGCGACAGACCTACACCGGACCGGTGGCGGCTGATCGGCCGCACGACGACCAACCCAAGGCAGAGGCTCAGACCGACCAGACGCCGCACGCCGCCGAAGGGGAGGGTTCCTAAAGGATGGCCGACGTTTCGGATCAAAGTTTTGAGCCCCTCGGGCCCGATTCGTTCGAGGATCGCGACCCGCTGCTTGACCAAGAGGAGCCCGCGGAGGAGTCACCGCCTCGACGGGCCGCCTCCGCCCAGTTTGTCGTGGAGGCGCAGGTGGGCTCGGCGGCGGCGATGCGCGAAGCCATGGACCCGGCCAATCAATCGTTGGCCGACGCACTGCGTCTGTCCTTCCGGGTCCTCCTGTTGGTCATACTCGTGCTTCTTGTTCTCTTCCCCATGTCCGCCTTCCAGATTGTCAAGGAGGGCCACAGCGGCGTGATGCTCCGGTGGGGCCGGGTCGTCCCCGTCGGTGAGTCGGATGAACTGGACCCCGGTCCGCACTGGGCGATCTGGCCGTATCCCGCGGGCGAGTTCGTGATCTTCGACATTGACGATCGCGACGTGGATATGCGGCGCAAATTCGTCGACGCGGCGGGCGGTGAGACCATGGTGGAGCCGTTCTGGCCCGTTATCCCCCCGAACATGAGTCGTCAGGAGTTCATCGACTCAGCGCAGCCGCGCACGGCACTTCGTCCGGGACAGGA
>JAZFYE010000288.1:0-4087 GCA_036475395.1 Phycisphaerales bacterium
AGCTCACCACTCTCACGGCAATTACCAGCTGGAGGAGTACACGTACTTGCAGGGTACCGTGCGGGAAGTTCACTGGATCAATCCGCACACGTGGATCTACCTCGAAGTCGCGGACGCGAACGGCCAGGCGACGTTATGGGCATTGGAGGGCGGCGGTATCGCCGCGATCTTGAGGCGGGGCTGGAGTCGCGACGACGTTGAAGCCGGCGACAGCATCGCTGTACGGTGTCATCAGCTCAGGGACCGTTCCAAGGGATGTCTGCTCGGGTATGTGACGCCGGAGGACGGAGAAGAGAAAGAGTGGGACTAACGAACACTAGACTGACTCGTCGTACTGACTCGAATAAATAGGGACAACACATGCGCGCTATCACGGTACTTCCGACTGCGTTGATCGTGCTCTCATCGGGGCCGGTCTTCGCGGAGGATTGGGCGACGTATACCGATCGGTCACTGTTCTTCAGTGTCAACTTTCCGGCTGAGCCCGAGGTGCGGGAGATTCCTTACGCTTCGGAATATGGCGCCACTTTCCCTTCGCACGTGTATACGGTCCAGAGTGGGGCGAATTTTTATTCCGTCACGGTCATCGACTTCACGGACGCCCAGCGGGTCTATCTCGAGTTGCCCGACAAGACCGACGAGGCCAGCGCGGCGGGGTTGTGGTTGTATGACCAGCGCGCATCGGTTGCGTATGCAGCCCGAAACTTCCGGCTGCGGGGTGGCGAAGTGACCTACGACGCGTGGCATCACATCGACCTGGTTGAAGGCCACCAGTTGCATATTACGAGCCCTGATCAATCCCGTACTTACGCCGGGATCTATCTACACGGCAGCCGCCTCTATATCCTGGAGGCGACCGTGCCTGCCGACGCGCTTCCACAGGGGCTATTCCAGCAATCCCTGTCGTTCCTCGACGAGGAAGGCAACCGGATTCGCTATCAGCTCCGGCCCGACGGCAGCACAACTCGCCTTTCGAGGCTACCAGGGGGGTGAGCGGCGTCTCAGCGCCGGCGACACACACATATCCAGTTCAAGTTGGTAAACTACGGCTTCCTCCTGAAAAAGAATAATCTGGAGCTAAACCATGGCACTACACATTGGCGACCAAGCGCCTGATTTTTCAGCGCAAACGACGGAAGGACCCATCAACTTCCACGAGTGGATCGGCGACGGATGGGCCATTCTCTTCTCCCATCCCAAGGACTTCACCCCCGTGTGCACCACGGAACTCGGCTACATGGCGGGCCTGAAACCGGAGTTTTCTCGGCGCAACACGAAGGTGATCGGTCTTTCGGTAGACTCGGTCGAGGACCACAACGCGTGGGCCAAAGACATCGAGGAGACTCAGGGGCATGCCGTTAACTTTCCTATCATAGACGGCAGCGATCTGGAGATTCCGAAGCTCTACGATATGCTGCATCCGAACGCCAGCGGAGACGCTAAGGACCGCACCGCGGCAGACAACCAGACCGTGCGATCGGTCTTCGTCATCGGGCCGGATAAGGCGGTTAAGGCCAGCCTGACCTATCCGATGAGCACGGGGCGCAATTTCGACGAGGTGCTGCGGCTCCTGGACTCATGCCAGCTGACGGCCAGGCACAAAGTTGCCACGCCGGTCAATTGGAAGCAGGGCGAGGACGTCATCATCGTGCCAGCCGTGTCCGATGAGGCGGCGAAAGAGAAGTTTCCGGACGGCTGGAAGTCTCCCAAGCCGTATATCCGGATCGTGTCTCAGCCGGAGTAACGACGCCTGCGCTCGGGAAGATAGACCCGAGTCTCTCAACAACAATCAAGGATAAACGAGGATAACCAACATGAATAAGTCTAGATATATTTTTGTCCCGATCGCGCTCGTGGCGTTAACGCTTCCGGGCCTGTCGCAGGATCAGCAGCCGATGAGCTTCTTCGTGACCAGTGTCGGATCGGGTGATGGCGGCAATCTGGGAGGCCTAGCCGGCGCAGACGCGCATTGCCAGGCACTCGCATCAGCCGCCGGCCGTGGCGACGCGACCTGGCGCGCTTATCTCAGCCAGGCTCCGGGTGGTGGCATGCCGCTGGTCAACGCCCGCGATCGTATCGGCAACGGCCCGTGGTACAACGCGAACGGCGCCTATGTCGCCTGGGACGTCGACGGTCTGCACGAGGATCGCAACAATATGCGCAAGCCGACTTCGGTGGACGAAAACGGTGACGTAGTCAACGGCGCCGGCGATCAACCCAACCGGCACGATATCCTGACCGGTTCCGATTCTTCGGGTCGTTTGGTGCCGGGAAACGGGGCCGTTACGACCTGCAACAACTGGACGAGTAACAGCGATGGGCGGGCCATGGTCGGCCATCACGACCGCCTGGGCGGGCCCAGTGCGTCGTGGAATTCCGTGCATAGCAGCAGGGGCTGCAGTCAGGCCGATCTGATCGGCACCGGCGGTGACGGGCTATTCTATTGCTTCGTGGCTGACTGATTGAAGTCGCTTCAGATGACGAGGAACGTCGGCTTGCTCGCCGCGATACTAGGCATCGCGGCGAGCTTCACCGGGACGGCACAAGCCGCACCGAACATCTTGTTGATCTTCGGCGATGACATGGGCGTCGAGACGCTCGCGTCTTACGGCCTCGGAGAACATCCGCCCACTACGGCCGCCCTGGACGAGTTAGCCCGGGAAGGCGTGCGCTTTACGAACTTCTGGGCGCAGCCGGTCTGCTCGCCGACTCGAGCGACGATCATCACTGGCCGCTACGGTTTCCGGACCGGCATCGGGAGACCCGCGGGTGGCGGAGGAACCGGAGGATCCTTGCCGGGCATCCCCGAACTACCTGAGTGGGCCTCACCTGGGGCCTCGGCGATGGGCGGCGGTATGGGCGGTATGGGTGGCATGGGTGGCATGGGTGGTATGGGTGGCATGGGCGGCGACGACCTAGAGGCCCTGCCACGCTACGGCCTGGCCGCTGAAGAGTACACGCTGCCCCAGGCGTTCAGAGCCAATGAAGCGCTCGGCTACTCCACGGCCGCCATCGGCAAGTGGCATCTCGCCGATACTCGTAACGGCTGGCTCGACAATCCGAACCGGGTCGGCTTCGATCACTATTCGGGTTTGATCACCGGCACTACCGAGTCGTATTTCGCCTGGAACAAAGTGGTCAATGGGGAAGTCACGGGCAAGGTCGGTTATACGCCGGCCGACAAGACCGACGACGCGATCGCGTGGATCCAGGATCGGGGCGACCGGCCCTGGTTCCTTTGGTTCGCCTTCAATTTGCCGCACACGCCGTTGCATCTGCCCCCGGCGGATAACTGGCAGGGCGATCACTCGGATCTGGACCCGAAGTCCATTTCGGCCGAGGCTGGGGACGAATATTTCGACGCGATGATGGAAGCCATGGACACGCAGATCGGTCGGTTGCTGGCATCGCTGGATCCCGAGATCCGCGAGAACACCTATGTGATTTTTCTCGGCGACAATGGGACCGGCAGCGGTAGCGTCAGGGCGCCGTTCCAGGCCGAACGGGCCAAGGGGACGATTTACGAGGGTGGCGTCAATGTGCCGCTGATCATTACGGGTCCCGGCGTCGAGCGCGGCGCTGTACCCGACGCTTTGGTGAACTCTTCTGATCTGTTTCTTACGATCATGGAGATGGCCGGCATCGATCCGGATCAGACCGTACCGGATGACGTGATCCACGACTCGGTCAGTTTCCTCTCCGTGCTTTCGAATCCGGACGGCCCATCCCCACGCGATTGGGTCTATGCTGATGAATTCTTCGGCTCTTTCGCCGGCGTGGAGACGGCGGACTATGCGATGCGCAACGAGCGCTACAAGTTACTGCGGTTCGACGGCGCGGAAGAGTTCTACGACCTTCAAGAAGATCGTTTCGAGCACGAAAATCTCCTGATGGGTGAACTGTCAGCCGGGGAACGCTCGGAGTATTTATCACTGCGGAAGCAGATTTCGAATTTACGCAACAGCGAGTAGCATATTGTGGGCCCGGCGGCGTCATTTCCAGTTCCTGTGTCGCCGCGAATAATCAGTCGGTCAAGTTGATTAGAAGTCGGCACGCTTGGAAAGCACTCTGGCTTGCGGCCCTCGTA
>JAZFYE010000289.1:0-2849 GCA_036475395.1 Phycisphaerales bacterium
GCGCAGGACTTCCTGGTCAACGACGCGGCCGGCCCCGATGTTCTGATGTCCCACCTCGGAATTACCCATGGTGGCGGGGGGCAGACCGACATCCTCGCCGCAGGTGTGTATCAAGGTCGTCGGCCACCGAGCGGCCAGACGATCAGCCACGGGCGTGTGAGCGAGTTTGACGGCATTGAAGTCGTCATGTTCGGGATGCGGATTCTCGCCCCACCCATCGCGCACGATCAGAACGAGCGGCGCATTGCATGTCGGCGAGGGTGCCATGAATCGCTAGCGTATCGGATTCTCAATATGTGAGTTGCCGCTCGGCGCCGCCTCGATGGGGACGGGGTATGGCCGGGAGTTGTTGACCGGCGGTTGGGAGCATATGCTCGGTACCCATGCCGATCGCACCGCATGAGCGAGTCACAATGAAGAGTAACGAGCCGTTGAAGAAGCGGTATGAGGCAGTCCGTGCGCGGGTCGTCGCGGCGGCGGTCCGTAGCGGCCGGGGCCGCGATGACATTCTGCTGACCGTCGTGACGAAATTCGCCGCAATTGACCAGATCCGCGAGCTGATCGAATTGGGACATGTCGATTTCGGAGAGAATCGCGTCCAGAACCTGGTCCAGCGGGCGGCCCAGATCGAGGAGTTCCTCCAACGGCACCGACAGCTCAGGAGCGCCAAGGCTGTCAACATCCCGGATCAGGTGCGCTGGCACATGATCGGGCACGTCCAGCGCAACAAGGTCCGCAAGGTCGTGAACGTGGCGAGGCTAATCCACTCGGTCGACTCGCTTCGGCTCGCCGAGGAGATCCAGCTCGTTGCGGCCCGGCGCGACGATCCGATCGAAGTACTCTTGCAAGTCAACACGTCGGGTGAACGAAGCAAATCGGGTGTCGCGCCCGCGGCGGCGGCGCATCTGCTCGAACAGATCGACACAATGATGAGCATCCGGCCTCGGGGGTTGATGTGCATGGCCCCGCTCGTGGAAGATCCCGAGCTCGTTCGACCCGTGTTTGAGCGCTGCTGCGAGCTCTTCGAGGAGATTTCCAAATCCGGGATCGGAGGCGATCGGTTCGATATTCTCTCCATGGGCATGAGCAACGACTTTGAGGTTGCGATCGAATGCGGCGCGAACGTCGTTCGTGTCGGGACGGCGATCTTTGGCCAGCCCCAGTTACCTGAGGCGCGGGAAGAAAGTCCGGCCGAGGTATAACCCGCGCATCGATCAACGTCGTCGGGACACCGTCGCCGGCTCTTGTGTCTCTTGATCGAACAAGCTCAACACGCGCAACATTTCAGCGACGGACCATGCCTGCCTCGACGAGATGAAGCGTCCCTGACACCTCGAATCGGTTACCGCGCCAGGTCCACAGCGCGAATCGAGTCATGCTGGTCTGGAACCTCGTGAGATGTCGCCAACCCCGGGGATGGAGAAGGTCGGCGTCAGCGAACTGGATCGTTGAGAGCTCGATCGTCTGATCGTCGATGACGAGCTGCTCAATCATTGAACTCGGACGACGACTCGGCGAAGGGGCGGCGCGACGGCCGCCACGAGCAGTCCATGATATCTGCGGGTGTCTATTCCGACAGCGGTGCCCATAGCGTGGCCGCCCCGGCGGTTGGTCACCGGCCATTCGATGCCGAGCAGCTACGAGGAGCATCGACGAGCTGCGACGGATCAAGCCGGGGGCCGCGTCTCGGATATGAGCCGTGCTCTATCGCCTTGCGCTTGCGAACTGGAACGGCAACGACCAACCGACGCGGAGGATCACGTTTCCACGCCGAGCGTCCTCGATCTCATAGACGAGAAGAACCTGGTCTCGGTTGTCAATGACGTACAGAAGCTCGTTGGGATCTTCGTCGCCACCCCGGCCGGAGTTCGTGGTCATGACGGTGTAATCGGCCCGGGTGGCGGTCATCTCTGCGTGCGCCGCCTGACCGGGCAGTCGTCCCGCCTGAACGAGTATCAGTGCCGCGATAACAAAGGCTGAAGCCCACAGAACCGCCGCCGAGGAGTTGATTTTCTGGGAACGAATCATTTCGAGGTATCTCCTAGTTCCGGTCGAACTACCGGCCTGGGGTCTGTGACCGCAACACTTGAGCGGCATCCTGGGCCAAGTTGCGATAGCCGACGCCGTCGAGCACTCTCGTATTGACGTTGAAGGTCGCAGCGATCATTTCCTGATTGGCAGCATCAATGATGTACACGACGGCACTGTTGGTGCCATTCGCGCCACCGCCCACCATGGTGTAGTCGCCTCGCCCTCGCCCCTGAGCTCCGACTGCGGGCGCGAAGCTGACGAGCGCTAAAAGGCCAAGCAGGGCGGCGTTGATCGCCAGCAGGGAGCGTAGATTCGACCCGGCTCGTCTACCCGGCTTCACCGTCTGTTCAAGATTTCTCAGTTGCATGTCTGAAGTTCCTCGTATGAATGGTGCCGGCAGGGCGAGGCCGGCAATCTACAGGCGTGAGACTCCGGCAAAGCATCTAGTCTTGATGGCTACGCTTTGACGGCATCAAACTGACCGCGATGACGACGGCGGCCAATGCGAACATTACGGCATATCCAAGCCAGACCGGCGCTATGCGACGGAGCGTCGGGTCGGGCACATCGATGGTCTGCGCCCAGCAAACGGCGGGAAGGAAGATCGTTATGGCCGCACTGATCGGCAGAGCAAGTTTTTCAACGAATCGCATCAGATTCAGGATATGGCGCTGGGACGCGCCTCGCAAGCGGCTTTCTTGGTCATTTGTTGCCGCCCGGAGAAGGGGCGACTGATCTTACGGAAGGTCTCGGCGGGGATATATACCGTCCTCCATTTGCTTGAACGGCGTTTCATGGCCTGGCAGTACGCTTCCAAG
>JAZFYE010000290.1:0-3510 GCA_036475395.1 Phycisphaerales bacterium
CGAACGACCCGGACGCGACCTACGTCGGCTCCAAGCTTACTTTTGACCCTGACTGCGACGTTGATGGCGACACGTTCGGGTTCGGCACCGACCCCGGTCAGTATTGGTCGAACTTCGGGTTCTTCGATTCCTGGATCAACCAGATTGCCGGCGTCGGTCAGAATACCGACGGTGAAAGCGGCGCGGCACCGATGGACGGATGTGACCCACCCGGTACTGGCAACGACGGCTCGGTCGGCCTGCAGTCTACGATCTCGCTGGACCCCGGCCAGTCGACCACTGTCGTGTACAAGTACACCTACGGCGCGGTCACGCCCGACGGCGCGGACTGCGGCGACGGCCAGCCGTGCCCGTGGGACCTCGATAACAGCGGCGTCGTCGGGGCAACCGACCTGCTCTCGTTGCTCGTCAACTGGGGACCCTATAAGCCGTGTCCGCCGTTTAAGCCGGCTGACTTTGACGAGAACTGCACCGTCGGGGCGACCGACCTGCTCGCCCTCCTGGTCAACTGGGGCCCCTGCCCATAACCGACGCGAGTCGACCTGTTCCAACCATCACACCCCCGGCCTTTCTCGGCCGGGGGTTTTCTCTGCGCTGACATCGCGCGATCGCCGCCCCGAACTGGCCCGCTTCTCTCAATCGTGTACGTCAACGCCCAAAGACGATGTGCCGCCCGTATTCGCCCGGCTCGAACAGATGCACGCAACTCGGATCGACCCGGATCGCAACGTCCATCCCCGGCGCGAGATCGTGCTCGTTCGAGAGACGAACGATGAGATTGGCGCCGTCGTCGGTTCGGCCGTACACGTCGATCCGATCACCCAACGGTTCAGTGATGACGACTTTCAGGTGAATCGATCCGACCTCGGATGATCCGTCCGCGGTGTCGATGCGCAGCGCCTCCGGTCGAATGCCGGCTACGACCTTCCGGTCCAGGTGGGACGCTGCGGCCTCGGCCGTCTTTGGCGCCAGCGGTAGGTACACGCCGGCGGCGGTGCCGAACCAAAGCCGTCCGTCTCGGCGCTCGAGGCGACCGTCCAGGAAGTTCATCGGCGGTGTGCCCACGAACCCGGCCACGAAGCGGTTCACGGGGCGATGATAGATCTCCAGCGGCTCGCCGATCTGCTGCACCTGACCTTGGGACATGACCACCACGCGGTCGCCCAGCGTCATCGCCTCTTCCTGATCGTGGGTGACGTAGATCGTGGTCGTCTCCAGTCGCAGGTGCAGCGCCTTGAGCTCGGCCCGCATCTGCAGGCGCAGCCTCGCATCAAGGTTGCTCAGCGGTTCATCGAACAAATAGCACTTGGGGTTGCGCACGATAGCGCGACCCACGGCGACGCGCTGCTGCTGCCCGCCGGAGAGCGCCGCCGGTTTGCGATCCAGGAGATCCGACAGACCCAGCATGGCCGCCGTGTCGCGCACGCAGCGGTCGATTTCCGCGCGCGGGACCTTGCGCATCTTCAGGCCGAACGCCATGTTCTTGTACACGCTCATATGCGGGTACAGCGCGTAGTCCTGAAAGACCATGGCCACGTCGCGGTCCTTGGGGTGCAGCTTGTTCACCACGCGGTCGCCGATTCGGATCGTGCCGGAGCTGAGGTCTTCGAGCCCGGCAATCATGCGCAGGGTCGTCGTCTTTCCGCAGCCGGACGGGCCGACGAGAACCAGCAGCTCCCCGTCGCGGATGTGAAGCGACAGATCATGCACAGCAATGACCTTGCCGGGATAAACCTTCGAGATTGATTCCAGGCGGACTTCAGCCATGTATCTGCGCCGTATGCTGCCCCAGCCGTCGCCCAGGATAGCGACGAGGCTGTGAGTTTTCGCCTCCCCCGGCCGATCGGCTGTCGATCACTTGCAGCGGGCAGTCTACGGGCGGACCATTACGCTTCCCATTGCCCGGAGCAACGATGAAGAACCTTCTCAATCCGCTGGCGAGCCTCGCCCAGCTCAGAGATTCTCAGACGCGATCGATCTCAGCCGAGAACCCCACCGGCGACAAGTCCGGCGGCGCACAGGCCTCGCCCGGCGATGACGATCACTGCACCGACGCGGCGCGAAAGCTCGGCAAGGGCTGGAAGGTTCGCCCCTGCTTGAAGAACATTCAGCCTGGCCAGTCGGTCACCCTGGCGGATATCGCCGGACCCGGCACGATCCAGCACATCTGGTGCACCGTCGATGTTCGCTTCGCTCAATCAATAACCATCCGCGCGTTCTATGACGATCAGGATCACCCGTCAATTCTTGCGCCGCTGGGAAGCTTCTTCGCCAACGGGTTGGATGGTTTGGCGCAGATCAGCTCGATCCCTGTTGCGGTAAATCCGCGCGGCGGTATGAATTGCTACTGGCCGATGCCGTTTCGCAAGCGCATGCGCATCGAGATCGCCAATGACTGGCCGCGGACCATTCCCGAGTTCTTCTTTCAGATCACGTATGCGATCGGGAATGTACCCGACGATGTCGGCTACCTTCACGCGTCATATCGCCGCGCCCAGACGGACCGGGCGGATCCGCAGCATGTGATTCTCGATGGCGTGAGCGGACGAGGACATTACGTCGGCACGTATCTCGTTTGGACGCAGCACGATCCGGGATGGTGGGGCGAAGGCGAAGTGAAGTTCTTCCTCGACGGCGACCCCCCGGATGCGCCGACGATTTGCGGAACAGGAACGGAAGACTATTTCGGCGGGGCGAGGGGTTTTACCGGGGCTGATCCCGATGATCCGACCCCGGTCCCCTACACCGGCCCGTTTCTCGGACACGCTCAGGCGGCGAGCAAGCTCCGCACAAATGACGGACGGGAGACGCTGCAGCACGCGCTGTATCGCTGGCACATTCCCGATCCGATCCGCTTCAGCACCGACCTGCGCGTGACGATCCAGGCCCTCGGCTGGCAGGACGATGGCGCCTACCTACCACTGGCCGACGACATCGCCTCGGTCGCCTACTGGTATCAAGCGGACTCCGGCAGTCCTAGCTAGATGTGCGTCAATCGATGGCCCAACTCCGGACGAGTTCCGGATCGAGCTTGGATGAGGCCGTTGCCGCAGCGCTCCTTGCAAACTTCAGCATGCGATCGAGCAGCCACTGGCCGGGCGTGCTGACCATGACGATGGCTCGATGATATCGCCGCCGCCCTCGGCCAAGTGGTATCTTGGAGAGGTGACTGAAGAGCCCGGCGAGAAAATCGTATTGCCTGTGAGGTATCCGTGAGTGTGCGATCGTCAACCAGCGGTTGGGCGTTCGCTGCCTTTCCGCTGGCCGTGATTGCGGTCTTCACGGCGCTGCCGACGGTCGCCGGCGTCGCGCTGAGCTTTTTCGAATGGACTGGCAGCGGCCTGCCGCAGTTCATCGGAATTGAGAATTACCGCGCTGCGATACTGCACGATCCCCAGCTCATTCATTCGTTGCGCAACACGCTCATCTTCGGGGTTGCCACCGTCCCCATCACCGTGATCCTGGCTTTTGTCTTGGCCGTCGCGCTCAAGGCCGAATGGTTCGTAGGAA
>JAZFYE010000291.1:0-16892 GCA_036475395.1 Phycisphaerales bacterium
TGGACGATTCGATCGGTTCATACTACACCAGACGCCAGATCGACCAGTCGCGGATGTTCGCGGGCAAGGAGCTTGTGTGGCTCCAAGACCCACTCTCGACGTATATCGTCCACATCAATGGCTCGGCGAAACTTCGACTTACCGACGCCTCGCTGATGTACATCGGGTATGCGGGCAAGACCGATCGCCCCTACACGGGCCTGGGGCAGTCGATGCTCGACGAGGGTTTGCTGCGCACCGAGGAGCTGAGTCTGCCCGCGGTTCGGCGTGTGTATGAACAGAATCCGAAGCTGGTCACCGAGCTGATCTACCGCAACGAGAACTACGTGTTCTTCACCGAATACGATGGTGACACGTGGCCGGCGGGATCACTGGGCGTGCTGGTGACGGCCCACCGCACGTTGGCCACCGACAAAAAGGTCTATCCGCGGGGCGGTCTCGTGCTGGTCGATACCAAAGCGGTGACGTTCAGTGAAGGGCAGCGCGACTTTCTGGAGTTCATGCTCGACCAAGATACGGGCGGCGCGATCCAAGCCCCCGGCCGAGCGGACATGTTCATGGGCGTCGGCGCCAGCGCCGAGATTCTGGCCGGCGGCCAGTACGCCGAAGGACGGTTGTATTACTTTTTCCTCAAGCCGCAGTACGTGCAGGAGTACGTGTCGCCTCGCGTTGTCCGCGCCCCGCGGTGAGGTGCAACAAACGACAGGCCGAAGGCCTGGCCTACGACAAGACAATGGTCCGCCCAGCGGACCCTACGAGCTTGGACTGTGGGTGGGTGCCATGTTTTGTCCCGACAGGGCAAAGCATGCTTCACCGCTTCGCGGATGAAGCATGGCACCCGATCGTTCTGAAGGCGCAAATCCCTAACCGCCGATCTTTCGTTGTATAGCGGCCGCCTGCTGATGGAGCCCCGCTTCTTGCAAGCGCCGCGCGTACATTTTGCCAACGCGATAGAAGTTGCTTTGGCGGAAGAACGGCCCGGCCATGTCCTTGGGTTTGTTGATGCGATTGAACGCCCGGTCGTACAGCATCAGGATCTTGCGCCCCTGGGCGGCATTGCGCAGAATCTTCTCGGCTCGCCGCAGCGCCGTCACTACGAACGGCCCGGCATTGGCGTAACGGAAGATGACATCCTCGTAGCACGCGCCCGCTTTGGTCGGCTCGCCAGCGTTTTGCCACATCCGTCCCTGGGTCAGGCGCACTTCCGCAGCAAGATCGTGACGATCCGCGAACAGCGCGAACGCCTTATTCCAAAACGCGTTTTGCTCTGTCGTATCGTCGATGCTCTCGATCATCGGCCGAAGAATCGTCAGATAGAAGTCCGGATAGCGCGACCCGCACAGTCGATGAAGCACGGTCGACCAGTTTTTCTTTTGCGTGAGCGTCAGATGCCCGTTCTCGGCGAGGTCGCGGACAACCATCCAGGCCGGGGCATGACCCGGCGAGATGCGCAGCCCAGTTTCGATCAATTCGAGGATCGTCTCGACGTCCAGGCCATCGACTGCTCGCGCCGGTTTGGGCGCATCCTCAAGAAAACCGCCGGTTGGTTCGGCACTCGCCTGCGAAGCGCTCAAGAGGCGCATGGCGGCGTCGGTGTAGGCGGCCGCCGCCTGTCGATCGGCGCGCGAGGTTCGAGCCAACTCCGCCAGGAGCGAGATGAAACTGTCGGGGATGAGGCGACGAATCTGTGGATCGACAACGTTGCCGCGCACGCCTTGATACTCAGCGTAGCGCCCCATGTCGAAGTTCCACCAGGCGTTTGGGCCGCGAGCCTGGAGGAACCCGACCCACGCGTGGCTGACCGTGCTGGCGCGACCCGAGGCGTAGGCGGTCGGCACGCCAATCGACTTGCCCACCGACATCGCATAGTACGCCTGATCCACGCACACCCCGCCGTACCGAAGAATGTTCGGCAGGTTCCACCCGGCGAGGGACACCTTCTTCGGCTGACCCCGTCGAAAGTGATCCAGGTCGTACTCAATATCAAAGAATCGAGCCCCCACCGCCGGATCACCGGCATATCGACTCAACGCCCACGTCATCTCCGCAACACTGGCGGTAGTATCGACGACATAGATCAACAGCTCGGCCGGGACGTCGCGAATGCCAAAGAGCATGCGCTTCTCGTTGGCGACGAAGTAATCGAAGATCGCCAGGGGGCTGGGTGACTGCCCCACGTTCTCGTTCACGCGACGCCGAAACGGATCCTCGTGCACGACACAGATCGCCGCGACGAGATTCGCGTAGTCGTCAAGCCTATCCGCGCGGTATTTGCGCAGCTCGTTCAACAAGGCATACACCTTGGCCGGATCGTCGCGATCGGGCTTGATGAGAAACGCCAGGGTCCAAGCCAGGGCCTCGTTGTCTTGCAGATACTTCAACAGCTCCACGCGAACCGCTTCGGCCGTCTGCTTCAATTGGCGAACCAATCGCAGCGCAAACGCAGCATCACGATACAGCTGCTTGTCCTTGCGATCGGCGGCAGCGATGACGTGATCGAACTGCTGTTGCAGTGCTGATTGCGCTTGCTCGAAGTTTCCGGATTGTTCAAGTGCATCCAGTGTGGCTGTGATCTGGCCCCGGATTTGATCAGCCAATTTGTCAGCTGAAGCATGGCGCGACACGACGGTTGTCATTGCGAACACCACAATGGCCAGACCTCGCGTGACGAATCTTCGCCTTGGAATGAGAGTGACGATCAACTC
This sequence comes from Phycisphaerales bacterium, assembly GCA_036475395.1. Classification (GTDB taxonomy): domain Bacteria; phylum Planctomycetota; class Phycisphaerae; order Phycisphaerales; family SM1A02; genus JADFNO01. The sequence goes on from JAZFYE010000291.1 coordinate 2,706, forward strand.
CGTCAATCTCCTACTTGGAATCCGCATCGGTCGGTGCCGGAGTTGGGGTGAAAAGGATACTGAACGAACCACCCTGTCCAGGGTAGTATCCCTTACCAACATCCCAAACCAGGTAACCATTCCCAGGCCAACGGCGATCGCGCACCAAACCGCCGTGTCCTTTGAGGGCCTCCGCTTCAGCCTCCTTTCGGAACGCGGCTTCGTCCGCGAGCAACCACCCCTCACTTGCTAAAGACCCGGCAATCCAGGCGATCAGTGCGAAAGCGGCAAATCGCCTGGCCATCGCCCAGGTAAATCGGTACGGCTCGGGCTCGGTCATGGGTCTGCCACACTCCTGACAGACATTGCCGCCGGAGGGAGCGACCGGATAGCAACAAGCCGAGCACAGACCGTTCTTAAAACGGCGTCGCCGCACCGTACGGCTATAGACCTCGGGCAGATCAGATAAGGCAACAGCCGGCGCCAACGGAAACAGCATCAAAAGCGCGAACAATGTCGAGAGGATAGCTGTGTTCAGATCGAACCCAAAGCCGGGCTGTTGTGTTCGTGCAAGCGAGTACATGACGAAGACGTGCCCGGCCATCAGGAGCACGAAAACAGTGCGGAAAAGGTTGGTCCACGACATCGGCACGAAGGATCATCGTACTGAGCGGATGATGAAACACACAGGGACGCCGTGTCCGACCTCTGCAATCGATTCAAGATAGACCGTAGTCGGCCCACCGCCCGTCAACGCGCTGTTTGATCTCGTCACACATCTCTATGTATGGCGGATAGTCCCGCACTCGTTGGTCATTGCGCTCATCACCGGGCAGCTTCTTCGTCGCGTCGAACCCAATGCGATGATCGCGCGTGACCATATCTCGGCCGGGGTCGGTGTTCGCGCAGAAGTGAAAGAGCACTTGCTCCCAGTCTCGAACGTTGATCGAGTCATTGACCGCGATAACAAAATCAGCGTCACATGCTTGCCACACCGTGTCGATCGCCGAGATTCCCTGTCCCGGCAGCGTCTTGCTCAGAGCAACAAAGACGCATCGCCCGCGACCGAACGGCGGCGCAGCGGCGTCGATGATATCGGCCCGTCCGATGACTTTGTTCAAATCCACAGCGAACTGTGACAAATCACGCCTGCGCGATCCTCCCCCCACGGGCACGCCGCGCACTTCTTCTCCGGGCCACGCGCGTGTGGCATCGATCCCGAGCTTGTGTCCAGCTCCCAGCCGCGGCGCGGCATGATCCAGAATGTCCAACGGACCGTTGACCAATTCGATGTCGCGCTTGAAGTCGCAGTGGTCAAAGATCGCGCCAAGCACCGCCGATTCATCATGCACGTTCACGTCATCGTCAACGACAATGACGAATTTCGTCCAGGACATTTGACCGGCCCCCCACACCGCGTGCATGACACGCCGAGCCTGCAGCGGATACGCCTTGGTGATCTTGATGAACGCGCAATTGTGGAAGCAGCCGAACCGCGGCAGATGGTAATCCGCGATATCGGGAATGATCATTCTCAGCAGGGGCAGGAAGATGCGCTCCGTCGCTTTGGCGAGGTAGTAGTCTTCTTGGGGCGGCGGCCCGACGACGGTGGCGGGAAAGACGGCATTGCGGCGATGGGTGACGGCAGTGACGTCCATAATCGGATACCGGTCCGGCATGGAGTAGTAACCGGTGTGATCGCCGAACGGCCCTTCGAAGATCGCGCCGGGCCCAAGCGGTTCGCGGTGTCGCGGGTCGTACCCGATGTCGCCGCACGCGGTGCTCACATACCCTTCGATTACGAGCTCGCTGTTGGCCGGCACCCATAGCGGTACGGTCTTGGCGCGCACCAGCGGGATGCCACGGCCGTTGAGGAACCCCGCCATCAACAATTCGCTCATACCAGGTGGTAACGGCGCTGTCGCTGCATACGGCAGCACGGACTCGCCGCCGAAGCAGATGGCGATCGGCATGGGCTTGCCCTTTCGCTTCCACGACCGCCAATGCGCGGCCCCATCGTGGTGAACGTGCCAGTGCATACCGAGGTGCGTCGCATCCAGCAGCGGCGCACGATACATACCGATGTTGTGGCTGGCCGGCTTGGCGACGCCCTCATCATCCGCATGGATTGTGTGCATGCCCGCGATGGTGACGTACCGCCCTTCGCCTCCGGCCGTTCCCGCTTGCTCGGCGCTGATCGCCAAACCGACGGCCGCAGGATCACCATCCAGCGGCCAGCACTTGATCATCGGCAGACGCCGTAGATCAACTTCGCCGCGGTCGGCTCGGCGCACAACCTCCTGGCACACGCCGCGACGAACTCGCCTCGGCGGCGTGCGCAACAGCGGCAGAAACATCTTTGCCTTGCTCAGCAAGTCCCTTAGCGATCGAGGCGGTTGCGGTTTGGTTAGGGCCCCGATGCGCTGTGCGATCGACTCGAATCCGTCCGGTCCCGTGCAACCCAGCGCCATCTCCATGCGGCGATAGGAGCCGAACACATTGATCGCCAGGGGAAAGTCGCAGCCGTCGACCTTTTCAAATAACAGCGCCTTACCCCCCTGCTCGCAATGGTCCGGGTCGAACGATGCCGCGCCAAGGCTCGGCGTCGGGCACGGCAACTTGCTCTGGCGATCGGCAAGCTCGCTGATCTCGAGGATCGGCGAGACCGTCGCCGTAATGCCATGCAGCTCGCCCGCCTGATCCAGCTCATTGAGAAAATCTTGGAACGTGCGAGACATCGCCGAAGAGCATACTCGGCCAAGTCGATCGAAGGCGGCGCCTGAGCCCGGGGCGAGCTGATCGAGTGGCCGTCGGTGAAATGGCGACCGCGCTTTACCTGATAAGATCGTGTGGAATAGCAGGCGCCTGGGGCAGGAGTCGGATTCTTGGACGGATCAAACGGCCAATACGCGATCGATCTTCACGATGTGCAGAAGATCTACCGGGGCAAGGTCCACGCCCTGCGCGGGATCGAGATGAAGGTTCATCACGGCGAGATCTTCGGGCTGCTCGGTCCCAATGGAGCTGGCAAGACCACGCTGGTCAAGATCATGATGACGGTGGTGCGCCCCACCAAGGCTCGGGGCACGGTGCTGGGACGCCCCATCGGCCACAAACCCACCCTGGCGCGAGTCGGCTACCTGCCGGAGCATCATCGTTTCCCGCAGTACCTGACCGGTCGGCAGGCATTGGAGTTCTACGCTGCCTTGGCCAAGGTCGATCGCTCGACCCGCCGCAAGCGTTCGTTGTCTCTGCTGGATCTGGTCGGCATGAAGGAGTGGGCTAACAAGCGAATCGCGACCTACTCCAAAGGCATGATGCAACGCGTTGGATTAGCCCAGGCGTTGATGAACGAGCCGGACTTGATTGTGCTCGACGAACCGACCGACGGTGTCGATCCGGTTGGTCGGCGTGAAATTCGCGACGTGCTGCTACAACTCAAAGAACGTAAGAAGACAATCTTCCTGAACAGCCATCTCCTGAGCGAACTGGAGATGGTCTGCGATCGTGTCGCGATTCTGGTCCAGGGGAAGGTGGTCACGCAAGGGACAATCGAAAATCTGACGGCTGAAAGTCAACGGTATGAAATCATGATCGAGGGCTCTGCACCACAATGGACCGGGGAGTTTGATGACCTGCGCGCTGAATCGGGCTCAGACGGCCAGACATTGCTTGTCCGGCGCGGGTCCGACCCGGCACAAGTGCAAGCGTTGATCGATCGGCTCCGGAGCGACGGCCGAACGATCTTGTCCGTCAAGCCGGTACGTGAGAGTCTGGAAGACCTGTTCATGCGGGCGGTGACGGATCCGAAAACAGGCAAGACGCTGGCACCCGGCGCAGCATCGAACGCGAACAGTTCGAAGGGAGCCGGGGCATGAGATTATTCAGGGCCATGCTCCTTGATGCCTACCGAGAACTCAACAGCAAGAAGCTGTTTTGGGTGATCTTGATGATGTCTGGGATGGTCGTGCTGGTGTACGGATCGATCGGCTTTGACGAGACCGGCATGTCGATGTTCTTCGGCCTATGGCACAGCGAGAACGAGCTGCTCACGAAAGGCAGCTTCATGTCGTCGCTGCTGTATCGATCGATATTCTCGACGTTCATGGTCGGGATCTGGCTCGCCTGGATCGCGACCATCCTCGCACTCGTCTCAACAACAACAATCTTTCCTGATTTCGTCAGCGGCGGCGCGATTGACTTGGTGCTCTCCAAGCCTATCCGCCGAGTTACCGTGTTCTTTATGAAGTTCGCGACGAGCCTGCTGTTTGTGTTACTGCAGGTGACTCTCTTTTGTGTGGGCGTCTTCTTGTGTATGGGGATTCGCCTTGATGACTGGGAATGGAAGATCTTCGCAGCCATTCCGGTCGTGACGCTCTTTTTCAGCTATCTCTTTTCGGTCAACGTACTGTTCGGCGTCTGGACGAGATCGGCGCTAGCCGCCTTACTAATAACGATGCTGCTTTGGGTCTCACTATGGAGCACCAATCAATCGGAGGCGATCCTGGCCGTTTTTCGGACGCAATTTACGTTAGAGGTCGAACGTGCAGACGAGTCGATCGCACAACTGGAAGAATCGTACGCGGCACTTGAAGTTGATAAGACCGAACAGAACGCACCGGCACGGCAGCGTTTAAAGAGTGAGCTTGAATCAAGCCGCAATGAGCGAGACACTACTCTGGAATTGATCGGGAAGATCGATAATTGGTATAAGCCGATCCGCACTGTACGAACCGTCATGCCCAAGACAGCTGAGACGATCGCACTCCTGGATCGCTGGTTGCGTCGTGATACTGATGTGAATCTTTTTGACCTGTTCCAAGGCAAGGTAGCTAGCGACGATTCAGGGGACTTCCGCGTCACAAACACAAGCGACGATCGAGAGGTCCAGCGTCGAATCCAGCAAGAATACGATGCCAAGTCAGAAGTGTATCTGATCGGCTCATCTCTGGTTTTTGAAGCGCTGGTTTTGTCGTTGGCCTGCTGGATCTTCGTGCGCCGCGACTATTGATCCAACTCGAGTCCGCGATCGCGCGCCGCTTTGATCGCGTCGCGAACGATCGCCGGCAGATCGCGCCGGAGCATCCTTTCCATCGCCGCTTGTGTTGTCCCGCCTGGACTCGTTACGACTCGGCCTAATTCAGCCGCGTCCTCATCCGCCTCAACGAGTAGCCTTCCGGCACCGCAGATGGTCTGATTCACAAGCAATCGCGCGGTCGCCTGATCCATCCCAAGATCGACGGCGGCCTGTTGCATCGCCTCGGCCAGGAGAAACACATACGCAGGACCCGATCCGCTCACGGCCGTGACTGTGTGCATCAATGACTCGTCCACGATCGTCGTTTTTCCAAGCGAGTCAAAGATCGCAACGGCCAACGCTTCATCACCTGCTTTGGCGCCCTGTCCCAACGCGATCGCCGTCATACCGGCGCCAATGCGACATGGGGTATTGGGCATTACGCGTACGATTCTGGCATGCTCACCAAGCGCCGCGCGAATGACTCGGCTGCTCAACCCGGCCATGATCGAAATCACGACCTTCGGCTCAGGTAACGGTCCAATCACCTCTGCGATGTTGGAGAAGACCTGCGGCTTCACCGCAAGCATGATCTGTTCGCAACCGACAGCCAAGGCCGGATCTTCTGTGGTCGTGCAGCCGAGGCATGCCAGTTCCTGGCGACGCATCGGATCGATCTCGGCCACCAGCACGTCGCCGGACTTCATGATACCGGCCGCGATTGATCCACGAACGATAGCCTGACCCATGTTCCCTCCGCCAATGATGCCGAGCCGATGAGTCATCGCAAGAAGAGAAGATACCACGATCAGTCCGAGCGAGCGTCTTAGCAAACTGAATCGAGTGCCAAGACGTCGGCGGAGGATCTGATCGACTGTCCCGCCGGCGCCTCGGCGCCTACACTGACGGCCGGTTGGGGCGGGGCCGCTTGGAACTGGAGTTGCGAATCGATGGCCAAGGCAAGTCGATACGGCAGCACGTACACGCTTGCGTTCGAGCAGCCGGTCATTGAGTTAGACAAGCAGATTCAGGTGCTGAAAGATCGGGCCAGCTCCGCTGCGTACGCCCAGGAGTTGGCCGGCCTCGAGGCCAATCGCGAGCGCCTGCTTGAGAAGCTGTACCAGGATCTGACGCCCTGGGACGTCGTGCTGGTGGCCAGACATCCACAGCGCCCGCAAACATCGGACTACATCCAGATGATGTGCCACGATTTCTGCGAGCTGCATGGCGATCGATGCTTCGGCGACGACCCGGCGATCATCGCGGGTTTTGGCCGGATCGGCCCGCACAAGGTCATGATCATCGGGCACCAAAAAGGCCGAACGACGCAGGAAAAAATCGCCTGCCACTTCGGCTGCGCGCATCCGGAGGGATACCGCAAGGCGCTTCAAAAGATGAAGCTGGCAGAGAAATTCGGCTTGCCGATCTTGACGCTCATCGACACCCCCGGGGCCTACCCCGGCTTGAAAGCCGAAGAGCGCGGCCAAGCCGAGGCCATTGCCGTCAATCTCCGGGAGATGAGCCGACTCCGAACGCCGATCGTCTGTGTCGTGATCGGCGAGGGCGGGTCCGGAGGAGCGCTGGGCATCGGCGTAGGGGATCGGGTGGCGATGCTGAGGTTCGCCTGGTACTCAGTCATCAGTCCCGAAGGCTGTGCCGCAATCCTCTGGAAGGAATCCAACGAGCAAACGAACACCGCCGCCGCGTCGGCGCTGGCGCTGACGGCCCTGGACAATCTTTCCAACGGCTTGATTGATGATGTCATCCCCGAGCCGCGGACCGGAGCGCACCGCGATCCGCAAGCCGCGGCCAAGCAGTTGCAAATGTGGATCGTTGATCGAATACGTGAACTGAAACGGTTCAAGCCCGAGACGTTGGTGCAGCGGCGCTATGAGAAGCTTCGCAAGATCGGCGAGGTGGCGCTGGCGGGCACTCCGCCATCGCATTGACCAAGGCAATGGCTGTTCCTACGATAGCCGAGTTCTCGATCACCCCAGACCGCACAGCTTTTGATGGGAAGGTTTTGCGTGTCGCGGCGGCGTGAGGTGCCCTTGGCGTGGCCAAAAAGAAGGTAACCAAGAAGAAATCCCGCCCCACCGCTCGCCGCGCCACAAGTCAGCGCGCCGCCCAGAAGCGAACCACGACAAAGAAGATCGCCAAGAAGCGGCCCGCCGCGGGCGCGTCCGTGGCCCAATTCTCTAAGAAGACCGCTGCGGCCGAGACAACGGTCAAGAAGAAGCCGGCGACGATGGAATCAACCGCGCGCTCAACCAAGAGCGCGGCCACCAAGGCCGCGAGCAGACCATCCCCATCGGCCCAGTCCAAAAAGTCGTCCGCGTCGAAAGCTTCATCCTCCCCCAAGCGCCGTTCCGCACGCGGCCGGAAAGCCCGGCTGGGGTCCAGCTCCGTCGCCGAAGCCGCCACCGCCGCGTCGGCTGACGCGCAGGGATATGTGTTCATCAACGGACGGCGGGTACGCATGATCACCACAAGAAAAGCGCCCGCGCCACCGAAGAAGCCGCGCACCGAAGCGGCGAGCAGCGTTCCAATGGAGCCTGAACCAAAGCCGAGCAAGCCGATCAAATCGAGGTTGTCGCCCAAGACGCTCAATGTGTACCGAAACTTGCTGCTGATCAAGCGAGCCGAGCTGGTCGGTGATCTCAGCGCGATGGAGGCGAAGGCGCTGCGGTCCGACGGCGGGAACCTTTCCAACGTGCCGATCCACATGGCGGATATCGGCTCCGATACCTATGACCAGGATTTCATGCTCGGGCTGGCCGAGACTGAACGTGCGCGTCTCCGCGAGATCGATGAGGCATTGCGGCGGATCGACGACCGCACGTATGGCGTTTGCCAGATGACCGGCAAGGTGATTCCCAAGGCCCGCCTCGCCGCCAAGCCCTGGGCGAAGTACACCATAGAAGCCGCGCGCGAGATCGAGGCCGGCTGGGGCTCCTGATGTCCGACCGATCTGAGCCCGCAAGCACGAGCGCGCCGACGGCGGCCGTCGCTGCCTATCGCTCGGCTCGAGCATGGCTGGTTCTGCTAACGATGCTTACGGTCGGTCTGGCTGTGGATCTTGGCCTCAAACGATGGAGCTTTGAGAATCTCGCGAATGAGCCGGTGATTCTGGACCGCAAACAGCTCCTGCACGACCCGCATTGGCGAATTCCCCAGCACGAATCCTTCACCGTCATTCCGCGCGTGCTGGAGTTGCACCTCGTTGAGAACCGCGGCGCCGTCTTCGGTATCGGCGTCGATCAGCGAATCTTCTTCATTGTGTTCACGGTTGGCGCCCTGATGGCGGCGGTCGTGGTCTTTGCACGATGGACGACGAACCGATCCCGCCTGGCCCATCTCGCCCTGGGGCTGATCCTGGCTGGGGGAATCGGCAACCTCTACGACCGGGTGCAATTCGGCGTCGTGCGCGACTTCCTGCACCTGTTCCCCGGGTGGGCGATGCCGTTCGGTTGGCGCTGGCGGGGAGAATCCAATGAAATCTTTCCCTGGGTGTTCAATCTGGCCGACGTCATGCTTCTGGCCGGCATGGGCATGCTCATGCTCCACCTCCATCGAAGGGATCGCCAACGACGTACCGCACGCGCCCTCGCGGCTCAACAGGCCGACGATCAAACTCAGCCCGAGTCTGCCTGACCAAAGCGCCGCGTGTAGTCTTCGATCGACCGAAGCGCGGCGTCGATGGGAATGAGATCCTGCTCGGTCAACGGATCGGGCACTTGCGCAAGCAAAAGCGCCCCATCTTCACCGAATGGTCCCACGGCAAGGCGACGCAGGCTCTGACAATGACCGCCCGTTCCCAACGCCTCCCCGAGTTCCCGAGCCAGGCTTCGAATGTACGTCCCCTTGCCGCAGTGCACGTACAGTTCCAGTTCAGGCCAGTCGTAACGGCGGATCTCAAGGCGATACACATCAACGGGCCGGGCGGGTATCTCGACCGTCTCGCCTCGTCGAGAACGCGCGTACGCCCGGTGCCCAGAAATCTTGATTGCGCTGCGTTGTGGGGGCCGTTGCATGATTCGGCCGGTGAACTTCTCCAGCACCGCTTGCACGTCCGATTCGGCCGGTGGCTGGACGGTATCCACCTCGATCCGCGCACCCTCCAGGTCGTCCGTCGTGGTGAAGGCGGTCAGATCGACGACGGTGGCGTAGCGCTTATCGGTGGCCATAAAGTGACCGATCTTTTTGGTCGCCTTACCCAACGCCAGGACGAGGACGCCGGTGGCAAGCGGATCGAGCGTCCCGGCGTGGCCGGTTCTCGTTCCGCCGGCTTTGGCGCGAACCACGTTGACCGCCGCCATCGAGCTTATCCCCAGCAGCTTGTCGACCACCAGGATGCCGGTGACGACGGGTCGCGGTGGCTTGTTCGGCCGTCCCATGCCGATACACTAGAGCATTGTTGGGGACAGGTGTCCGAGCGGCTGAAGGAGCGGCACTGGAAATGCCGTGTACGTGTTACGCGTACCGTGGGTTCGAATCCCACCCTGTCCGCTTTGGCCGCGGTCAGCCGTCAGCGGTCAGCCGTCCGTTCTTGCCGTGAGCGTCCCTCCGGATGTTTGATCAGCTGAGAGCGGAGGGCTGAGGGCTGAATGTTTTTATCACGGGCTGTAGCGCAGCTTGGTTAGCGCGTCTGACTGGGGGTCAGAAGGTCGGCGGTTCGAATCCGCCCAGCCCGATTGCCGGCGAAGCCGCAACAGAGCAGTGGAGCATAAGAACAGGTGAGCAGTTGAAGGAGGATGCCGAACATGCTCCACTGCCCTCTCCTGCTCACCTGCTCACCTGCTCCACCGCTCATCTTCTTCTGCTTGCCGAATCTCATCGTGATGTTCATGTTCGAGAAGCTCGACGTCTATCAGAAGGCCATCGACTTCGCCGACCGAGCAGCCTCGCTGACCGAACAAGTCGTCGCGGATACGGCTTCCTATCCGATCAACTCAACCGCACTGCTCTTTCAATCGCTACGAACATAGCAGAAGGCAACGGCCGATTCACCACGCTAGATCGCAAACATTTCTTTGTTATTGCTCGTGGTTCTGCACAGGAATGTGTTCCACTGTTGGAACTGGGCAAACGCAGAGTGCTGATCCATGACGAACAGCATACTGCTCTGCGCCAGGATCTGGAGACCATCGCGAAGATGATCAGCGGCCTTATCAATGGGTTGGATAAACGCAAGATTTGACCGAGGGTGCATACGCAAGACAATTGACCTGCCCAAGCGCAAGACGAACAATCGCCAACGGTCCGGAGGTGCTGGGGACGGTCCCCGACCTGCCGGAATCACCGGCACGGGCTTTGCTTTTTCCGTTCAGCATGGCATTGGCCCCCCTATACTGAACAGCAAAATCAACTGTTAGGCGACACACGACTACCGAACACATGAAGCGGTACACAGACCGACTCGTCCGCTCAGTCGTCTGTCTCGCAATCGGCGTGTTTGCCGGTTGGCTCTTGAGATACAACCTTGGCACTGATCGGCTCGTGACTCAACGCTCTGCACGTCCCACGCTCACATCGGCCCGATCAGTTGCCTCGGACCTTACGCCCGACGATCTTGATCGTCTGGTCTCCTTGATTACGGCGCTTCCCGGCTGGACGGACCGGGGACCAGATACCACTGATGAATGGCAATCGATTCTGCATGCGGCTGCAATTCTCCAACTACTTGATCCGCCTGATGCAGGGCAGGTCATGCAACGGTACGCAGCGCAGCTTCCCTCTCTCCCGCCACCCCACACATCCGCCAGTCCTGACCCTCGCACGAAACCGCTCTTGCTTCTTCGCGTGATGTTTGATATCCCCGGGAATGCAGCTCCTTCCAACTTGGGCTCCAAAGCGTGGGGCCCAGCAGGCTGGTTCATGTATCAATCGGTGCCAAGTGCACCCCGGGTCTCTGAGGTCGCTCTACCCGTAGCGTGGACTGCGGCTGGCCCGGAGTTGGTTGCAACCCGAATGTTTAGCGGGTTCGGGGCAAGCGGGTGGTCGGAGTACAACGCCGCAGAGGAATTCCGCCTATTTCGTTCCCACTTCAAGTATCGTCAGGATATCGAGTCATTCCTATCGAGTCCGATTACGGGCTGGCATGACGTAGCGATCCGATCTCGTTCTACGCGCGAATAGTGTCGCCTAACCAGGCGCTGTAGCTGGTTTGCTGGCCGCTACCAGATCGTATTGCGTGTGGGCTGTGACGAGCGCAGCGCGCCCAAGATCGCGTCGCGGGTCCAGTGCCGTGGGTGGCCGAGGCGCGGCCTCCGGGCCGCAACGCTGCACAGGAGGATCGCCAGGCGAGCCTCGGCGAGCTCGCCGCACCTGACCCGCCTTGTGCCCGCCGCGCCCGGCCCGGCCGGTGGCGGATCGGTTTCGTGGCCTCGGCTGGGATCTCTCCGAGGACCGCGACCAGTTCACGGCAGAGCCGCCGTATCGTCTGGCCATCTGATCGCATTAGGGGAAACCCTTGTCCACCAAGCCTGCGGTGGGCTGCTGGGTCGCCCACGGAGGTGTTTTGCCGTCGTTTCGCCTCCAGCGAGACCACCGTGCTCGCCGACGACGGCGTCCCCCGGAGCCAGCGCCGCCGTCCCGGCTGCCCAAAGGAGAAGAAGTTGTCATCCGGGCGAGTCACGGTGGCCCTAGCGATCACGTATTGATCTTGTTATGAACACATTTAGATCATAGGTAGTGTACGTCGCCTCCCGCAAATGGCAAGCAATAATGTGACCCGGCCCTGATCACGTCGCGCGTCGCGTTCTTCGCCACCGTTGGCAGGGCGCCCAGAGGCGGCGCAGGGCGGTCGTGTGGATGTAACCGCCAAGTCATGGCTATTGCTTCTGTCCGCAACGATGATTGGGATCGGCTGGCGCTTCAGGTGCCGGCGGCGCTGGTGAAACAGTTCCGCGAGCTTGCGCATACCGAGGAGCGTCAGCGCGGCGTGAAGCTGGCCGGCACCGCGGCGGTGGCGCTGTGGGTGGGGCTGCCCGGGACGGTCCGGGCATCGTTGTTGGATTGGGCGTCGCGGGTGGAGCGCGATCCTAAACTGGCGGAATCACCCGAGGCGGCGGCGATGGTTTTCGCCACGATCCTTCGGTCACTCATCGAGCTTCGTGGCGCCGACGCGCCCGCGGAGGCCGACGCCGACCATCCCCAACCGCCCGAGGACACCGGCTGGTTCGTCGATCGAATCCTCGACCCGCAAATCTTGTTGCCCAGGGATAAACGAGGCGAAGAATCACAGGCCGGCACCGCCTGACACTCGTTCGCCAACGCGCCGCGCATTGGTTGCCGTCATCGCCCCGCTCGGATCACCCCCGGCCTCTGGGCGCGTCAGTATGCATATCGAGCGATGAGTCAAAGCCTCATGGGGGCGTAGAAGCCCAGGGGCTCGAGCCTGTGGGTTTCGGCGGGTCATGCCAGTTGCAAATCTCGTTCGTTCGCACCCCCTAAAGACCCCTTGCGTCACCGGGGGGATCACCAGCAGGCGACGCTCACGCTCAGCCCGGCGTCGCGTCGCGCATGATTCGGATCTGTGTAACTGGCACGCGTTGACCGCTATCCATCCCCGGGCAGGGGGTTTGGCGTCTGGCATCTTCCCACGCCTGCGGGGTCGTGAGGTTTTCCGGCCAGAATGGCCAGGTGCGACATTGCGCCGGTCGGGCGTCATAGATCGAGCAGAGCGCCTTGCCAGGCTCGGACTTGCGATCCAGAAAGATGCAGTCGTATCCGTGCTCGGTCTTGTATCCGACGAGCGACCAACGGCCGCGCACTTTGCGCGCGTACTTGCGGTAGAACGTCGATTCATCCACGCCGAGCCGGTCGGCCATCCGCGCCGCATCCTCGTCCGCGAACCAGACATAGCCCGCCGGGCCCGTGCAACAGTTACCGCACTGGGTGCAGGTAAACCGCAGTCCATCGGCATACCACTGGCGGTTCTGTGATGTCGAAGAACGTTCAGCCATGCGTGGTTTGATCCGGTGGAACGATCCACGGCTCGATCTGCACTAGGTGGACCTCGGCTTCACGGCGTCTGGGCGGTAATCCCGACAGCTCGTCGGGACGGTCGTCGAAGGCGACACGATCCACGGCAAAGATCTCCGCTAGCCGCCACTGGGGACGGCTGTTCAGCGCCTCGTCGATCAATTCATCCAGTCGATCCAGAGAATCAGCCGTCGCCCAGAGGATGATATCCGCGCCTCGCCCCGGATCGCCTGCGGTATCGTCCACCCCGACGACGGCCCGCCAGAGGGTGAAGCCGAGATTCCTTCCGGCGTCATCGACGTTGGTATGCAGATCGACGTCCAGTTCGAGCCGCCAGTCGTATCGAAGCTCAAGCAGCAGATCGTCAAGGTCCAGCGAGTCGTCACCGTCGCGTTCGATCACCGAGCGGACCTGCGAGGTGGATACAGCTTGCTCGTCGTCATCCGCCCAGGTCTGCGGCACCTCCTCGAGGTCAAAATGGTTGAGCATCGCCTCGACCTGATCGCGCAGCGACAACGGCGCGATGATCGAGAGCCCCTTCCACTGGTCGAGAAACACCTCGATGAAGGGACCCTCGCTGTTGGCGCCGGCCCCGAGCGCGGCGTCCTCCATGAGGACGGTCACGAAGCGCCGCCAGGTCCGGAGGAAGGCGCGGACCGCCACCGGCTCCTGGCCGACATAGACGTCCACGGCGCGATATGCATCGCGGGAGCTGATCTCGACGATGCCGAGCACTTGCTCCGGCAGCAGCTCAAAGGCCCGGTGCAGGATCGGGGCGATCCGTTCGTGGGACACGACGACGTGGAAGGTATAGGTATCGGATTCGTCGTCCCGCGGCGTGTTGTACGCGATGGTGTAGCCTTGCGTGGGCGGCTGAATACCCCCGGGGACAATCCCCAGGGGAAAGGCGAAGCCGTCGAGGACGGCTCGCTGCAGGCCGGTGCCCAGCCTCAACTGCCTCATCAAGAGATCATCGTAGCCCGGGTCTGAACATCAGGCCGCGCCGGGCTCGTCGGTCCCTTGAGGCATGAAGGCGGTCATGTATCATCCGGCCCATCCTCGAGCCAGCACAAGGGGCAACGCATGGCCGGACAACGAGCACAATGGAGCAGCCGCTTGGGATTCATCCTCGCCGCGGCGGGATCGGCGGTGGGGCTAGGCAACATCTGGAAGTTCCCCTACATCACCGGCGAGAACGGCGGCGG
>JAZFYE010000292.1:0-8133 GCA_036475395.1 Phycisphaerales bacterium
CGTGACTCACCGACCGTCCCTGGTGACATTGGCTGATCATATCTTTGTGCTGACCAACGGCGTGTTGCTGAACCGTGAGAGCGCGCCCCTGTCATCTCTGCCGTTGCAGAATTACGATGCGGACGACTTACGGCAAAGCGGTGACCGTGAGTATCCCGGCGGCGACGAAATTGATTTCGTCTGGCCGATCGCGAGTTCCAAGTAAAAATCCTCGCTATGACCGCGGCTGCCTCCACATTCGCTATAGCCGCCCAGCAGGCCGAAAACCTGAAGGCTGCTCTCTGCCAATCGAGCCCACAAGAACTCGACAACCTCTCCCCATTTGCGGCCTGTCTAATACCGCTGCTCGAGGCGCTTCGTTGGCGTGGCGATCCGCGCCGGATCGCGGAAGCGCTACCCCATTTCGCCGCGACGCTCGACCTCACCGATCTACGTAATGCTCTGGCCAATCTTGGGTACCGGACACGGCAGATTCGGAGCAGGATTGACCACCTGGACGAACGGTTGCTCCCATGCATTTATGTCACGGACCACGGTGATGTGCTCGTTGCGCTAGAGGCGAGCGACGGGGCGCTCACCGCATTCGATGGCTCGCGGCGCGAAGTGCGGTCCATCCGCGAGAGACTGGGCGCAGGTACAGCCTATGTCATTGAGCGTCTCGAACAAGACGAGCAATCCGCCGATCGGTCGCAAAACAACTGGTTCATCGGAATCGCTCGGCGGTTTCGGGCCTTGTTCATTCGGATGTTGGGCGTAGCGCTCGTAACCAACATCACCTCGTTGGTCACGCCTTTGTTCGTTATGGCTGTATATGACCATGTCATTGGTAGTCGCTCGGCGTCCACCCTTGGCTATCTTATCCTCGGTGTGAGCGTAGTTTTGCTGTGCGAGTTTTGCTTGCGGACGTTGCGCGCCCGTTCGGTTGCCTATGTGGGCGCGCGAATGGATTACCTACTTGGTACCGCGAGTTTTCGACAGATTCTCCACCTTGCGCCCGCACTCACCGAGAGTGCTCCGATTGGCGGGCAGATCGCTCGGATGAGAGAGTTCGAGTCGCTGCGCGGTTTTTTCACCAGCCCTCTCGCGGCCGTGATACTCGACCTGCCGTTCGTAGTGATCACGCTTGGTGTTATCGCCATGCTTGCGGGACCACTCGTCTTGGTTCCCCTAAGCACGATCGGCCTTTTCGCGATCATCGGTGTGTTGTTGGTTCCACCGTTGCAGCGCCGTGTGAAATCCGCCGGGGCGGCACGCTCGGCTCGCCACGCCTTTCTATTGGAAACCTTGTCGAAAATGCGCGCCATCAAGCAGATCGGTGGCGAAAAGCAATGGTGCCAGCGGTTCCGCACCATTTCGGCAGACGCAACGATGCGCGAATTCGACTCCAGGTTGTTACATTCGATGCTCCAAACCTTGACGCACGTCATCATGGTTGCGGCGGGCATTGCAACGCTTGCCGGCGGTGCGCTGATGGTCATGGAGGATACGATGACGAGCGGTGCTCTAATCGCGACGATGGTGCTGGTGTGGCGGGTTCTATCGCCGCTGCAGCTTCTCTTTAACGCGTTTACTCAAGTCGAACAGGTGCGCTCCGGAATTCAGCGGCTAAATCAGCTGATGAGATTCAAGACCGAGGGGGGACGTCGAGTCGATTCGGTGGAACGGAAAGTGTTCAAGGGGCGGGTTACGTTTTCGCGCGTCACTCTCCGTTACCCACAGTCTTCCGAGCCCGCACTCGTAGGGGTTAGCTTTGAAATCTCCCCTGGTGACGTGGTGGCGGTGACCGGATCCAACGGCGCCGGCAAGTCGTCGGTGTTGAAGCTCGTCGCCGGGCTCTATACCCCGCAAATCGGGGCGGTCGCAATCGACGGGATTGACCTACGCCAACTTGACCCGCTCGAGCTTCGGCGAACGGTTGCCTATCTGCCTCAGAATTGCCATGAGTTCTTCGGTACGCTCGCACAGAATTTGCGGTTGGCGAAGCCCACCGCGAGCGACGAAGAGCTCGAAATTGCTTGCAGGATGGCGGCGGTGCTAGACGATATTGCGGCACTGCCGAACGGGTTCGAGACTCGCATTACCGAACATTCCATTAACCATCTGCCGGCGGGTTTCCAACAGCGACTGGTCTTGGCGCGAACCTATCTACGCCATTCGCCGATCATGCTGCTCGATGTGCCCACCACTGGACTTGACGCAGAGGGTGACAAAGCCTTCATGGAGGCGATTCGTCATTTCCGCGGCAAGTCCACCGTGATCATGGTCACGCACAGACCGAGCCACATACAGATTGCGAATCAGGTCCTGTTTTTCAGGGAGGGGCAGCTTGAGCTGGCGGGTGAGCCGGCCGAAGTGATGCCTAAGATCCCACGGGAGCTGTTATGAGAAGTTGGACCGAAGTGATGGTGGCTATCACCGGCGACGCCGATACGCCGAGCCTCGGCGTCACCGCCGCCGCCGGCCTCGAGGACAGCGCGGTTCCCCTCGACGTCAGCGCCGCGCTCACCGACACCGACGGTTCCGAGACGCTGTCGCTCACCATCACCGGCGTCCCCGCCGGCGCCACGCTGTCGGCCGGCACCCTCAACGTCGACGGCAGCTGGACGCTGGCGCCCGCCGACCTCGCCGGCCTCACGATTACGCCGCCGGCCGACTACAGCGGCAGCTTCCAGCTCGCCGCCACCGCCACCGAGGCCGACGGCGACACCGCCACCCCCATCGCCACCCTCAACAGCGCTGAACTGGTAGCGTGCCTTCCGGCGATCCGACACATTCGCGGAGAGCAGACCCGGCTATTGGCTAACGCCATCGTCTTGGAGGAGGCCGGTCCTCCGCGGTTGCTGTCGCAATTACTCCTCTTTGTGGCCACGCTCATCGTTGGCCTGCTCGTTTGGTCGGGAATCACGCAGATACCCGAAACGGTAACGGCCCCGGGCGAAGTCGTGCCGGCCGGCTCGGTCCACGTGGTTCAACACCTCGAGGGAGGCATCATTTCTGAGATTCTAGCGGCCAACGGTCAGCTCGTCGAAGCGGGACAGCCTCTGATACGGCTCGATCCCACAGCCAGCGACTCCGAACTTGAGCAGATGCGTGCGCGTGAGGCGGCGCTCTCCCTGCGGGCCGAGCGACTTCGCGCATTCGCTGAGGGGCGATTGCCGGCCTTCACGCGCTACCAGGCCGAGTATCCGGAGCTCGTCACCGACCAGATGGACATCTTCGAGTTTGCCCTTGAGACCTCGCGGAACCAACGCATCGTATTGAGGAACCAAATTAGCCAGCGCAATGGGGAAAGACATATCCTCGTCGATCAGCTTGCTGCCCTCCAGTCGCAGGCTGACATTATCGAGGAGGAGTACAACATGAGGAAGACGCTGGTGGAACGTGGGCACGTCTCGCGCATCCTCTACCTGGAGACCCTCCGGGAATTAAACCGCGTGCGCGGCGAGGTCACGGAGACAAAAGGAAAAATTGCCCTTGCGCGTTTGGCGGCCATCGAAGCACTCAACAACCTTGCGGAATTTGAGAGCCGAGTTCGCAACGATGCGCTCACGGAAATGGGTGCTGTCAAGGCCGAGCTGGCTGAAATCAAGGAGTTGCTTGCCAAGCTCGAAGATCGGGTCAATCGCTCGACCGTTGTTGCGTCCGTGCGGGGAATCGTCAACGGTCTGGAGATCGCCACCATAGGCGCCGTCATCGCGCCAGGCAGCGAGATCATGGAAATCGTTCCGCTGGACGACGAGATGATCGTCGAAGCCCGGATTACACCAAGTGACATCGGGCATGTGGAGGTCGGTCAGAAAGTCGACGTCAAGGTCAGCACGTTCGATTTTACCCAATATGGGTCGATCTCGGGCCATGTCGACCGCATCTCCGCCAACAGCTTCACGGACCAGAACGGGCAATTGTTCTATAAAGTCGAGATCCTCCTCGATCGTAACTATGTTGGCAACGACCCGAACGCCCGGGTCGTGCTGCCGGGTATGACCGCTGAAACCGATATTGTCACCGGCACGAGGTCCTTGCTCCAATACATGTTGAAGCCGGCGCGGCGGTCGCTGAATAGCGCATTCAAAGAACGCTAGGTATCTGATCTGCTCCCAATCTTTGTACCAGGCCTGTGTCAACTGTGGCGCGGGTTGGATTTGCCCCATTGTTGGACCAGCCGACGTGGGAAGATTTGGCTGATCCGGCCTTCGCTATGGATGGGATGCAGCCGGATCAGCCCTTCCCAGAAACCGTGCCAGGACTAACATAACAACTGGTACAAACAACGGGGGCAGATCACTGCTCGACCAGATACCGGCGGCGACGATCCTGCACGGAGACAAAGGCTATGACAGCAAGCCGAAATTGCAAACGCAGATGTTGTGACTGACAAAGAAGACCCCGGTCAGTTAAACCGGGGCCTTCTCATCGCCAGAATACGCCCGCAGCGCGACACGCAGGAGGCATGTATGAACGCGAGTCGCGCGTGGCTTAACCGCAGAGTATTGTCAAATTCAGTTAACGAACGCTCAACGCACAACCGGGCTGTCACGCACACCTCCATATAGTGATGGGTTTGCAAAAGTCATAATCGCCGGATCAACTCTCGTTGGTCTTGCGTCCCCGCAACCATTTACCCGGGGATCGGAACAAAAGCCGAAACCGGAGTACGAAATGGTTGGTATCGTGCCCCCGATTTGCACCTGCGTTCTATCTGGGTTGAGACAAGATTCGGTTATTGCGGTAAAGCGGGTATCGGGCCCCCGCAACCACCGAAGGTTGAGTCCCCCGTGCCCCGGCACTGGGGAGTCTCTTTTTGCCGTCGCCGCAGAACACCAGGATCGTGGCCAGATCGCCGTGGAGCTCCGCCTTGAGGACGTCGCCGCCGGGCGTTGGCCGCAGGTGCAGACACGCCGAACGCGGCAAGCCTATTCGGGCTTCCAGAGCGGCTTGCTCATGCGATCTCCGTATGACGAAAACATGATGTTGAAACTGACGCTTATTCTCTCCGCGTCGCTACGGTTTGCGTCGACCGAGTGCTGCAGCCAAGAGGGGAAGACGAGAAGGGTTCCGTTGCTCACTTTCACAACGACCTGATCGGTGTTATCGGCGGTGAGTTCCGTCACCGGCGGCCTCATGATGCCCGTCTGGGCCCGTGGGTCGTGAAAGTTTACGGTGTCCGCCCCGGCCTGCGTCTTGACGTAGTAGACGCCGCTCAGGAAGTTGTTCGGATGGCTGTGCGTGCGGTGCCCGGCACCCGGCGCATTCACGTTGGCCCAGCATCCCGTGATCTCGAACGCGTCGTCGTCGATCTTCAGATACGCCAACGCCGCCTCCGCCGCCTCCATGACACAGACGACCAGCGGACGAAATTCGTCCAGCCTGTGCAAATCTTGGTTCGACTGCCATGCCTGGCCCGGCTCGAGCGCGGGCACGGAGCGTCTCAATTCATTGAGCGTGGCGACGATACGCTCGTTAAGACTTTGATGGATTTCCGGCAGGAGTTCGCCCTTCCAAACGAACGTCGGAAACATGCGCAGGGGATGCGGCGTGCCGAAGCGTGACGATTTCTTCGCGACCATGCTGCCGACTCCGACTGATCCCGAACTTCGCACCGAGCCGCCATGGTAGCCGCATGGGTGTCGAGGAAAAGGGCCGAATGGGCTTCGCTGTGGACGGGCTGTGGCCGGATCGACCCTATTCGGAAACCGTACCAGGATTAACATGGCAACTGGCACAAGGACTGTGGATACGTCACCCGTGGGTATTGGGCATCGTAGACGCCCTATGCCGCGTGCGGTAGTACCCAGAGGCTGTTGAGGAATCCGCCAACTAGGCGCCGGTTCTTCAACAGCCTCTCCGAATTTCGGTACAAGCGAATTGACGAGTGACCCGCCCAAATCCGACTGCCCGACATTGTCACGCCCGACCAGAACGTCCGCACGACAATCAGACCCCCTTCGACGACGAATCGACGACGGGATATCGCCTTATCTGCTGCTCCGACCGGTGCCGATTTTAGCGTGTGACGGCCCGAGTCGAAACGGCGAGACTCGCTCGGGGGGCAAGTGGCCGTATGCGGGTAGCGTGGTGAGCCGCTCATCCTCCACCGCGCCGCCGACCGTGAAGTGATAGAGGCTCTGCCAAGCATCGTCCGCAAGGTTGAGGTCGAGCAGTCGATGCACGAGGTCGTCGAAGTAGCAACCCATGCCGGTCGAGCGCACGCCGGCGGCCTCGGCTTCGAGGTAGAGCACCTGGCCGATCAGGCCAGATTCCCAGAACAGGCGACGATACGCCCACGCCCCGTCCTCCTCGAGAGTGCGCGCAAAGTCAGCCACCATGCCCAGGCTGAACGCGCTGTCGCCGGCGATCGCCTGGAAACAGCTTGCATGGGCGGCGGCCCGGCGGCAGTCCCCCAAGTCTAAGGCATAGAGCGGCATGCCGCTCGACTCGACGTGCCGCCACGCGAACCCATCGTGACAGGCGGCACGGAAGGCGTCGAGGCGGACCTCGTCGCGCATAAGAACGTAGAGCCCGGGTGAAAGCCCGTCGATCCGGTGCATGAAGAGGCACAAGTGGACGCGGGCGGGAAAGTTGACCGCCGTCCACGGCGGGTGGGGCCGATCGGGCAACGTACGCGCAAGCATGCCAAACAACGCATCGATCGAAAGCCCGGTTCGCCCGTCCATGTCGACGGCACTTCGCCGTTGACGGATGATCGCCGCCGCCCGTGGAATATCACGCATCGACCGTGGTGCAGGGGTAGCGATCGACGCGAAACCGCGCAGTGGGAGCTGCGCCGTGGACGGCTTGACGGTGGCCGCCTCGACGGCTGCGATTGCCGGCCAGTCGACGCGGCTCGGACTAAGCCGGTTCGCCGTTCCCGTCCAACGGCTGGCGCGCACCGCGGCAACCGCCCCTTCGGCCAAGGCGCGCGAGGGCGTGGCGGTAGGATCGGTGACCACCGCCGCGATCAGGTCAGGATGCTCGACCTCGGCCTCGGCGAAATCAGCAGCACGGTCGAGACCAAGTAGTCCGGCGACATCAGCGTCGGAGAGCGCCGACAGCAGCGTGACGCGCCAACCCAGCGCAGCGGCGGCCAAGCACAACGCCCCGAGCGCGTGGCCCGCGTCGTGCTGACAGTAACGGTATGCGCGCTCGCCGTACTTCCAGGCTTCACGCCAATGTACCGATGTGAGGCCGACGAGGAAAGCGTCTGCCGGCAGCCCGGCCGCGAGGGCGCTCCACGCCGCCTCGCCAAGGACGCAGCGCCGTTCGAGCGCGTGCTCGCGCGGTGCGTAGTGATAAACGCCCGGGCGATCCGAGAGGGTGGCGAGCGCCGGCAGCAGAGCATAGCCCTCGGTTGGGTGCAGGTTGCCGCTCGACGGGTTGCTGCGCAGCGCCCAGCGCCTGCCTTGGAGCTCCTTCCACGCGGTGAGCCCCAGCGAGAGTTCGAGGAACAAGCCGAGACTCTCGGCGGTAAGCGGCAGAGGCGGCGTCCCCTTGAAGTCGAACAATGCGTCGTACGGGGGCGTGTCTTCGTCCTGGACCAGTGGTAGCTCGATCATGCTGGTGCCCGAGAAGCGGCGAAACGGGTCGGGCTGGTTAGCCCAATCCATATAGCCGGGCCCTGGAGCGTAAAGCTCGGGCATGTGCTTGGTGCGCTGGTGGTAGGCACGCACGCGCGCAACGGCGTCAGGGACGCCACGGATGGCGCTGGATCGGCTCAATATCTTCTGGGCCATGGGTTCAAGTTTGTGACTCGCTTCCTAAATCCTACGTGCAGTAGGTGGATAGTCCCGATCGTGTCGCGCTTGAAACTGTCGCATCTGGTCGCGTATGCGACATCGAACTGCAGGACGGCGCGTGGGGCCGATCCGCTCAGGCCGGGAAGTCTGCGACCAACTCCTCGAGCCGCGCCTTGGCGCCCTCGAGGATAGGCTCTCCATCGCCGACGAGCAGCGTATCAAAGTCGAAGTCGAGGAATCGGCGCACGCTCTGCCTTAGGCGCTGGGGGTTGTCCATCACCTGCTCGCGCAGCAGCCCACAGCGGCCCGGCGGATTGCCGATCACGGCATCGCCGACGATGAGAAGGTGCCGCTCCGGCCAGTGGAATGCCACTTCGCCGGGCGACTTTCCGGGGGCCTC
>JAZFYE010000293.1:0-2461 GCA_036475395.1 Phycisphaerales bacterium
GTACTGGGTTGTGTGACACTGACGGCAGTTTGACGATGTCATCTGCCGGGTCAGTGTGAAGCCCGAATGGGCCCATTGCTCCTGACCCTCCATGGGCTGGTGGCAGTCCAGGCAGGTCACGCTGCGGTCCGCGTGCGCCGACATCTCGAATTGATGAACGATCGAGGACGTCTCGCGTCGGTGACACTCGGCGCATTTCCCCGTGGCCCGGACAAAGCGGGCTGCGGGCTGTCCGCCAACACCACCGGTCTGGAGAGGCGGGCGGGCGTGGTTCACAATGAGCGCAGCCACGATGAGGGCCGTGCCCATGAAAATCGCGATGAAGAGAGACTTGAACGCCATGGTGCGGTTTGGGCACTACTTGCTAAGGATCACTGATCGAGACCGATTCGGTATGCGGGCCGATCGAGTGCGTTTGAACTTCCCGAGTACCAGAATACCCGAGACGGGGCCATGACGCCCAGTCTCCGGCGACGGCGCAAGAAAAACGCCGGTGACGACTCTGGTCAACGGCGAACGACGATTCCCGGATCAAAGCGGGTGATCGGATTTGAACCGACGACATTCACGTTGGCAACGTGACGCTCTACCACTGAGCTACACCCGCAGTGTGCGATGAGGATAGCACGGCCTCTAGTCCGGGCAAGCGAACGGTGCTGAAGGTGGGGTCGTCGGCGGCTAGACTGCGGGGAGTTCCGGGGGCCGGGGGCCGGGAGTGTCGCAATCGTCAGGTGTCGGATATCGTCCGCGGGATGATGGAACGCCAAAATCGCAGCCGTCGGCGTGATGCCGAGATGATCCGAGGGCTGTGCGAATGGTTCAGCGTGTACGGGCGCGACTTGCCGTGGCGGCGCCGGCGCACCGGTTATCGCGGGCTGGTGGCGGAAGCGATGCTTCAACAGACGCAAGTGTCGCGGGTGGTTCCGACATTCAAGGCGTTCATCAAGCGGTTCCCGACAGTTCGGGTCCTGGCGGCGGCCGACGAGCAGGACGTGCTGGCGATGTGGCAAGGTCTGGGGTACTACCGGCGTGCTCAACACCTTCACAGCGCGGCGCGAATGATCACGACCCAGTTCGGCGGGCGAGTTCCGTCAACCGTCGATCGGCTCCAACAGCTTCCGGGAGTCGGTCGATACTCGGCGGCGGCGATCGCCTCGATCGTTTATGGTAAGCCCGAGCCGATGGTGGACGGCAACGTGCGCCGCGTATTGGCGCGCTGGGAGGCGCGAACGAGCGCTACGAGCGATGCTTGGGCGTGGGAGCGAGCCGCCGTTTTGGTTCGGGCGGCATCAGCGCCAGGGGAGTTCAATGAAGCGCTGATGGAGCTGGGCGCGCTCATCTGCACGCCGAAAACGCCGCAATGTAAGCACTGTCCGGTGGCCCGTCACTGCAAGGCGTTTGGGCGCAACGCCCAGCACAGAATTCCGCCGCCCAAGAGAGCCGCTCGGCAAAAGCTGGAGCATCATCACGCGGTCGTGATCGTTCGCGGCGGGAAAGTGCTGTTGGAACGTCGAACGAGCAACGGCATGTGGTCGCGGATGTGGCAGGCGCCCACGATCGAGACCGACCGTCCGTTGCGCTTCGAGGAGGTGAAAGCGGCGCTGCCCGTGCGCGTTTACCAACTGATGAAGCGCGCTCGCTTCGAGCACCAGACCACACATCGGCGCATCACGTTTCACGTCTACACGGCCAAGAGTCGAGCCCGGCGCGGCGTTTGGCGTCGCCCCGAGGACATTGGCGATCTTCCCATCAGCAACGCGCAGCGCCGCGTGCTGGCGCTGGCACCATCAGGCCCACATCACGCTGAGGCCGGCTCGGCTGTGGGCGCCTTGTCCTGATCTGGTTCGGCCGGTTTCGCCGTGGGGTAGCTGATGCGACTGTGGTAGATCGCGCAGATCGACTTGATGATCGACTCCTCGATCGTGCTCAGCTCTCGGAATGTCAGTTCACACTGATCGAACTGGCCGTCAACGAGTCGCGCCCGCGACAACGACCGCACGAGGTTCTCGATTCGTGAAGGGTTGGGCTCGGCCATGGACCGCGTGGCTGACTCCACGGAATCGGCGAGCATGAGAATGGCCGCTTCGCGACTGCGCGGCTTGGGGCCGGGATAGCGGTACTCGATCTCCTCGACATTGGCTTTCTCGTCGACTTCGGCCTGCGTTTTGGCGGCCTGATAGAAGTACTCGACCAAGGTGGTGCCGTGGTGCGATTCGATGAAGTGCTGGATCCGCCGAGGCAAGCCGTATTCGCGCGCCAGCTCGATGCCGTCTTTCACGTGCCCCACGATGACGAGCAGACTCATGGCCGGGGAGAGTTTCTCGTGCTTGTTTGAAGCTTCAGTTTGATTCTCGATGAAGTACTGAGGTTTGTTGATCTTGCCAATGTCATGATAAAGTGCACCGACGTACAGCAAGAGCCCGTTGGCGCCGATGGTTTCGGCGGCGGCCTCGGCGATGTT
>JAZFYE010000294.1:0-12524 GCA_036475395.1 Phycisphaerales bacterium
TGCCGATTGCTCACGGCGCGGGATGGGAACGAAGCGTTCGGGCTTATCACCGATGATCCGCCCGACCTGATCTTGCTGGACGTGATGATGCCGCGGATGTCGGGCTTCGAGCTGTGCCAGAAGATCAAGTTGAGCCCGGGCACGCGTGATATCGTGGTGATCATGGTCACCGCCCTGCACGAGGTGGGCGACTTCGAACGGGCCATCGAGTGTGGGACGGACGACTTCCTGACCAAGCCCGTCAACAAGCTCGAGCTACTCACGCGGGTTCGATCCTTGCTGCGCGTTCGCCTGCTCAAGAAGCGGCTCGACCAGGTGATGTCGCTGAAACAACGGGTGACCCCGGACGATCGAGATCGACCCAGTTCCAGGCGGAAGCTCGAAGAGGATTGATCTGGGCTCGCGCCCGATCCGCCGGGGAATACCGACTCGTGCATCGTGTCGTTGGTGAGATGGATCGGACACCGATATTCAGTGGCCCTAGATCACCGGCCGTCGCGTCACAATGACCGGTGAATCGTCGTTGCGGATCCACCGGCTCGCAGCCCCACGCGGCTCAAGCGTGATCTGGAGATGATCGAGGTATTGGTGCAACGCCGAGATTTCAAACATGGCCAGCCAGTCCTTTCGGGCCGAGTTGTTGATCGCTTGGATCGAGCTGATGAGCTGGGGCTTGGTGAGCATGGTGGCGGCTCCGAGAGGTATCGTGCAAGCCCCGTACATCGGTGCGCCGCCTGTGTTTCATCGAGGTGATAACTGCTGCGGACGAAGGAACGTCGGATCGTGAGTGAGGTCGTACGAAGCGCCATCTTGTGGAGCCCGCGGGACCGGATGTTGCTCATATTGGGGTTGGCGGCCGCGGTCGTGACCCTGGGCGGGTGCAGCGGCGATTTTGATCAGGCGGCATTTGCGCCCCAAGCGATCAACCTTCAACCGACCCATGCGCCGCCGACTGTGGCCGTCGATGATGAGGTCCCGGCGCCGCGAGAGGCCGAGCCGGTTTCGGTGCCGCCCGAGCCCGTCCCGCCCCAGACCGATCCGGGAGCCGATGCAATTGTCGATCAGATAGCAAAGTCGATTCGGCCCCGCCATGGCGACCCCGAGCTCGAAACCCGGATCAGTCTGAGCCGGTTGTACAACCAGAGTTATGCCTCCAGCCGTGAGTTCGAGGCGCTGCGCAATCGGTTGGCCAGGGTGCTGAACCTCTCCGGCCGAGGTCATGGAATGTGGTTCGAGGTCCAGCCTCACGCGTCCATCGAGTACGAGCTTCACGGTGCGGCGTATCTCGTCACCGTCGCTGGCCGCGATCAGTGGGAGCTGCACCTGAGCCTGCGTCCGGCGGGCGGATCGTGGACCGTTTGGCGGGCGGATGGGCCGCTGCGCATGTTCCGCCAATTCCAGGGCGGTGACCGGCAGATCCTTTGGCCCGATACTAATCCCCAATAGCTCTTGGGCGCCTGAAACCAAGGCATGAATCCGCCCCGACCGTGCTGCGCGCAGATGGACACAGATCAAACGAGCCCCGCGTGGGTCTGCGGGGCTCGGCGGGTTGGTGACGACTCGACTCGTTTGCGATGAGCCTTACGATCCTAAATGGGGTCGTACAGCCGAACGTACTCGGCGACCGAAGGCACCCCGTCATCGGAGATAAGGAACAGCATGTAGTATCCCGGCGGAGCGATGTTGCCATCGGCCGGGGCCTCGACGATGAGGGCGTTCGTCTGGGACGAATCGACCTGAAACACCAGGGGCACTTAACGCTGGTTCTGGTCGAAGTGGTGCGTCACTGAACCAAGGCGCAGGAAGCTCACTTTGTCGATTTCCTCGACGGGCACCTCCGATCCCCTGGTCAAGATGACGCTGAAATCACTGCCGTAGGTCACGACCGTCGGCGCGAAGCCGATCTTGGGGCGCGGGGCGTCGCCGCCGCCGGCTACAAACAGATACGGCGGCGAAAAGATCTCCCCCGATTCTGAGGTGTCGAAGAAATCAGGGTCGAAGTGATCGTCCCCGCCGCAGGCAAGGACTCGGCCGTCGCCCAGTAACACCGCCGTTGAATGAAGCCCGCGCGGTCGGACCATGACGGCTAACTGTTCCCAGTGTGGGTCAAGAGGATCTGGATCAAACCACTCGGCGGCCATGATGGGAATATCGTACGGTTCCCCATCCACCTTCCCGCCGATGGCGAGGATCTTGCCATCCGGCAGCATCACGAGGTTGTGGCGCTCTTTTTCGTTCACCATGTTGGGAAGAAGTTCCCATTCACCATTGGTGTCGCTGGGGTTGTTCATATCGATCCAGGAAGTGAGGTTTTGCGCGTTGTTGCCTGCGAAGGTGCCTCCACTCTTGAGCACCCAGCCGGGCTTGAACGTCACGGCTGAACCCCGGCCCGCTGCGTGCGGCCAGCTATCAGGAACGGGCATCCACACACCCGAATCGGGATGGAGGACCCACGTCGGTATCCCCGGGCCCGCATACAATACATCGCCACCGGGCAGGAGGAACATGATATGGATAGGTTCTGAGCGTGTCGGCTGGCTGAAGGCCGAGCGGACTGCCCCACGCTTCGATAGTCGGGTCGGGATCGTAGATTTCCGGCTCGTCGACGGGCACACCGCCGGGTTGATCGGTCCCGCCGATGGCCAAAACCTTTCCATCAGGAAGGGTGATGCAGGTGGGATACCAGCGCGTGAAGTTCATTGGGCCGACCTCTCGCCATGGATTTGGAGTCGAAGACTGGCTGCTGTAGATGCTCGTCTGGTCCGTGGCGGTCCCCTGCCCGGCGCCGCCGGCGAAGAGGATTGACCCGTCGGCGAGGCCGGTGTGACCACTGCAGGCAATGTTGTGTGTGGTGTTCTGTACGAGTGTAAAGCTCCCGTCGCTCGGATCCCAAAGGCTCGCGGTGTTTCCGTTCCTCGCGACAAGGATTTTCCCCGTTGGCAGGTGTATGGTGTGCTCAGCGTTGAAGTCCCAGTCGTAGCCCAGGGGCGGCGGATCCCACTTGCCCAATATATGCTCATCTTGCGCCTGAGTGGGACATGTGAGTATCGCGGCGAGCGCCATCGCCCAGAGACTTATTCCACAACCATGGGACAACCGCGCGCACAACGTGCGCGTCTTTCGTTTCAGTGACATGTGCGTTCTCCTTTTTCTAAGGGGATCCCGATTCCTTACCCCGCACTCCCAAGGCGGGGTCTTCTTCTTTTCCTGCGCAAGCGCCGCGCGGCGCCGTTCCCCTTGGGCGCTCGCGAACTGGAGGCCGATGGTACCCGTTTGGGAGGCTTGGGTGAACGCGGGATGGCCTGGAATTGGGGCCTCACAACGCGAAACACGGTAAGTCACGCTCGGTCAGAGACTTCCATACCGCCAGAAAAGGAGCATATTCCTATTTTCTTGTCGATTTAGAGGGTTCAATACAGGAATTGCCTTGCTCGGTTCCAGCCAGGCGAGGATAATGTACCAACGGGGTGACGCTTGGGTATCCTGCCAGCTGCGAACGGTCTAGCCGGGGCGCTACGGAGGGAAGGCTGATGGGTAAGAGATTCGAGTTCTTAAGAGCGCTGCTCATCGCAGGCATCGCCGTTCTGGCAACGGTCGATGAATGCCTTGCGCAAAGTGCCTGCCGGGATGCGCGTCTTACCGCCTCCGATCCCGGCGTGTTTGAATCGTTTGGCTATTCCGTCGCGGTATCGGGTGATACTGCGGTCGTCGGCGCGCAATGGGATAGAGAACTCGGGACTGAAGCAGGCGCGGCATACATATTCCGCCTCGATCCAGATACCTCGATTTGGATCGAGCAGCAGAAACTCCTGGCGTCCGACGGAGACGGCGGCGAGCACTTCGGCCGATCGGTGACCATCAAGGGCGACACCGCCATGATCGGAGCCACGAGCCACCTCCACAGTGGTGCAACTGGGAACGGATCGGTGTATGTTTTCCAATACAACGGGTCAACGTGGGTCGAGCAGCAGGAGTTCTTCGCCTCTGACGGTGCAATCGGCGACGTGTTCGGTGACGCTGTTTCTCTAAGCGGTGATGCAGCCCTCATCGGCGCTCGCCTTGACGATGACAACGGGGCCCAATCCGGTTCGGCCTATGTCTTCCGCTTTGATCCCGACACATCGCAATGGGTGGAAGAGCAAAAGCTCCTGGCCTCCAACGGCTCGGGGGGAAGTTTCTTCGGCTCTTCCGTGGCCGTTGAGGGGCCACTCGCCGTCGTCGGCGCGAAGTCTCAGCAAAACAACAATAACACGGGAGGCGCAGCGTACGTCTTTGGCTTCGATCCCGATACATCGGGATGGGTTCAGGAGCAAATACTACTGCCTTCCGATGGCGCGGGGGGAACCGGATTCGGCAGTTCCGTTTCCATCAGCGGCGATCTGATCCTCGTCGGCGCCCGCTCTGAAGGCAACGGCGCGGCCTATGTCTTTCGACTCAACCCCAAGACATCGCAGTGGGAGATGGAGCAGAAGTTCGTCGCCTCCGATCCCGGCGCGATCGACCAGTTCGGCCGATCCGTGGCCATCGACGGCGCCCCCGGAAACGAGACCGCCGTGGTCGGCGCATGGCAAGGCAACGCCTTTTCAGGCGCGGCGTATATCTATCGATTCGATTCCGATGCTTCGCAATGGATCGAACAGGCGATTGCGCTTCCCGAGCCCAACGCCTGGACGAACTTCTTCGGCTGGTCGGTGGCCGTCGACGGCGAGACCGCCGTCATCGGCGCCCACGGCGAAGATCAGCAGCGCGGCGCCGCGTATATTTTTGATCTCGCGCCCAACTGCAACTGCCCGCAGGACCTTGATGGCGACGGCAACGTCGGCGCATCCGACCTGCTCTCACTGCTTGTCAGTTGGGGCCCGTGCCCGCCGAAGGCGGACTGTCCCGCCGACTTCGACGGCAACGGCACCGTCGGCGCCTCCGACCTCCTCGCCCTCCTCGTCAACTGGGGCCCGTGCCCGTGAGAAAGGGGCTAAGGGGTTGAATACAGGAATTGCCTTGCTCGGATCGAGCCAAGCGAGGATAATGCACCACCGGGATGATGCCTGTGTATCCTGCCGGCTGCGAACGGTCCAGCCCGGGTGTTACGGAGGAAAGGCCGATGGGTTACAGAGTCCAGTTCTTAAAGGCGCTGCTCATCGCAGGCATCGCCGTTCTGGCAACGGTCGATGAATGCCTTGCGCAAAGTGCCTGCCGGGATGCGCGTCTTACCGCCTCCGATCCCGGCGTGTTCGAATCGTTTGGCTTTGCCGTTGCCATCTCGGACGCTACAGCGATCGTCGGTGCGGAATGGGATAGACAGCTCGGGACCGAAGCGGGGGCGGCATACATCTTCCGTCCGGAAGGGAAGATGTGGACTGAGATGCAAAAGCTCTTAGGATCGGATCAGGTGGCGGGGGATCAGTTTGGTCATTCGGTGGCCATCGACGGCTCGGTCGCGATGATCGGTTCATTACAGCACATTCATCCTGATGCTCCCGGCACTGGCGCGGTGTACGCCTTTCGTTTCGATTCGGAGGCATCGGTGTGGATTGAGGAAGAAGAGGTGCTGACGGCTACGGGTGAGTGGGGTGATGGATTCGGAGAAGTTGTGTCGCTACACGATGACCTGATGCTCGTGGGTGCACGTTTTGATGACGACAACGGCGCCAACGCGGGCGCGGCGTTTGTCTTCCGTTTCGATCCGGACACATCGCAATGGGTGGAAGAGCAAAAGCTCCTGGCCTCCAACGGCTCGGGGGGAGATTTCTTCGGCTCTTCCGTGGCCGTTGAGGGTCCACTCGCCGTCGTCGGCGCGACGAACCACCAAAACAACAATAACACGGGAGGCGCAGCGTACGTCTTCGGCTTCGATCCCGATACATCGGTATGGGTCCAGGAGCAGATACTACGGCCTTCCGACGGTGCGGGGGGGACCAATTTCGGTCACTCCGTTTCCATCAGCGGCGATCTGATCCTCGTCGGCGCCCACGTCGAAGGCAACAACGGCGCGGCCTATGTCTTTCGTCTCGACCCCAAAGCATCGCAGTGGGAGATGGAGCAGAAGTTCGTCGCCTCCGATCCCGGCGGGATCGACCAGTTCGGCCGATCCGTGGCCATCGACGGCGCCCCCGGAAACGAGACCGCCGTGGTCGGCGCATGGCAAGGCAACGCCTTTTCAGGCGCGGCGTATATCTACCGCTTCGATTCGGATGCTTCGCAATGGATCGAACAGGCGATTGCGCTTCCCGAGCCCAACGCGTGGACGAACTTCTTCGGCTGGTCCGTGGCGATCGACGGCGAGACCGCCGTCATCGGCGCGCATGGTGAGGATCAACAGCGCGGCGCCGCGTATGTGTTTGATGTGGCACTGAATTGCGACTGCCCACAGGATTTGGATCTCGACGGCAGCGTCGGCGCGTCCGATCTGCTCTCACTGCTTGTCAGTTGGGGCCCGTGCAAAGGCTGTCCCGCCGACTTTGACGGCAACGGTACCGTCGGCGCGTTCGACCTCCTCGCCCTGCTCGTCAACTGGGGCCCATGTCCGTGAGGAAGATGGCACCAGGGACTAGGCATTGGGCATTAGGAGGAGGGCATCGAGAGGTGAGCTAAGGAGCCGGGGGCGGGAAGTTCCTTGCCCCGGGGGTCATCCGGAGGGATAATGCCTCAGCAGGGAAACCGTCACAGGGCTCGTGTATCGCGGGCTTTTCGGGGGCGGCGTGGGGAGGAGCTGGCTTGGACAACGACCTCGGTGAGCACGACGTCTGGTTCGGCTTCGAAACCTACGCGTTGGAATCGGTTGAGATTGGTTTCGAGCGACCGGCGTTGAGCATGGCCACCGCCTGATCCGGATGGAGCGTTCCTTCGGCGACGTAGGCGGCCAGTTCGCGGCGGGTCCGCTCCTGTCCTCGCGCAACCAGCACCTTGGACACTGCACAACTGATGCTGCAGACCATCCACACCCCGCAGCCGCAGATGATCGCGGCCAGTGGAATGCTGAAGGGACTGCTTATGACGTCGTGAATGACCCGATCCATATTGGCGAGAAGGAGCATATCGAGGTCTCCTATTGCGGGTGCGAGGCGGTGGAGCGATTCCTAAGCATTATAGATATTCGGCAGCGGCTTGGCCGGATTTCGTTGCGACGGCGCTGTGGTGACGGTGGGGGCTGGGCCGGCACGGAGCTTGGGAGCGAGCCGTGGGCGGCGGTCTGTGTGCGGTTAGGTCCCGGCGGTGACGGTAGCGTGGCGGAGGGGCCCCGAATCGTACGGACGAGTGGAAGGTGCCCTACACCTGCACGTTTGCATTCGGCGCACTGGGCCTCATTTTGCCGGCGTTGAGCATGACGACCGCGTCCTGCGGGCTGATCGTTCCCTCAGCGACGTAGGCGGCGATCTCACGGCGAGTTTGCTCGCGGTGACGAGAAGTGGTGGTCCGCGTGATGGCGGTGGCGATGATGGCGACCATCCCCGTACCGCAGCCGAGCACGATCGCCACCAGCGGGATGACCATGCCGCTGTCGATAAGTCGGTCGAACTCTCCAAACGATTGGGCCAGGTAGCACATGGCAACTCCTTCGCGTCTCGGTCCCGGCTGCGGCAGACCATCAGGTTAGCGCCTTGTTGGGAAGGTGATCGCGTTGATTTTACGGTATCAGTCCAATCGGAGCGCGGCCCGCTGAAGCGGGCCGCGCCGGATGGTTGTAATTGTCCGGCTGAAGCGGGCCGCGCCGGGTGTCGGCAGATTCTCAGGAGGTCGTGGCGGGAACCGGCGACTGGGCGTGTCGTGCGGCGGCTCGGGTGGGTTTGACGGGTCGGCTGGCCTCGAGTCGGCGGCGAGCCTGTTCCTGTTCGGAAAAGCCCTCGCCGAAGCGGATGAGGCGCATGCTGTTGGCGATCACGAAGAGGTAACCGGCGGCATACAGCCACGGTGCGAGCCAGATGTTGAGTTTACCGGTGGCCGCCAGTACGAGGCCGATCACGGCCAAGGCGATCGAGCCGCCGATGTTCAATGCGATGACGGCGCGGTTTTTTCGGGCCAGTTCCAGGAGGAAGGGGACGTTGCGTAGATCATCGTTCATCAACGCGACGCCGGCCGAGTTGGTGGCGATGTCCGAGCCGGACAGTCCCATGGCGACGCCGACGTCGGCGGTGGCGAGCATGGGACCGTCGTTGATCCCGTCGCCCACGACCAGGATGCGATGGCCCTTGCGGACAAGGTACTTCAACTCCTCGTGCTTCTCTTCGGGCAGGCACTCGGCTTCGATGGAGTCGACGCCGACGGCCTGGCCGACCCGTTTGGCGACGGCCAGCCGGTCGCCGGTGAAGATGCCGACGTGTCGAACGCCGAGCTGCCGCATCTTCTGGACGACGTCCTGCGCGTCGTGTCGCAGTTTGTCCTCAAGGCCGACCGCGCCGAGATAGCGGCCGTTGAGCATCACGTGAACGCCGGACATGCCTTCGATCTTCGACTCCACACCTTGCACATCGTCACTGATGGCGGGTTCCGTTTCGAGGAGCCAATCGGCCCGTCCGACGCGGATCTCACCCTCGTCCGTCGTCGCGACAACGCCTCGGCCGCGGGCCTCCTCGAAGCTCCCCACGGGGTTGGGGTTGATGCGGGCCTTCCTGGCGGTCTCGAGGATTGATTTGGCCAGGGGATGGTTGGAGTGTTGCTCACTGTCGGCGGCGGCCTGAAGTAGAACTGCGCCGTCCACACCCTCGGCCGGGGCGAGTCGGCTGACGGCGAACTTGCCGGTGGTCAGGGTTCCGGTTTTGTCCAGGATGACGGTGTCAATGTCGGCTGCGGCTTCCAGCGTTTTGGTCTGTTTGATCATGATTCCCAGGCGGGCGGCGGTGGCGAATGCGGCCACCATGGCGCTGGGATAGGAGATCAGCAGCGCTCCGGGGCAGGTTACGACGAGGGTGACAATCGCCCGTTGGGCGGCTTGGTCGCGCACCGCCGGGTCGCCCTTGGCCGTAAAGAACCACACGAGTCCAGCCACCATCAGCACGACCGGTACGTAGTACGACGCAAGCTGCTCGATCAGCTCTTGACGCTCGGTCTTGGCGGACTCGGCTTCACGGATCAGTTGTTCGACTTTTCCGATGGTTGTGTCGCCGGCCACCGCGGTGACTTCCAGGTCAATCTGGCTGGTGAGGTTGGTGGTGCCGGCGTAGACGTCCGTCCCAACGACGGCGACGGCGGGGACGGCTTCGCCGGTCAGCGATGCCTGGTTGATGTCACTGGCGCCGTGCGTGATTCGGCCGTCAACGGGAAGGTTCTCGCCGGGGCGGACGCGCACGGTCTGTCCGACCTTGACCTGGCTCAGCGGCACTTCGCGCTCCTGTCCGTCCTGAACGATGCGAGCGATATCCGGGGTGAGCTCGATCAACTCGCGAATTGCCCGCTGGGCGCCCAGGGCGGTTCGGCTGAGGATGAGGTTCGCGGTCCAGAGGAATAGGGCGAGGAATCCGGCCGCGAGGTAGGCGGCGGTGGCGATCGCTCCGCCGACGGCCAGGCAGGCGAGGGAATCGCTGGAAGGCCGGCCCCGGCTGATCTCGCGCCAGGCCCCGAAGAGCAGGGGAATGGTCAGGATTGCAGCGCCAAGGGCGGCGGGGATTTGGGCCACCTGCTCGTGGTGCCCCAGCCACTTCGCCACGAACGAGACAAGCAAGAGGACGCCGCCGGCCAGGGCGACGAATAATCGGCGCTCCAGTTTCTGGGCCCCGCCTGCGTCGCCACCCAGGTCAACGTCCTGCTCCTGTACACCAGCGACGGTCAAATCGGACATGGAGGTCTCCAGCTCGAGGCCTGACGAGGATATGAGGTCGCGCATCGGGCGCGCACCCGGCACCAATGCCCGTGTGCCGGGGAAAGCGTACCTGGTACGCCGGCCGTGTGGGGCCGGTTCACCGCCGCGGGCGAAGATTACCCGCCGGTTGCCTGGGCCGGCCAAGCGGGCTTCAATGGCCCGGGCCTGCGGGGGATGGCGGGCCTGACGACACGCCGAGCGCGCTCTGATGCCATTGACCCCACACACTGCGATCGTTGGTGACGGTCAAATGGGACTGGTTCTGGCCGACGCCCTCGCCCAGCGCGGGGTGCCGGTTCGGCTGTGGGGTCGGTCGGAGGGGCGGGTTCGCCAATTGGCCCGGACGCGGCGGTCGCCCCAACGGCTGGCGGACTTCGTGCTGCCCGACGCCGTCGAGGTCACCGCGGACGACGAGGCGCTTCTGAACGGCGTCGGCCTTGTGGTGAACGCGATTCCGACGCAACACATTCGCTCGATCTGGCAGCGGCTCGCCCCGCACTTGCCGCCGGGTGTCCCCGTGGTCAGCGTTTCCAAGGGGATCGAGAACACCACGCTGCTGCGACCGACGCAAGTCGTGGCCGAAGCGGTCGGTGATGATCCGGACCAACCGGCTCGGCCGATGTGTGCGTTGTTCGGGCCAACCATCGCCGCTGAACTGGCCCACCACCAGCCGGCCACGATGGTCGCGGCGGCGCATGACGACAGCGTCGCCTGCCTGGTTCAGGACACATTCAACGTCGAGTGGCTGCGCGTGTATCGGCACGACGATCTGATCGGCGTCGAGCTGGCCGGGGCCACCAAGAATGTCATCGCGCTGGCCGCAGGCATGATCGACGGCATGGGCATCGGGTACAACGCCAAGTCGGCGTTATTGTCCAGAGGCCTGGCGGAGATCGCCCGGCTCGGGGCGGCGATGGGCGCGCGGGTGGACACGTTCTTCGGCATCGCCGGCGTCGGTGATCTCGCCACCACCTGCTTCTGCCCGCAGGGGCGCAACCGAACGTGCGGCGAACGATTGGGGCGGGGCGAATCGCTTGACGCGATCCTCAGCTCCTCGGTCTTCGTGGTGGAGGGCGTGCCCACGACGCGGTCCGTGGTCGAGCTGGCGGCCTCACACTCGGTCGAGATGCCGATCACCGCCGCCGTGCATGCGATTCTCTTTGAGGGCCTTGCCCCGTCCGATGCGATCTCGTCGCTGATGCGCCGTGAACCGAAGGCGGAGTGGATCGGCTAGGGCCGATTGCATCCGTCCGTACGATTCGCGGCGGCTGGCTGATGGCAAGGAACGCTCCGGCGCGCACGACCCGCTCCGCTGGCTGGGCGTGGCGCCGGCACGTCGTTCATTGACCTGTAACCAGCTCTAATGCGGCGCCGCGCTGGGTGTACCGACTCGTGCCGACGGCGACTGCGCGTTGACGTCCTCGGGCCGCGGGCTCTCTTGGACCGTCGGGCGCGGCGCCTCGGCCTGGCCCAATGATGCGGACGGTGCCGTGGGCGGCTCGACCTCGTCCGTGGCCCAGATCAACTGCTTCAGGGTCGCTATTGCGCCTTGCGGCACAACACTCCAGGTCAGCTTGATCGCCCCGGCCACGGCGAACACCGCGATCAGCGCCACCGGCGCAAGTTCGAGCTTCTCGCTCAGATTGTTTCGGAAGAACTCGATCAGCGCCGTCTGGAACCGCCAGGCCGCGGCGCCCACGAGCACCAGGAACAGTGCCACCGAATATGAGGAATTGATGGCGATAAGTCCTCGTCCATCGTTCCACGATGCACTGAGCACCACGCAGCCGACCGTCACCATGATCGCCAGCAGGGCGCCCACATAATCACGTCGGGTGCGACAGATCTTGTAGAAGCTGAACAGGCAACTTCCGCCCATGATGCAGGCAATCAGCGGCGAGAGCGCAAACCAACTTGTCGGCTCGAACCATTTCCAGCCGAGCCGGGCGAAGTTCAGGCCGAAGACCAGCGCCGCGGTCAGTCCGAGGTAGTAGCCGACCCGGCCGAGCAGCCGCGGGCGATCTTCGAAGGACGCGAGCAGCGCAAAGAGCATGAGAATGACTGCACTTCGCACGCCGTCGAAAAGGGACTCGCCGGATGTGGTGCCAAGGATTGACAGCACCAGTCCACCAAAGCCCAGCAACAGTCCCGAGCCGATCAGCATCCGGTGCGGGACCACGGTCGGCCGGGGTGGGTCCTCGGCGGTGGCACCGGTCGAACGATCAGCGTGATTGCCGTCGTGCGGTGTCCGGATCGCTGTCATGGCAAGGCCTCCGGTGCAAGCGGTCAGCAAGTTTCGTCGGCCCCATTTCATGCAAGTCCCAACTGCGGGCTGGATTCGCAGTCCGACGACGATCTCTGGACAGTCTGTGCGCTCTGGACAAGGCGATCGACGGTCAAGCGGCCGGGGTGGCCGAGATTCCCGGGCTATCACGTTGGTCGCGGGTGCCGGATCAGCCAAGCGCGAGCCGGCTCGCCCCGGACGTCAGTCTTCCTGGAAACCCGACTTGACGAGCTTGATGAGGACCGTGACGGCGTTGTCCGCGCCGGGGCCGGTGGCGGTGATTTCGAGCTCAGTGCCCTGGGTTGCCGCGAGCATCATCATCTGCATGATCGACTTGCCGTCCACAACATCATCCTGATCGCAGCGGCGCACGGTGACCCGGGGTTCCAGCTTTGACGCCACTTCGACGAATATCATCGCCGGCCTGGCGTGTAGGCCGAGCTTGTT
>JAZFYE010000295.1:0-7627 GCA_036475395.1 Phycisphaerales bacterium
CGCCGCTTGAGAATGAACTCGAAGCGGTGCCCGCGCGTCGCCAGTTCCAGTGTCGTCTCGAAGCCCGGCTGATCGGCAACGATCCCGGCCGAAACGCGAAGATCGCTGATGTTGAAGATCGGCGTTCGGGAATTCGGGCTCGGGCGTTGCCTCGGTGCATACATCAGCATGTCGTACGACGCCCAATCGGTCAGCGGGATCTGGTGCCGGTCCCATTCGAGCATCGAGGGTTCGGCCGTATCACAGCGGAAACTGCGATCGGCGGTTGTGTTCCAGCCTTGGCCGCTGAAGGGTGGGCCATAGGAACGATCCAGCTCGTCGGGCCGCAGCGGCATGAAATCGCTGTCGTAGATCGTTTGCCAAACCGCCCGCTGGACATGCACCGGCTTGCGTTGGATCTTCAGGTCGCCGACGTCTGCATCGATATCGCCGACAAACACGTCGCCGTCAACCAGTAAGAGCTTCTCGTCAGGCAGACCGACCAGCCGTTTGATGTAGTTCTCGTCCTTGCCGTCGGGGTTCGTGGGGTTCTTGAACACCACGACGTCGAATCGCTTCGGGGCGAAGAACGGATACAAGCATTTGAGCACGAGGATCCGATCGCCCATGCTGTTGCGCGGCTGGTCTCGATCGGCTCTGGGAATCGCAAAGTGAGGACCGAGCTTCGGATCGTAGATTTCTCGTGCGCCGAGATCAACCCGGGCGTCGATGGGGAACGTCGCGCCAGTCTGGCGGGAATGGAACCGGTAGTGTTGGCCGAGCAACGTTGGGGCCATGGACCCGGTCGGGATGACGAACCCCTCGGTGACAAAGCCGCGGAAGGTCATCGCCAGTACAAATGCGATGATCAACGACTGGAGCGTTTCGATCGCAGTTCCTTCCTCGTGCGGCTGATGAGATGCGTCTGTCGTTGCCATGGCCCGATGGTAGGGGATATCGACACAATGTTCGTCGTCAGGCGCTTGGCGTTTTTCGATCGGCGTGAGTCACAGGCTAGAGCGAGTGCGCGGACGGACGCCGTTACGGAGCGCTCAGACGTGCGCTTAGGTGGAGGTGTCCTTGGGCGGGGGGGGTCTGCGGCGTCTTCGGCGGCGACGGCGACGCTTGGATCGGGGCTGGGCCTCAGTCCCAGCATCGGCTGCCTTGGGCTCGGTCTCCTTTGCAGTCTCGCGGAAACTGTCCTGTTGCTGAGATTTGCGTTTGCGCCTGCGGCCGCGGCGGCGCTTCGTTCGCTTCTCGTCGTCCGTGCGCTCCAAGGTTTCCTCGACCGAGAGGCCGCGCAGCGGGTCGTCCGGCTGCGGCTGCGCCTTCTCCCATTCAGGTGTGCCGGGCACCGGACACTCGTCGGGGTCCATGAGCTCCTCGACGGGCACGGCGATCTCCTCGTCGTTGTGCTCCAGCCGGACCAGGGCCAACTGCACCAAGATCTTTGTGTCCACGACGACGCCCGGACCGTGCGACGTGCCCACGCGGGAGTTGCGTGCCGGAAGATTCTTCCTCAACTCCTGGTACGTATGGTCCTCATACCGCAGGCAGCACATCAGACGCCCGCAGCGGCCTGAGATCTTCAAGGGATCCAGCGGCACCTGTTGCTGCTTCGCGGACTTCATCGAGACCGGCCTGAGCACCTTGAGGAAGTTCTTGCAGCAGCAGTGCTGGCCGCATCGTTCGTAGTCGGCCACGAGCCGGGCCTCGTCCCGGGCCCCAACCTGCCGCATCTCGATTCGTGATTTGAACTCAGCCGCAAGCCGCTTCACCAGTTCACGGAAATCAACGCGGTCCGCGGCCATGAAGTAGAACGTGAGCAGCTCTCCGCCAAGGATCGGCTCGACATCGACGAGCTTCATCGCGAGGCTCAGCTCGTCGATCATCGCCTTGCACGTCCGGATGTGATCCTTTTTGTTGGAGTTGATCGTGGACTGCTTGTTGAGGTCCTCAACGGTGGCGATGCGAAGGATCTTGCCGTTGGTGTAGAACGGGTAGCTACTGCCGCCGGAGTTCTCGATGTACTCCAGCATCTCCTGGCGGGTAACGGACTTGGCGCAGCCGGCGTTCTCGCAGGTCGTGGTGAGCATTTCCACGATCTCCGTGCCGCGATGGGTCCGAGCCACCAGCTTGGAGCCGCAGCCGGGCTTGGCCTGGCCGTCGTAGGGGTACTCGCCGATCAACTTCATGGAGCCGAACCGCACCGCGATCGATTTCGGCGGTTCGAGCCGGGCATAGATCTCTTCATCGGTCATCGCCTCGCGATGCCGAGGATCAGCATCGGCCTCGAAGACCGGCAAGGGCGTAATCAACATGAACGAATCTCATCGCGCTCGGCGTATCACAGTGACTACGCCGAGTCAGCAGTCGCGCTGAATGTCGTCAGGCTCGGGTTTCCTAGGCACCGGACGTCCCCTGACCAGACGCCGACTCCAAACGCGATGAGAAGGGCAAGTATAGCACGCGAAGGCCCTTCGTGCCGTCACGGATCAGTTCGAGATCAAAAGACGGCGGGCAGGAGCCCCAACCATAGTTGCAGGTCATTTGTTCTTGCGGATACGCTGGTGCTGTACCTGCAACGAAATACATGCACTCGACCATGCCAACGACCACAACCCCATTTCACAGTTGTCCGCATTGCGGGTTGGTGCAGACGGTGCCGCGAATCCCGCCGTCGATGCGCGCGTGCTGTGCGCGTTGTGAAGGCGCGTTGCTTCGGCGCTCGACGCTGTTTAGAAGCGGCACGACGACCGCCGCCATCGCTATGGCCGCCCTTATTCTCTATCCGTTTGCGGTCGGATTGCCGATGGTGAGCATCACGAAGTTCGGCCACGAGCACGAATCGAGCATCCTCGCGGGGATTGCCACGCTGTTTGGACGCGGGCATATCTTCATCGGGCTCATCGTGCTCGTGTGCGCGCTGGTGATTCCCGTGCTCAAGCTGAGCGGATTGCTCGTGCTCTCCGTCGGTGGGTTCGGGCTGGGGCGCCGTCACCGTGCGACGACGTATCGCCTGGTGGAATGGACCGGCCGCTGGGGGATGCTCGATGTGCTGGTGGTGGCGATCCTCGTGGCGGTGCTCAAGCTCGGTGATCTGGTGGAGGTATCTGCGGGACCGGCGGCGATGGCCTTTGGACTATGCGTCCTGCTGAGTCTACTGGCGGCGACGAGCTTTGATCCCCATCGGATATGGGAACCCGGAGTATGACGAACAAACGCAACCGCAACACCAATACCGATCAACCGCCCGCGGCCGTTCCGCAGGCCGTTCTCAAGCCCGCGCGTCGCCTGTCGTTGGCGTGGCTCGTGCCGTCCGCGGCGCTGATCCTTGCCGGCTGGCTTGCCTATAGCGCGTGGCTTTCACGTGGATTCATTATCACGGTGCAGCTCGACCACGGCCACGGCATCAAGATCGGCGACGAAGTGCGCCATCGCGGAATCACCGTGGGCGAAGTGCGGGATGTGAAACTGGCCGATGGATTTGACGGTGTGGTCGTGACCGCCAGTCTCGAGGCACAGGCGGATCGCTTGGCCAGCCGCGGCAGTCGGTTCTGGGTCGTCCGCCCGCAGCTCGGCCTGGAAGGCGTGGTGGGTCTGGAAACACTGGTCGGACCGAGGTACCTGGCGGTGCTTCCGGGCGATGGTACGCCTCGGCGACATTTCATCGGCCTGCGCGAGCCGCCGGTCGTCGAGACGACCGAGCCGGGCGATCTGGAGATCATTCTCCACGCGTCCCAGCGTGGTGGCCTGCGCCGCGGCGCGCCGGTCACGTATCGCCAAGTACCGGTCGGGACCGTGAGGTCAGTGGGGCTAGCCAGCGACGGCGGCGCGGTGGAAGCTCGTGTCCATATCGAGAAGGCGTACGCGCAGCTCGTTCGCGAAGGGACACGGTTCTTCTCGGTCGGCGGGTTCGAGGCTGATGTCGGGCTGACCGGCGTGTCATTGGAAGTGGAGTCGCTGGCGGCGCTGTTGACGGGAGGTGTGGCGTTGGCGACACCTCCGGATGCCGGGGAAATCGTTCGCACCGGCCATCGATTCGTCATGGAAGCCCAACCGCCGGAGGACTGGTTGACGTGGCAGCCGATGGTGGTGATCGGCAGCTCGATGCTCCCGCCGGGCGCGCCGCTGCCGACGCCGCTTCGGGCACGAATCGGCTGGCGTGAGGGTCGGTGGATCACGCGGGCCAAGTCGCGTCAGGGCTGGGTGCTGCAAACAGACGATGGATTACTCGGACCGGCCGATCTTCTGGGTCCCAACGGCGAGGCCGACCGCGAGACCGTCGTGCTGGAGGTTGCGGGGACCGTGGTCGAACTGGAGTCGGAGCCATCGTGGCAACACGGCGGCTTGGCGCTGCTGGCCGAACACGTTGCGCCGGCGAGTTGGCCTGTACAGCGTCGCCGATCGCCGTCGGCCGTGGAAGATTGCCTGGCGGTGGGCGACCCGACGGCAACACCCATGCCGCTGGCGGCGGCGCGACTGACCGCGCAGATCGGGTCGTGGGCCATTGATCCGGCCGTGTCCGTAGACGGGTCCTGGCACGGCGCCGTGGTCGTCGCGCGATCCGACGGTTTTGTGGTCGGTTTACTTCTCGTCGACGATGACCAAGCGCGCGTCGCGCTCATTCCCCCTTCATTCGCACCATAGAAGCCGGACCTGACGATCCCGATTCCATCGGGAGAGAAAGGTCCGGGTCGATCCGCAGCAATCAAGCTACCGCCGCTGCCGACCCTCCACGGTCAACCGCACGTTTCGCGGCCTGCGGGTCGCGGCGCTACCAGAGGCACACGAGGGACAGCTACCACCGGAGTTGCGTCGTGGAACGAACATGCGCACGACCATCCATGCCCCCCACGCCGCCACCGGCGTCACGACCCAGAATTGCCAATCGCCAAGCGGAAGCCCCAACACGCTATGTCACTCCCATTGCGCCAACGGCCGTGTACGTGATCCATGCGGCCAAGTAGGCCAACAACGACATGTAACCCAACTGTAGCATCGCCCACCGCCAGTGCCCGGTTGCCCGACGTGTTACGACCAGCGTCGGCAGACATTGCATCGCCAGCACGTAGAAGATCAGCAGGCTGGCGCTGGTCGCCGGGGTGAACACGGCGCGTCCGTCGGCGCGCTTGGCCGACCTGATCCGCCCGATTACCTCGGGATCGTCCGCATCGTCGCCGGCTGAGATCACCACCGCCATCGTCGAAACGAAGACCTCCCGCGCCGCGAAACTGCTCAAGACCCCGATCGTGAGCTGCCAGTCGTAGCCCAGCGGCGCGAACACCGGCTGCGCGAATCGGCCCAGCCGGCCCAGCAAACTGTGCTCGGCGGCATAGCTCGATTCCAAACGTTCGGCTTGGGTCGTCAAGCTTGCGGCAAGGGCAGGCGCTTCGTCCAGCACCGTTTGGGCTTGCGCACGCAGTTGCACGGCCTCAGTTGGAGGATCGACTTTGGGATACGCGCTGAGCCACCACAGCAAGACACAAATCGCCAGGATCACCGTGCCCGCCTTGCGCAAGAATACCCAGGATCGGTCCAGCGTCGTCAACAATGCTGTTCGCAGCGAGGGAATCTTGTAGCTGGGCAGTTCCAAGACCATCGGCTGAGAAGGTCCGCGCAGCAGGCTGCGCCGTACCACGATCGCAGTGAGCAAGCCTGTGATCACGCCGATCGCATAGCACGCCGTGAACGCCAAGCCTGCGTACAACGGCTGATCCCCGAACAGGATTCCGATCAGGAGGACATAGACCGGCAGTCTCGCCGAGCAGCTCATGAACGGTGCGATGAGAATCGTAGCCAGGCGGTCGCGCCGGTCCGGGATCATGCGCGCTGACATGATGGCGGGAATCGCACAGGCATGAGCGGACAGCAGCGGGACGAACGAATGGCCGGGTAGTCCGAATCGCCGTAGTAGTCGATCCATGACAAACGCGGCCCGCGCCAGGTACCCGGTGTCCTCCAGCAGCGTGAGCAGGAAGAACAAGAGGCAGATCTGCGGCAGGAACACGATGGTCCCGGCGATGCCGCCGACGATGCCGTTGGCGACGAGATCGTGTATGGCCCCCGACGGGATGAGCCCGGCCAGTGAGCCGCCGAGCGTCCCGAACACCCAGTCGATGAGGTCCATGGGAAGTTGCGCCAACGAGAAGATCGTGTAGAACAATCCGACCATGACCGCGGCGAAGATGACGATGCCGAACACCGGATGCGTGAAGGCGGCATCGAGCCGGTCTGTGAGCGAGTCCTCCTCAGCACCGACCGCGGACGCGCCCCCGACGCTGTGCTGGACCACGGCG
This sequence comes from Phycisphaerales bacterium, assembly GCA_036475395.1. Taxonomy (GTDB): domain Bacteria; phylum Planctomycetota; class Phycisphaerae; order Phycisphaerales; family SM1A02; genus JADFNO01. Next base: position 6,279 of record JAZFYE010000295.1, read on the forward strand.
TCGGCCCAAGCCACTGAGGCTTGTATATCAGCCGGATCAGGCACTCCAGTTCCACCGACCGCGGCCTCAGGTAGCGCCGCGAGAAGGTCTTGTATACCTTGGCCGCTTCGAGCGCAGATGCTCACCACAGGGCAGCCGAGGTGTCGGCTCAATCGCTCGGCGTCAATGGTCAATCCCCGGCGTTGGGCCAGGTCGGTCATGTTCAGAGCCACCACCGCGGGCACGCCTTCGTGCAGCACCTGAGCAACGAACACCAGATTGCGGGCGAGGTTGGTGGCGTCGGTCACGATCACCACCGCGTCTGCACGATCCGCGCCGTTGCGCTCGGCCGTGCGCTCTTCTTGCAGATACTGCTTGCAGACGCACGACTCTGGAAGGTCCAGGTGCAGGCTGTACACACCGGGCAGATCGATCACGTCGATGGATCGGTCGTGGGCGCGGCACCGACCGATGCGTGTCTCCACCGTCGTTCCCGGGAAGTTGGCCGTTCGGGCCCGCAGCGCACAAAGGCGGTTGAACAACGTGGTCTTGCCCGTGTTGGGATTCCCGAGCAAGGCGTAGCGCCGCCTCATCGCGTCGTGGGGTGTCCGGGCGACGGACCCAGGACTGGCCGGCTCGGTCAAAACGGGTGACATCGACATCGCGCCTGGAAAACTAGGTCTGCGGAAAGAGTTGGTGAACAAGAATCCGCCGCGCCAAGGTACCGGCAAGTCCCAGGCGAGTGCAGTTGATCCGAATGATGCACGGCTCGCCCGGCCGACAAACGCACAATTCGCAATGATTGGTCAGGCCCATCGCTTCGAGCAGTTGGGCCTCAGCCGGATTGACATTCAGCGCCGCCACACGGCAGCGCTGGCCGCTGGCCAATTGCGCAAGGGGCACCGTCGGGCTGGATCGAGTCGGGACGGGATTGTCATCAGCGGCGGTCATGGCTACGGATACCTGGCCGGTCTCGGTATTGAGACTGCGTCTCAATTGCGACAGCAGTCTAGCATATCGGACCAGCTTGTCCAGTGATCAACACCCCCGAGGGAACAAGTGCAAATACTTCGCGGGGCCTGGGTTCGGCGGGGCGGCCAGAGGCCGGAGGCGGCCCGTCCACCGACCATCCTGGGCCGGGCTACACTGGGCCGCTGGCACCGCCTCAGCCCGTGGCGACACTCGCGCAAGACGGACTGGTTTTCCGCCAGTCCAATCCGACCCGACCTCGTAGAGCAGAACGCATCGATGGAACGCGAGCCTCCGCGCCAGATCGGCCAGTACCAGATCCAACGCGTGCTCGGCACCGGCGGGATGGCGACCGTCTACGCCGCCCTGCAGCGACAGCCCCGGCGGACCGTAGCCGTCAA
>JAZFYE010000296.1:0-4101 GCA_036475395.1 Phycisphaerales bacterium
CGAGTCCGGCTATCTGCTGTACAGCACGTGCAGCCTGGCGCCTCAGGAGAACGAGGCACAAGCCAAGTGGATTGTGCGGTGGCACGGCCTGCGAATCCGGTCCGAAAACCTGCGCCTTCCTCAGGGCCGGCCCGGAGAGCCCTCGCGGCGCTACACCGACGGCGGCTACTTCGCCTTGTTGCAGAAGAAATGACCGCCCAGCGACCCACCGCTTGGGTGTGGCCCGTGGCTGTGGTACCATGCCCGGCTCACGCGCCGCTCCAGGCGGGCGCGGTGACCGTTCGTTTGCTCAGCGTCTGCGATGATGAACATTACCGACATCCTTACACCCGACGCCGTCAAGGTGCCCCTTCTTGCTACAGGTAAGCGGGACATCATCGACGAACTCGTCGATCTTCTGGCTGAGGCGGGCCTCATCGATGACCCCGACGCCTTGAAGCAGGTGGTCTGGGAGCGCGAACAACAACGATCGACCGGTATCGGTGAGGGACTGGCGATCCCGCACGGCAAATCAAACTGCTCCAAGAACCTGGTCATGGCCGTCGGCCGGCCCGCCAAACCGATCGACTTCGACGCCGTGGATGGTCAGCCCGTCTATCTGGTCGTGCTACTGGCTTCGCCTCCGGACAAAACCTCCGAACACATCCAGGCTCTGGGTAAGATCAGCCGGCTTATGGCAAACCCGAATTTCCGAGTCAGCGCCTACGCCGCCGAGTCGGCCGAGGAAATGTACCGCCTCTTCGAGCAGGCCGAAGCATAAGCTTCGTTAGAAACCGGAATCGGCCCGTAAGCCGGATCTGACGATCCCGATTCCAGTGGGGGGGAGGAAGATCCGGGTTTGCCCTACTGACGTGGAACACGCGTCGCGCCGATGGCGTCGAAGGTTCGGCCGGTGTCGTCCTCGCCTACGACGTACGCCTTGATCAGGGCTGCGCTGCTCGGAAGCACCTTGTCCAGCGTGATCTCAAACCGCCCGTCCTTGACTTCGCCCTCGAACTGTACGAGAACACGCTCGTTGGCCAGCGGATAGTTGTGGGTGGCTTTCGTCTCCAGTTCGAGATCGTTCGTTCCCTGCACGGGCACGAGCTGATCAGCTCGCGCCGGCTTGGTGCGCGCCGTTTCGATGGTGATGACAACCCGCCCGGTTTGCATGTTCGGCACCCGGCCGGTGATTCGCTCACTATTTAGAGTCAGCCCTTCGACTCGCCCCACCGGAAGCGCGATGCGCAGCGCCGGGTCGCCCAGCAGGTTGTAAAGATGAGCGTGCATCTGACGAAGCTGTGACAGCGTGCTCTTCCAACCTTGGGCGATTGCAATCGGCAACACCAGCGCATCCAGCGATCGATCCACGGCGTCGATCTGGATCATGGATCGCGTCGCCAGGAGATCCAGTTCCCCGACCGTCTTGATGCGCTGTCCGAACAGTAGTTGCGTGATGTCTTTTTGCAGGATCATGTTGGCGTAGGGATGGGTGATTCGGCTGCCGGCAATGACCGCGACCGGTCCCGCTGGATGCAGCAGCATTGTCTCGGCGAGACTCAGCCGATCGTCGGGGAGGTCATACCATCCGGCGCTACAGCACGTCAGGAGCGCGATGGGGAATCTCGCATGGTTCCCGGTAAGCCGCGCAAGGTCGTCGACGTTCAGAATGCCGAGCCGTTGCCCGTTGAAGTTCAGGTAATCGAAGCGCTCAGCCGAGCCGTGCCCGATGTAGTTGAACAGCAGCGCTCCCTCGCCCAGTTGGTCGAGCACCGTGTCCGTCAACTTCGACGGGGCGGGGCAATAGATGGACGACGCCTTGGCGTAGGTCATCGACACGTCGAACTCATCCGGCACGAGGCGCGTCGCCATCTGCTTGAATAGCATCTCCAACAACGTATCAGCCAAGCCAAACCGGCCTTTGCCCGCGGCATAAGCGATGCGCCGACGCCACAACCCGAATGGGGCGTCGTGCTCGTATCGCTTGATTTTCTCCAAGACGCCGATGGTCTCGTCGTTGGTTCGCGCGGGGATTCGGCCGAGCGCGATGTCGGGTAAATCGTCGGTGTCGTCAATCAACTGATACGGATGATCCGTGGCGTAGTTGTCGTCGTCGATGTCCTGAAGTGCGGGGTCCAGCTGGGGAAAGGTCCACGTGGGCACACCGCGCGGATCGGCGTCGCCCAGCAGCAACACCGCGATCGGTAGTGTCGCATCCTCTTGGTGATCGAGAGCAAACTGCCGGATCGTCCGGCGGAGTGCTCGACGCTGCGCAGCGACATCGTCAGTCGGCTCGACGGGATGGCGCACAACGTTCCAGCCGTCTTCGGTGCGGTAGTCCGCCCACGCTGCGGCCGCTTTCTCGAGGTGCGACGCGTGGATGATCAGATACGAACCCCCGGAAGTGTGTTCACCATCCCCGGCCGGCGCGGGTGATGTCGTGACGATCGTCGCCCACAGAGTGACAAGAAGCACGATTCTGGAAGGTTGGATACGCATCAGCGGTTCCATGCTATCGACCGGTTCCGCTAAAACCATTCACGGCTTGGCCGATCGGTACAAACAACTCAACCTTCGGCGGACCTGTTTTATGGCACAAAACCGTGTAGACCCGGGCGCTGCCCGGGGGCGAACGGGGTTGGACGATCGACGCGCGCAGGATTCCCCCGGCAGAGTCGGGGGCTAACCGTTGGGATATTGCTCTGTTGCCACGAAGCGATGCCACCTTGGCATTATGTTTCTGCTTCGCCGAGTTCGGCCAGGGCGGCATCGACTTTGGCGGCGAAGATGAAATCACTTTCGGTCAGGCCCTCGATCTTGTGCGTCCAGACTTCCATCTTTACCTTGCCCCACGCGAGGTAGAGGTCCGGGTGGTGGCCTTGCTGCTCGGCGATTTCGCCGATCCGGTTGACGCAGGCCAGCGCTTTTGCAAAGTCGGAAAAGTCAAATGACTTGGTGAGATGGTATTCCTGTTGCACCGTCCATCCGTTCAGTTCGCCCAGCAACTGTTGGATCTTCTCCCCGGGCAACGGCGGCGTACCACCCTTGCACGGCACGCACTCGCGGCTTGCTAATTCACAGACCATGCCAGCCTCCGTTTCGTGGGTGAGAGGTTCGTTCATTGTCCGGCTGACCGCTAGCTCGCCTCGGCCGGTGTCTCATCGAGCATATCGCGCTTCTCTTGCACCGCGGCGAACTCGTCCGCATCCGGTGGCGCATCCTTCTTCACCGAGATCTCCGGCCACTCGGTTGCCAGTCGAGCGTTCAGCTCCAGGTATTCAGCCCATTGCTCGGGTACATCATCCTCGGCAAAGATCGCCTCGACCGGGCATTCGGGAATGCACAGATCGCAGTCAATGCAAACGTCCGGGTCGATGACCAGACAGTTCACGCCCTCGCGAAACGCATCGACGGGGCAGACGGTGACGCAATCGGTGTATTTGCACTTGATGCAAGGTTCAGCCACGACGTAGGTCATGCAAGGTCTCCGAGCCGAAAATCCTGCCTTTCAATCGAACGACGAGTCGCGCGAAGATCGTTGAGAACTGCGCTGCAACACGTCCAACGAGTGTACCCGCCTCGCAGCGGCTGCGGCAAATGCTCAAATGAGACAGATTTGGGCTAATGATCGCAGGACAACAATCCAGCCACGCATTCCACAAACGACGCAATCTCTGGTACATCACATTCATGGCACAGCAGACGCATCGCATCGGATGGATCGGCACGGGGGTGATGGGCGCGGCCATGGCCGGGCACTTGCTCGAGGCCGGGCATGAGGTGGTCGTCCATTCGCGGACGAAATCCAAGGCGCAGCCGTTGCTGGACAAAGGCGCAGCCTGGGCGAACAGTCCGGCCGAGGCGGCTGACGGCGCCGACGTCGCCTTCTCGATGGTGGGGTTCCCCGCGGATGTCGAGGCCGTGCATCTAGGTCCGCAAGGTACGCTGGTGTCACAGCGCCCTCCGAAGTACATCGTGGACATGACCACAAGTCGCCCGAGCCTGGCTGCGGACATCGCCCAGCAGGCGGCCGCCAAGGGCGTGGGCAGTATCGATGCCCCGGTCAGCGGCGGGGATGTTGGGGCTCAAGAGGCGACGCTCTCCATCATGGCCGGCGGCGAG
>JAZFYE010000297.1:0-7364 GCA_036475395.1 Phycisphaerales bacterium
GTGGCGAAGCTCGAAGCGGTGCCGATGAATCCTGCCGTCGGCCTGCACGTCCTTCCATTAGAGGGCACGCGCGCCGAGTTGTTGGCTCCCCGCCTCGAACAGCTCATGCGCGAACGCCAGCAGTCGCTCGGCGAAGCCGCTACGTCAATGGACCGCGTATCGATCGAGCCGGACACCGCCAGCAATAGTCTCATCATCGCCGCCAGCGAGGAGAACCTTCAAGTCATTCGCGATCTGATCGACGCGTTGATCGGTGCTGAGGCGGATGCAGTCGGCGGTTCGACATTCGAGATCCTGCAACTGGCCAGCAGCCGCGCCGTCGATGTCGTGGACATGCTCCACGATATGTACGTTGATGAAGTGAACCGTACGCGAGGCCCAAACACCGTCCGCGTCACGGCCGATGAGCGCCTCAACGCGGTGCTCGTCAATGCGCCGCGCGCAGATGTCCGCGCCATCAGAAGACTTGTCGCCCAGCTCGATGGCGCTCGGCCCGGATCGGTCGTGGAGATAAAGTACATCCCTTTGAGTTCCGCCAACGCCTTGGAAACCGTCAGTCTCATTGAGAACATCCTCAGCGGGCGAGGCATCGGCGCTCGACGTCGATCTCAACAGGCGACGGTGCTCAAATATCTCCGCGAAGTCGCCGCCGACCAGATCGACGACGAGACCGGCGAGCCGATGACCGAGATGGAGGTCAGCGCCGCCATCCGCGAATCGATCACGTTGACGCCGGACCTGCGCACTAACACTGTGATCGTCTCCGCCCCGAAGGAGTCGATGGGCATGATCGAGCAGATGATCCGCGATCTGGACGCCTCGTCCACCGGTTCGCAGAACGTTCGCATTTTCAAGTTGGTCAACGCCGACGCCGTCGCCATGGCCCAGATTCTGACCGACTTGTTCAATCTCACCAATCGCGGGAACCTGTACGTCCTCAAGCCGCGCGAGTACCCGCTGGGTGAAGGCGAATCCGCCCGAATGCCGGGCCCCGACGGCGAGCGCATCTACGCCGGGCTTGAGAATACCGAGCTGACCGCCGTGCCCGACGATCGCCAGCAACTTTCCATCACCGTTGATACGCGGACCAACAGTCTGCTTGTATCCGGAACGCCGCAGTATCTCGACCTTGTGGGGGCAGTGGTCCAAGAGCTCGACGCACTCGAGGCCAACGAGCGCGAGGTATTCGTCTACCAGCTTCGCAACGCCGTAGCTGCCGAAGTCGCACGAGTCCTCTCGCAGTTCATCGAGACGGAACAGCAAAAGCTCATCGAGACGATCGGCATCGACCAGCTTGGCTCCGCCGCCCGCCTGTTGGAACGCCAGGTGACGATTGTCGGCGACGATCAATCCAACACGGTGCTCGTCAGCGCCAGCCCACGCTATATGCAGCGCGTCAAAGAGATGATCGATGAACTGGATGTGGATCCGCCGCAGGTGCTCATTCAAGTACTGCTCGCCGAAGTTACGCTCGACGACACCGACGAGTGGGGGTTTGATTTTTCCGCCAGCCGCATCGAAGGCGATGTCAACATCACCGGCGGGTTCAGCCTGGCCAGCGCCTTCGTCACCGGCATGGGCGTCCCGAACCTCGCGATCTCCGGCACGGACTTCAACCTGTTGCTCCGCGCACTTCAATCCCAGGGTCGATTGCAAGTGCTCAGCAATCCCTCGATCATGGCCGCGAACAACCAGCCCGCCCGTATTCAGATCGGCGAAACCATCCGCCTGCCCGAGAGCACCTCCTTTGATCTGGGAAGTCAGCAGTCTTCGGTCGTGCCGGAAGACATCGGCATCATCCTCGACGTTACACCCTCGATAAATCCCGACGGATACGTCCGCATGACCATCACCCCGGAGATCTCCGAGCTGAGCGCCCGCACCACGCAGATCTCCGAGGATTTCTCATCCCCCATCATCACGCGTCGCACCGCCACCACGACCGTCACCGTCCGTGACGGCCAGATGATCATCTTGGGGGGACTGATCTCCAATCGCTTTGAACGCCGCGACCGCAAGGTCCCGCTGCTTGGCGACATCCCATTCCTCGGCGCGCTGTTCCGAAGCTCCACGGAGGACAGCAAAAAGACCGAGCTGCTCATCGTCCTCACCCCCCACGTCATCATGAGCCCCACCGAAATCGATCGCGTGGACCAGATCACCCACGCCGAGATCGATCGCCTCTCGCTTCCCGATGAGATCAAGCAGCAGATCCGAAAGAGCATTCTGGACGGGACCGGCGGGCTGTACGACGCCAAAGGCAAGCGAATCGACACACCCAATGCGACTGAAAAGGACAAGGAGTAACAACCATCGTGCAGCGACTCTCGCGCATCCATTTTCGATCGAGACTGTTCCTGCCGGCAGCAGTCGCAATGTTTATCCTCGGCTGTCAAACGACGCGCATCGAATACGGCAGCGTACGACCCTTGCCGCCCGATCCCAAGCCTGCCAAGCCCGTTCCAAGCGGCGCCAATGCCAACGCCATGGCGCTGGCGGTCGAAGGCAAACCCGCCGACACCGACGGGAACGGCTATCCCGACACGATCGTCGTCTCCATGTATCTGTTCTCGCTGCCACATGCCTCGCCGATGTTCGAGGACGGCACGTTCGTCTTCACCCTGCAAGGCGAAGGCGACGCCGATGCCGACGACGTTCAGCCCCTCGCCCAATGGCGACTCGACGCCAACCAGGTCGAGCGCGGCCGAACAATCTATGGGCCGACCCATCTGGCTCGACTCAGCCTGCTGGACATCGGCAGTGACCGTTACCCGGCCATGAGCGCCAATCTCCATTGCCAATTCGAGCCGGCGGACGGCCGAGACTCCATTTCGCCCCGTGGCGTGCATTGGGTGCAACTGGGCCGGTTCCAAGCCGCCCGGCGGTGAGGGGAAGTTTCGCCGCCTCACCTTGACCCGGCGGGGGGAAGCGCAGTGATCACAGTTCGCTCTCCGATCGAATCGAGACGGCCTGCCATGTACCCATTACCAAAAGAAAAAACCCACGGATTGCGATCCGTGGGCGTCGGGTTTTTAGTTTGAGCGAGAAGAATGCGCGCTATTCGTGATCACGATCACGAGCACGGTCGCGGCGGCGCTGCATCGGGCCTTAGAAGCCTTCGAGGCTGAGGGCGGCGAGGCGGTCGTTGAAGCCGTTGTCAGAGAGTCGGTAGTCCTGGCCTTTACCCCAGATGACGTATTGGCGTTGCGGGTGGCTTCGGCTGGCGCCATAGAAGATCACGACCGTACCTTCGGGGAGGTTCCATTGCATTGACGAGGCTCGGTTGCCGACTCGGCCGTGCACGGGCAAGAGTTCGTGTCGGGGCTGATCGGCGATGTTGAGCGCCTGGACCTTGCCCTCGAAGTCGTTGTCTTCGTAGAGAACGATCATGCCTTCGTGCACGGGGTTGGAGCAGAGTTGTGCATGCAGTGGTTGATCGCCGTGCTGATGTCGGCGCCCGCCGGGATTGTTTGCGGCTGAGGAAGGCGATATCGCGGCGAGCGCGGCGACGGTGGCGCACATCAGTCCGGTACGTATGATTTGACGAGGGGCGGGGAACGTCATGGGTCTGCTCCTTTGGGCACTTGCGGTCACGAATCTGTCGCAACGGCGGTTCCGTTGATGATCAGATCGATCCAAGCGGGGCCTCAGTCGAGTCGGTTTGTGAGGCTTGGGGCGATCGCGGGCCGATTATGAGGCTTGCTGATGCAAATAGAGCTTGATGGCGGGGGTCGGTGTGATTCCAATGATGTAATGCGTGTGTTTTGGGTTGCGCGCGAGGGGTAAGCGGGATTTACCGGACAATGGGACCGCGCAAATTTTGCGGGACGGCGCAGGCGGCGAAAGATCATCATCTCCATATTTATATTGATGATGACGCCATTTCCCGCACATACCTCGGCCCCTGCCCCCGCCCCCGGAAATTGCCCCTGGGACCTCGACGGCAGCGGCTCCGTCGGCGCGTCCGATCTGCTCTCGTTGCTCGTAAGTTGGGGGCCATGCAAAGACTGCCCCGCCGACTTCGACGACAACGGCTCCGTCGGCGCCTCCGACCTTCTCGCCCTCCTCGCCAACTTGGGGCGTGTCCGTAACCAAGCCTCGCTGAGTAGAGACAACACTCAATCCCCCGGCCTTCACCGGCTGGGGGTTTTTGTCCGTCCCGTGCCTTTGTCCTTGCCTCTACCCCGCGCAGCCGTCCATCGCCGGAAACGGGACCTCATCCGTCTCGTCGCCGCGGCGCGCACAGAAGTGACCGAAATCACGGCTGGACGCGGCTGGACACCACAGAATTGAGCCACAGATGGACACCGATGAACGCAGATGCCACAGATCAAACGAGCCCCGCGTGGGTCGGCGGGGCTCGGGGGGTTGGTGACGACTCGACTGGTTTGCGATGCGCCTTACGGCCCTAAGGGGTGATGGGCGCGGTCAGCCGAACGTACTTGGCGATCGAAGGCACGCCGTCATCGGAGATAAGGAACAGCATGTAGTATCCCGGCGGTGCGTAGCTGGCATTCGCCGGCGGCTCGACGATGAGGGCGTTCGGCTGCAACGTATCTACCTGAAACTCCAGGCGCACGTAACGCTGATCCATATCGATCGAGTGCGTGGTCGAGCCAAGGCGCAGGAAGCTCACTTTGTCGATTTCCTCGACGGGCACCGGCGATCCGCTGGACAACATGACGCTGAAGTTCGTGCCATAGCTCACGCCCGTGGGGGCGAAGCCGATCTTGGGAGGATCGCCCCAGAACAGATACGGCGGCGAGAAGATCTCAGCCGTCCCGCCGTCAGAGCCGGCTGAGAGCACCCGTCCGTCAGCGAGCAGCACCGCTGTGGAGTGGTCCGCCCGCCCAAGTTCCATGGCGGCCAGTTTTCTCCAGATTGGTAACGGTTCATTCGGGTCGAACCACTCGGCATCTTTCACCGGGTCACCGGATTTCGATCCACCCACGGCCAGGATCTTGCCATCGGGTAGCAGGACGAGGTTGTGCATCTGTCTGGCGAACTCCATGGAGTCTTCGAGTATCCATACGGGGGTAGCATCGGTGAGGTCGATGGTCGCCGTCCGATCGAGGAAGCCTAACCCACCTACCTGGTCTTGCCCGCCGCACTTGAGGACGACGCCCGGCTCGTACATGACCGCCGAGCCGAACCGCCCGGTGAACGGCGGGAGGCCGCCCACCGCCGTCCATGTCAGGGCTCCGATGTCCAGCATGTACGTAATTTCGTCATCATCTAAGTCTAGCGCAACCCAGCTGCTGGAGAAGAAGACCTTCTGAACATTGGGATCGTCATCCGGTACGACAAACATGTGCGGATACAGCTTCCCGATCCCGTTCATCGAGATACCGAGCACCTCCCAAGTGCCTTGAAGCGGATCATTTCCGGGGTCAAAGATCTCGGGCGTGAGCACCACTTGGCCGAATTCCTCGAGACCGGAGGACGCGAGCACCCGGCCGTCGGGCAATGTCGTACAAGTGGGGTAAAAACGAAAGTAGGTCATGTCCTCTACCGTTTGCCAAGGACCGCCGGGGACGGGTCCGAGGCTGAATACCTTGGTCTTCTCGGTTCGTCCGGCAACCAGAATCGTCCCGTCGGGCAGTCCGGCATGTCCACTACAGTCGATAGGGAAGTTCGCTGGGGTTTCAATTTCAGTGAGCGTGTCCGCCACCGGGTCCCACAGGAACGAATCATCGGCGGGATACTGCCAGATCAGGATCGATCCGGTCGGCAGGTGAACAGCGTGCATCGCGAACGCACGATAATTGGCGCCCCAAAGGGTCCCCGTGTTGTGCGGATCATTCCATTCGCCGTCAATGTTCGGTTGTCCCGCCACGGGGCCACAGACGATCGCCGCCGTAGCGAGACCAGCGAATGCGGCCTTGCGATAGCGACCGGATGACGTTTGGGGGCGCGCAGCGCGCCAACATTGAAGTACGTTCATTTCGATTTCTCCTTTATGTTTCCAGTCCGATATGAATGCCCTGCCTTCCCAAGGCGAGGTCTTGTACTTCTTGCCAGCCGAGCGCTGAGCAGAGACGGCACCCAACTCTGCCCAATGCCGGGTACGTTCGGGCCAATCCTACTACAGAGGGCGACCTTGTGTGGCAAGAAGCGGTGGATCCGAGGCAGACTCCAGGCCCCTCGGAGGTCCCCGGGGGCGGCAAGTGTCGTGGTTAAAGAGACTTCGACTCGCTGGAGGAATGAGCTTTTTTCTTCGGTTGTTCTGGGAATCACCTTCCGAGGGCGACAAGTTCCTTGCTTTGACGGGCATGGCGGGGATAATGCGGTAGCAGGCAGTTTGAACCTGGCGCTGCGGAGGGACGGCGATGAACAAGGCAATTCGACGCTGGGCCGGGCTGAGTGTGATCGGCCTGTGGTTGATTGGCGCCGTCAACGCGTCGTACGGCCAGGATGCCTGCCTTGACGCCAGAGTTACCGCCTTCGACGGCGGAGTGTTTCATAGCTTCGGATTTGCCGTAGGGATCTCCGGTGACGTCGTCCTGGTGGGGGCGGATTGGGACAACGACCTGGGGACACAGTCGGGCTCTGTATACGTGTTTGGCTTTGAGGCAGACTCTCCGGAAGTATGGGTTTTCAGCGAGAAGTTGCTGGCGTCCGACGGCGGCGGTGATGATCTGTTTGGGCACGCAATTGCGATTGACGGCGACCTGGCGGTCATCGGAGCGCCGGGGCACGTGGACGCTGATGCTCCTGGCACCGGGACCGCGTTTGTGTTCCGCCTCGATCGGACCACCCAGCGATGGGTGGAGGAGCAGGAGTTGTTCGCCTCCGACGGCGCCTGGCAGGACGGCTTCGGGGCGTCGGTCTCTCTCGGTGGCGACGTGGCGGTGATTGGCGCTCTGTTGGATGACGACAACGGCGCCAATTCGGGCTCGGCCTATGTCTTTCGCTTCGATCCGGAAACCCAGCAATGGGTCGAGGAACAAAAGCTCCTCTCCTCCGATGGCGCTGGAGGCGACTTCTTCGGCCAATCCGTCGCTATTCAAGGCGATACGGCCATCATCGGCGCCAAGGGTGACGACGATGCCTGCCGCAACAATCCCATATGCGACTCCGGGGCAGCATATGTGTTTCGCTTCGATCCAAAGACATCCACCTGGATCGAAACGCAAAAGCTCCTCGCCTCAGATGCGGCGCCGAACGCTTCCTTGGGCGACTCGGTGGCTCTGTTTGACGACCTCCTCGTCATCGGCGCCCATGCGACCACTGACAACGGGATCAGCTCCGGCTCGGCCTATGTGTTTCGATTGGACCCCAAGACATCGGCATGGATTGAGGAGCAAAAGCTCCTCGCCTCCAACGGCGCAGCCGGCGATCAGCTGGGCCGATCAGTGGCGATC
>JAZFYE010000298.1:0-5779 GCA_036475395.1 Phycisphaerales bacterium
GCGGGAATCTCCACGTTCTCGTCGCTGGCATAAACCTCCTCGAGCAACTCGGCGCCGAGTGACGTCTCATCTGATTCGCGGGTGAGGTCCAACAGGCCGCTGCCGGAGCCCACGGCATCCAGGCTCAGCTCTTCATCGACCGCCTCGCCGGCGTGGGTTCCTTCCGCGGCATCCTCACCCGCGTGATCGGTATCGAAGACGGAGACTCCCGTGCCCTCACGCGAGTCTGTCAAGCCCAACGACGATGCCTCGCTCTCCAGGGCCAGCCCCGAGGAGCCGGCACTTTCCTCCAGGTCCAGATGGACCTCGCCGACATCGTCGTCGCTGCTGGCCAGCAGGTCGATCTGCTCGACCTTGAACATCAGCTTGTCGCGGTCACGAAACTCCTGGATCTGGCCGCTGGCCACCATCGCCTTGAGTTCGTCTTCGGTCTTGCCGAGCTTCTGGCAGACTTCCTCAACGGTATAGAACATCTTGGCCATGAACAAAGTCCTCCAGGCGTGATCGGTCCATCGAATTCAGCCGGAAGCTGGCAGGCCCCCGCCGGCCTGACGGCCTCGCTAGGCTCTAAGACCAGCCTCTATCTGTGTACCGAGAACTCTACGCTAGCGATTCAGGGCGGTTCCAACAAGCCCCCGCCGGCCAACAAACAGTCCGGCCTCAAGGCTCGACCCGCGAGCCGGGAGAGCGTGTCCCGATTCCATCGGGGTATCGGCCCGGGGAATGCCCCCACGAGGCCACGCTCACCCTATCCGCGCGTCCACCGGGGCGGCACGCCCCGGCTCGCCCAATGCCGAGTGCCATGTCCCTCGTACCTTCTTCTTCCGCCTTGATGCCACGATGCCTTGATGCCACGGTGCCACGATGCCACGATGCCTTCTTCCATCAGCCTCAATACGTCCGGACGGTGACGTTCCAGTCGCCACGGTCGAGGTTGATGATCATGTAGCGCAGGGCGTCGGCGGCGTGGTCGTGGCCGTCCTTCACCGGCGTCTCCGCTTCCGGTTTGTCCGGCGGGTAGTGGTACATGGTCAGCGCCTCAATGAGCGTGTTGCAGCGGGAGTAAATGCGCAAGCCGACCGCACCGTCGGCCCGTTGTAGCCGCCGGCGAACCGCCTTGATCCCCGTCTCGATCCCGACGCACCGAGCTCGCACGGCGTAGCCGGCTCGCCGCCACAGGGTGATCGTGCTCGTGCCGGTGTGTTCGTTGCGCTGATGACCGGCCGGGTCGGCGCCGATCCAATCCAGCTTCGGCCATGCCCGCTGCTTGGCCTGAGCGATGATTTGTTCGGTGGTGTGCTCGCGCACAACGAGCTCGTCCACGATGTGCAGCACGTCGCGATCATCGACAAATGCCCAGAGCAGGACGGTGGGCGAGCGGTAACCGAAGTCGATGCCCCCGATCCATGTGTAGCGGTCGCTTCGGTTTGCGGCCGTGACGGTTGGGGCGATGTCGAAATCGCTGACATGAACTTTGGGCGCGAACTCCGGGTAGACCGAGTCCGAACGGCTCGGCCGCCGGCAGAGCATCTCCGACTGCCACGTTTCGGCGCCAACTCGACCGAGCTGCTGAATGGCATCGTCGATCTCGATGAAGCCGCGGGCGTGTTTGGCCTCGCCTTGACAATCCTGCCACAGCGGACAGGCGGCGCATGATCGCTGCGGTTCGCACCGGCGCAGCACGTCCAGGACGCTCCAACGAAACACCCGCCGATTCGCTGCTGACGCATCCTTCACCAACCGCTGCATCAACCCGAAGGGACGGTGCATCGTGCTCAGCGCCTCGATCGAGGCAGGCACGTAGATCTCGCCGCATTGGCCCGAGCGCGTCACGAGCTGTGCCGCTTCCCAAATCTCCACCTCAAACAGCTCCACCTCATCGCAACGAACCTTGTGTACGCGCTGACCCCTGACCGCGGTCTGCGATTGGGCCAGGACCTCGACCCGCGAGCCGTTGCGCAACTGAACAGCGTGGCCGGTGAGGTTGCCGTCGATGAGGTCGGCGAAGATGTCGGACTCCAGCAGCCGCCTCAGGTAGCGATACATCTTCGACGACTGGTCAAACGATCCGCCGAGGATTCTGATTTCGATGCCGGGCTTGAACAACATATCCAGAAGCGTGGCGATCGCGCCGAGCTGGGTCTTGCCCCCGCCGCGGTTGGCCCATACCACGCAGTCGCGCGGCTGGCGGTCTTCGAAATACGTGTGCTCGAGATACGCAAACGGCGCGGAATGCCCGGTCACGATCGGCTGGCGGGGAATGTCAAATCCCAGGACGATGCGGATATAAGCGTGCAGCTGATTCGGGGTCCCGGGGGCGATCAATCGGACGGCTCGGCGAACGGCCAGCGCGTCGCGGTGGCTTACCGATTGCTTGTGATCGGCGCCGTTGGCTTGGTGCGCCGGTTTCACATCCGGTCCTCTTCGCCGAGTCGCTCCAGCGCCTCCAGGATGGCGTGCTCATCCGGGGCGGGCGGCGGCGTATTGCTACTGCCCGTGCTTGGCGGACCGAACACCCCAAGATCCGCGCGGAGCAGATCGACACAAGCTTTGCGAGAAAGCTCACCCTTCTCCTTGTCGGTGGCGATCTCGATGAGTCGGACTGCCGCCGCGGCGCGGTACCCACTCAGCAGCATCTGGGCACGTGTGTCGGCGAGCCGAGCCAACCCCTCGAGGGTGCGGGCGTTGGCCGGGTCCGCCGCCCACGCGGCAAGTTCCGCCAGACTCATCCCGACTTGTGCGGCGATCTCGGCCGGTCTGAGCGTGCCCTCAAGCAACTGCTCAACGAGAAACTCGGTCATCGCTTTGGCGTCTCGTCGCGGACGACGCGAAACGGTCATGGAGGCTCTCCGTGACGGCCCACAGTGGGTACGTGTTCACACAAAGGCGGACGATCGTCAGCGGCTATGGACGGCTGACTCTTGAGCCCAGTTCGAGCAACGCCACGAGCGCTTCACTTCGATCGCGTGCGACAGCTTTGAGTCGATCAAACAGCCGGTCGCGCTGCCCGGCGGTGAGGAAAAAGGTCACCGCCTGCGGCATCGAAGCGAGGTCCGGCGGCGTCAACGGCGACGGCGGCGCCTGCGTGGTCTCGATCAGCTTGCGAATGCGCTGAACGTCCTCCGGAAGCTTGGCGGCGAGTTCCGTCAGACCGCAGAGCTTGGCGACGCGCTTGAGCAGCGCGCCGCGGCGATACGGATCATCCTCGCCGCACAGTCGATTCAACGTCAGCAGCAGCAGATCGGTCTGGCCGTCATCGACGTCCCAGATCTCGCAGCACGCCTCCGTCCTCCCGAGCTGATGCAATGCCTTGGCGCGGTGGTGGCCGTCGAGGATTTGATATCTCCCGGCATACTGCGGATGAGGACGGATGATCAGAGGCGGGTACTTGCCGTTGTCGCGGATATGGGCGACGAGCTTTGCGAGCAAGTCCTCGCCCATTCGATTGGCGTTGTCGGGATGATTGTCGAGCAGGTTAAGTGCAATGGTCGGCATGGTGGGGAGCTCACGTGCGTTGGGGTGTTGTCAAACGCCCTCGCTCCCGCCGTGATCGTTGTACTTGCCGCTGGGTGTTCGGAGACGTCAAGTTGAGCCGTGGTGATACAGGTAATACACAGGTTGACTGAGCAGCCGGTCTCGGGCGGCAGCCAGAAGTTCTGGCAGTGACATCGCCGCGATACGCTCTTTGGTGGTTCTAAACGCTGCGCGGTGCCAACGTCGAAGCTCCGACTCGATCCATCGTCGATCGTCTGCACTTTTGGTTTCAAGAGCGGCCAGTACCAGGCGCACCGAAGCGAGTGAGCCCGGGCTGATGTCAAGCCGGTCGAAGGCGTCGAGCAGTCGGGCGTACTCCGGTCGCGGCGGCCGGTCGTAACGGACCATCCCCGCCCGTTCGAAGAAGGGATGGACGCGCCCCATTGCAGCCAGCGCTTCGGTGTATGCCGTTTCGGGGTCGCCAAGGGCATGTCGAACCAGCCGCACGGCCAGACCGATCCCTCGCCATTGTGGACGGATGACGACCCGGCTGATCGTGCGGAACTCGCGGTTCACCATCGCCGCCGCGGCGAGCACGCCCATTCCCCGGTATCGATCGCTCGTCGCGCGGTCTCGAAGCTGGCAACCCAATGATGGCAGACTGCGGATCAGCACGCCGACGACCGTTGTTTCATCGCTACGACCAACGAACCGGCCGACGACCGTTGGAGCGCGATGAACCATCCGGTACACCGCCGTCACCGCGCCGGGTCGGCCTGACTTGTAGTGAAACGAGGCGAGCTGCTGGTAATCGCCGCTTCCGCCGCGTTCGATACGCAGCTCGTCGATCAGCGCGGCGGCGGGCAGACGCTCGAACCGCTCAGTCAGCGACTGAGGCTTGTCCTGGCGGGCAGATCCGCACGGGGCTTGGGTCAGCATCGGGTGAGCACCTGCAACTGATCACCGAGGCCTTTGGAAACCAGAACGACCGGCTCCAAAGCCTCCAGGAGGTCGTCATGGGTCGTGGCCGCCACGAACGTGTGGGCGGTCTTGCTGGTCCATCGACGAACGTTGCGCGCGATGACGTGCGCGGTCTGGCGGTCCAGCGTCGCTGTGAACTCGTCCGCCAGAATGACGACGCCCGATGATTCACGCTGCGCGAGATCGATCGTCTGGGCCAGGCGAAGACGATAGCGCTGGCCGTCGCTGAGCTCGCTGGGTTTGCGGAGCATCACGAACGCGTCACCGAGGCCCGCCATCGCCAGCAGTGCCGTCGTCTCGCCGAGCGACGTCTTGAAGACATCGACGAGCGGGCGATCGCCAAGTTCCGGCAGCGCCTCAAACCGAATGACACGGGCGCCGTCGGCCTCAACGTGCCGGCCGATGAGGTGCAAGAGCGTCGACTTGCCTCCGCCGGAGGGTCCGGTGACGAAGACCACGCCCCCCGCCGGGAGTGGGATCTCGCACGGCGGGACGACCAGGATCGATCGCGTCTCGTCAACCCCCAGCCCGAACATGGCTGCGGTTTCCATGACCCGAACCTCGACCTCGGAAAACCGGGTTCACAGCCTCTAAACCACGATATCACGGTTTACGCACCCGTTAGGCGCCATGCCCAAAAGGCCATTCACGGCCATGTACGGCCATGCGCGGAATACCGCTTGTCAAGCCCTTGGCAAGTATTGCGGTGGAGACGATGGTGACACGAAAAAGCCCGCCGTGGTTGCTGCCCTAGCTCGCTACCACAATCGCCAAGACCAGTATCGCAGTCGCGATGATCCAGCACGCCCAGGTCGGCAATTCACGCTTCATCTGCACCTCCAGCCCTCGGCTTATTTGTCGTTGCGAGTCGCAGGCCGCAGCACCGCGAACCCGATCCAAACGTCATGCGCTGGTGCTACGGACACGGCCCCCAGTTGGCCAGCAGCGCCAGTAGGTCGAGGATGCCCACGGCCACCAGCGTGAGGAGGCCGAGGGTTGAGGTTTTCCGCGATAGGCGTCGAGACGCTTACGGGCCGCAGGTGCCGCAGGGGTTGCCGCCGGCACCAACCCGGCCGCTAGCGTCATTGCATAGTTCATCGGAACCTTCCTGGCCCTGTGTCGCTAGCCCCACCGTTTCATGTCCGCCAACAGGTGCTACCAGCAGTAGCGGCGGTAGCCGATGCCGAAGTGGAACCAATGGCGAGGGTAGTACACCTCGCGCCGGCGCGTGAAGCTCGCGCTGCTCGTGACGGGTTGCCCGCCGATACGCATGGTCCAGCGGACGTTGAGACCACTGAGGTCGAAATCGGCTGGGTCTGCATCA
>JAZFYE010000299.1:0-7097 GCA_036475395.1 Phycisphaerales bacterium
TCAGTCGGCGCGCGAACGTCAACGCCGTGGGCCGGCCTACGAAGTCGCGCATCAACTCGTCAAGCTCAGCTTGAAACTGCTGATCGCCTTTGGCTCGCTTGTAGGCCGCAGCCAGTTGATCGAGCGCGGCGACGAGCGTCTCCGGCACATACCGCCCGCCGTACTCGCCGAAGCGACCGGCCGAATCGGGGAGCTGTGAAAGCGTCGTCATGGCGGCACCACTGTAGCTCGGTTCGCGCTGCGTGTCAGTGATAATGATGGCGATGGGATCCGGCCCATGACGTGTCAGTGCGACCACTGCGCCAAGCGCATGGACAAGGCCACGACTGGGTTGTCGTTTCCGGTCCTGGTCAGTGGCCGGTGAGATCAAGGATCCCGTTGATCATCGTGTTGATGAAGCCTCCGACGATGGGGAGTCGACTGACTTGAACGTCATCCTCGCGATCGAGCTTGACCTCAACATCGCGGAGCATCGATCCGTACTCTTGCAGGTCTTCGGGGAGCTTGTCTTCCCAGCCCTCGACCAGCATCTGGACCTTCTCCAGCTCGTCGCGGTCGAGCCAAAATCCGCCACATGAGGTGCAGCGGTCGAGGATGATCCCGCTGTCGCCGCCGTAGTTGAGCGCATCGGTCGTGCCGCCGCATTTGGGGCAGGTCAGATCACGATCGACGTCCTTGAGCTTCACACCGGTGATGGTCGTCGATTCGGCAATCGCACGCCGGGCCTGCTCATCGAACTTCACTTCGCGAAGCCGAACGATCTTGCCGAGCTCGTCGGCGTCGAGCCATTCGCCGTGGCAGTCCGAACAGGTTTCGACCTCGACGCCTTCATATTCGATCGTGGTGAGCGGCTGCTGACAGTTTGGACATTGCATCATCAATCCACCTTCCTTCAAGATGGGCCTGAGGTGAGTAGCCGGGTTATAGTGCAGGTGCGCTCGATCCGCAACCAGCTGACCGTGCGGTGTCGCACGATGCAATCGGGCTTGCCCCTGGACGAGCGGGAATAGGAGCTTGTTTCAGGCACCCACGAGCTGCCGGGCGAAAAACGCCGCCTGGCGGTTCTTTGCATCAGCGGCCATGTTACCGAACCCCGCATGTTCGTAAGGCGCTCCCGTTCGGTCGTATTGGATGAACTCAATCAGGCCGGGATCGGCGTAGCGCTCGCGCAGGGCGTTGACGAACTCGGCTTGGCCTTGGCTTGCGACGTATTCGTCGAACCGTGCGTGGATCGCCTGGAACGGAATCTCGCGCCACTGATCCAGATGATCGATGGGATCGAGAGCCGACGCCTCGATCCAATTGTGATCGTTGAACATCGCACGGTGTCGTTGATGGCTCCACGAACCGGTCGTCGCTTCGACGGAGGCGCAGGCAAACGGGTGGGGTGAGCAGAGCCGTACCAGCACCGCCATTGCACCGGCCGACATTCCGCCGATGCCGAGGTGACCGACATCGAAGACGCCCAACTCGACCAGCGCTTCGATGAGCGAGTCAATCTCATCCGCCATCTGTTTGACGACCTCCAGTGTTGCTTGTGGCTGCTGGAGCGCAGCCTCAAAGCGCTTGCCGTGCCCCGGCAGGTCAACGGCGCACACACCAATCCCGGCGCGAATCCAGCGCAGATACCGCCCGGGATCCAGCTCTTTGTGAACCGTTCGACCGTGCATCCAGATCACGACCGGGGCCTGTTCGCCCGCATCCCAGTCCGGATGGGCAAGCAGGGTCGGCACACCATGCGAACCAAGCCGCTGCCAGCGCGCACGGTCACGCAACGCGGAAGGCATTTGGGCGAATCGCTCGATCATCGGCCGGATCATAGCTTCGCTTCGAGCCGCGCATACCATAGCGGCGCGGCGGTCCAACGGTTGGCACAAGCAGGCCATTCCCACCCGACCGAAGAGAAAAGACGAGCTATGGTGAAGATCATCGCCGGCGAATTTCGATCACGCTCGCTCCGGACCATTCCAGGCTCCGAGTTGACGAGACCCATGCTCAGCCGGGTCAAAGAATCGGTGTTCGGGATGCTGCACGAATGGTTTGACGGCGCTCGTGTGCTGGATCTGTTTGCGGGCATAGGGACGGTGGGGCTGGAGGCGGTCAGCCGGGGGGCATCGGCGGTGCTCATGGTCGAGCGGGATGCGAAAGTCTTTCGGGTGCTCCAGCGTAACATTGACACGCTACAGTGCGGCGATCGAGCCCAGGCGATGCTTGCGGACGCCCTCGCCCAGACCTGCTTGATGCGTGCGCCGCAGCCAGTTGACTTAGTGTTCGTCGATCCGCCCTACGCGCTGATGCAGGAAGGCGCCTCTCGCCAGCGGATCTTGGATCAGATCACGCGGTGCCGACCGATCATGGGCGACAAGGGGTTCATCGTGCTTCGCAGTCCGCTTGGACCGAGCGACATCGACCTGTCGATCGAAGCGTTCGCGGGCCCGGAGCCGCATCGATACCGCAAAGACATGTGGGCGCTATTCTACGAACCAGCTGACACACTGGCGTGCTCAGCCCAAGACGATCCAGGTCCCCCATGACGCGCCCAAGTTCTTAGCACGGGAACTTCCGCAACGGTATGGCAGATTCCCAAGACAACTCGGCGCAACACTCCGCTGGCGACCCCAGGGCGGCAGCGGTAGAGATCGTGCGCACGTTGGCGGGCGCGGGCTTCGAAGCGTATTTCGCCGGCGGCTGTGTGCGCGACAAACTGATGGGCATCGAACCGGACGACTACGATGTGGCGACCGACGCCAAGCCGGACGATGTTCGCGGCTTGTTCAGCCGAACTCAGCATGTCGGTGAATCGTTCGGCGTCGTACTGGTCTCGTTGAAAGGGCGCCGGATTGAGGTGGCGACGTTTCGCACGGATGGCATCTACTCAGACGGACGGCATCCGGACAAGCTGGAATTCTCGGACGCGAAACACGACGCTCAACGCCGCGACTTCACAATCAACGGCCTGTTTGAGAATCCGCTTACGGACGAGGTAATTGACTACGTTGACGGTCAAGCGGACCTCGAAGCGAAAGTGATTCGAGCGATCGGCGACCCGTGGGCTCGATTGCACGAGGACCGATTGAGAATGTTGCGGGCGGTGCGCTTCGCGGCCCGGTTCGCGTTCACGATCGACGAGCAGACCGCCGAGGCCATCCGCGCCGCGGCCGGCGACCTGCGCGGGGTCAGCCGCGAACGGATCGCCCAGGAGGTCAAGCGGATGCTGGCTGATCCCAACCGAGGGGCGGCCGCGCAGCAGTTGCAGGACCTCGGCCTGGATGTGGCGATCCTTGGCGAGCCGAACCTGACCGTTGCGCCGACCCGCTTGGGACGCTTACCCGACTCGGCGGCGTATGCCACGGCACTGGTGGCGTGGATGCTGGATCGGCACGCAGGCCAGGACAGCGGACTTGATGACTGCGCCCAGCGCTGGGCGGGCCAGCTTATGCTCTCCAACGCTCAGAAGCAGGCCATGACGGCTGTCTTGGACACCCACGAGGTGCTGCGGGGCGCGTGGCCGGAGTTGGGGGTGGCTCGGCAAAAGCGCCTCGCCTCAACCCCGGCGTTCGAGCAGGCACTGGCGATCCTGCAGACGATCGACCCGCAGAACTTTATTGAGATCCGCCGGCGGGTGCTCACCCTCACCGAGACGCAGCTCCAGCCCGCACCGCTCATTGACGGTAACGACCTTGTGGCCAGAGGATTGACGCCTGGGCCGGCATTCAAGCGCGTGCTGGATGCGGTCTACGACGCCCAACTGGAAGGCAGCGTCCGAGACAAGGAAGCAGCCCTGACTCTGGCCGAGGCGGTCGCCGGGACGCTGAAACCCTCGTCGGAAGAGTCTTCGCGCTAGTCGGTCGCGCCGAATCCAGGATAGGGGGATCGGATGCCGGCCCGCTTGCGAAAAAGGCTCTGGAATGGAACTTTGCGGGGCCCCTAGCGTCGGATAGACTACTGCTAGGTAGGTTTTGCCCGGTCGGTGCGGCCGGGCGAGTCTCGACGGCGGCCGGCGCGCTGAGGCGCAGCTGGGTCGCTGCTTGCTCGATCTGACAGGTGAGGAATCCCCCATGAAATCCCGCTTCACAGCCTGGATGAACGTCACGTTGGTCGCCGTTGTCGTTGCCCTAATGACCCCTTCAGTGGGGCTGGCCCAAGCCGATGACGATCCCCGCACGGAGGACATCGTGTACATGGCCGACGGCCGAGTGCTGCACGGTCAGATCCTCAGCGAGACGCAGGCACAGGTGATCTTCCAGTACATCGATCGGAAGCTGAACTTACAGACCAAGCTCACGCTGGCTCGTGAGAACATCGACCGCATCGACCGGGACGTGCCGATCGAAGATCCGATCGAGATGGAAGTGAAGCGCCCAAGCCGCAGCAAGTCGGCGACGTCCCAGCCAGGGGGGGGGGAGTGGAGCGGGTACGGGCACTTCCGGGCCGACAGCGACGCCGAGAACGTCCCGAGCTTTTATGTGGTGCCGATGAAGGGCCAGATGGGGACGGACATTATGGCCTCGATCTACAAGGAGCTGATCCCTGACATCCGTGAACAGGATCCGGACGTGATCATCATTGTGATGAATAGTGCCGACTACGCTGACACCTTTGCGGCAGCGCTCGGTGACATTGATGTTCAGGAGATTAGTCCTCCTGATTTCGATGAGTACAAGAAGCTCGCCAGCGTATTCCATGACGATTTGAAGCAGTATCGCCAAGTCGTCTGGGTGCAAGACGCGGTTGGCATCGCATCGACGGTCGCTCTATCGTGGAAAGAGCTCTATATGAAGCCCGATGCTCGCCTCGGCGGGATGCAAATGGTCATTGAACTGACCGGTGCCAATAAGTGGTCCGACGACGATATACGCGCGAAGATGATGGCGGCGTGGATGGGGTCAGCCAAGTCGTTATTGGAGTACGGGGGGTATGCCTACGCACTGGCCGATGCGATGATGTACGCCCCAAATATGCTCAGCGCGTCTTTCAAAGGGCGTGAAGTCGTGTGGTCGCTCGACGAGGATGGGGAGTTCGTCATCGACAATGACGACGAACACACAGCGAATTTCAGGGCTGATGCCGCGGAGAATCTGCTCATCAGCGACGGTACTGCCGATACGCTCGACGATCTCGCGTTGCTGCTGGGATTCCGTGAATATCGCGTGGTCGACGCGCACGCCAAAAAGATCGTCGATGGATACCGGGAGGATTGGCGCGCCGCGTACAGTAACGCAGTTTCCTCGTGGAAAGATTACCAGCAGTACATGGGATGGGCCAATGGCGAGGACGCGATGCAGTATCTGAGCAAGGCCAAGCGGGCGGTTGAGCGCATTATCAGGGCGATGGATCGCTACCCTCCGATCGAGTTGCGCTGGAAACAGGAGATGGGATCTACCAAGTTCCAGCTCGAAATGTTGGTTGAGCAACTGACGCAACGGATTCGCGCCCTGCGGCAACAGCGCGGCACTCGTGGGCGCGGTGGCGGCGGCCTGGGAGCCGGCGGTGGATGATCGAGGCTTGTCATGGAACTTGCTCGGCTCGACAAGAGCTTTGATGAACCGATTCAATGAGGCTGAGATATGAAGTATTCGCCCCTTCGGATCCTTGCGTGTTGCTTTGCCCTGGCCATCGTTGCGACGGCGCTCGCGGCGCCGTCAATCGAGATCCGTCTCAAGAACGGCTCCGCCTGGCGGGGCGAACTCAATGACTTCGTGCAGGTGAAGTTCGTTGAGCAGAACGTCGAGATCCAGCTTACGGGCCGGCTCGTTGACGCGACCAAGTACTACATCAAGATCGACGTTAAGTTGGCTGGCGAGCCAGCAACAAAAACAATCTTCAATGGGGACATCCGCTCGATGCGCACGGTTACCGTGGATGATGTGTCTGTCGCGGCCCGGACGAGCAAAACCACGCGCGTTGCGACACGAGAAGAAGGCATTGCCACACCCAAAGACGCTCGGGGCGTATTTGTCCTTCCGATGTCCGGCGAAGTTGGGCTGACGTTCCGCCATGAGCAAATCGAGAAGATGGCAAAGCACGCTGACGGATTCGGTCCTGGCCAGATCATCATCCTACTCATGGACTCACATGGCGGCGGAATCGAGATGGAAAAGGTCCACGACACGATCATGAAAGTGAAGAAGCGCCATCGCGTAATCGCCTGGATCCAGACGGCTATTTCGGCCGCCGCCGCCTCGGCCATCGCCTGCGACGAGATATATTTCATGACCGATGGCACACTCGGAGCCATGACTGGATACTCGGGTACGACGGCGCTTAAGGACGAAGAATTGGAGGCATGGCTGAAGACCGCCGGCCAATGGATGGAGAATGGAGGCCGGTATTTGTACATCGCTCATGCCATGATCCACGCTCCGTCGTTGCTTTCCTATGACAAAGATGCAGCAACCGGCGAAGTGATCTGGCATAACGACTTGTCGGGGGAACATGTGCTTTCGGACGAAGAGAGCAACCTCGTTTTCACGTCCGGACGTGCTACCGATTGCGGCTTTGCAGACGGAATTGCTGACACCGGCGAGGAACTGGCGGAGCTGCTCCATCTGGGCGAATGGCGAGAGATTGACACCTATGGTCGATCGGTCGCCAAAGACTGGCAGGACACCGTCAAGAAGGCCGAGGAGGAAATCCCACGCTTGCTTGCTCGCCGGAATATGGTCACCGGCACGCCGGAGCGGCGCATCGGAGCGCTCATTCGTATCGACGAGGCACTGATCAAGTGGATTGATCGGGCTCCGGCGATTGCCAAGCGGATGATACCGGCCTCGAAGGATTTCTTGGAGCGAGAGATCCGCGAGCTTCGCAAGCAACTGGCCGACCTCAGGAAAAGGCGCTAACCGGATTAGGGACAGCAACTAACTTTGACGCCCGCTCGGCGAATCGCCGAGCGGCTTCTTTGTGCGCCGCCGGGCCACGCGAGCCTAATCCGTGTCATCCACACCAAGCCCCTCAATGAGCGCCGCCCCGGCCTGGATGTCCGCCGACGACTTCCCCACTGCGTCGCTGATCGGCTCGAATCGGCCACCCAAGTGCTGGGCGAGAAACACCTCGCTGATGGCGAAGAAGGCCATGCTGTTCTCCGGCCGGGCGAA
>JAZFYE010000300.1:0-11809 GCA_036475395.1 Phycisphaerales bacterium
GTAGCCGTGTCGGCTTGCGCCCGGCGGCTTTCCGTTCGGCCTGTTGGGCTTCATGATCCTCGCGTGCGATGTCGATCGCCGATGCCAGGGCTTGGGTCTGCTGATCGGGGTCGAGCTTTGCCAGCGGCCGCAGGTGGGCTTCGGTTAGCTCCTCGGCCATGTCGGCGTCAACAAAGTTGACGCACCCGCGCCAGGTGCGACCAGCCTCGATGATCTGGTGGACTCGCTGTTTCGTCACCCCTAACCCACTTGCGATGTAGGCCATAGGCAACGGGCCGTCGTCGTCACCCAGGGCCTCTAACCCGCCGCCCTCATAGAAGTCCAGGAGTTCACAGCAGAGGTCGATCCCCGCCCGCACGATGGTCCGGCCGAGCTTGAAAATGGCCCGTATCCTTCGCTGCGCCTCGGCCCTGTCCAGTTTGGCAGCGACAAGTTGGCGAGGTTCCCACTCGGGGGACTCGGAAGCTAGGCGGTCCAAGTCCTCTACGTCGTTGCCCAGGTTCAACCAGTCGATTACGTCCGAGCCGTCGTCGCGGTCGGGGAACAGGTCAACAACCTTTACCATCGCGGCACGACCGTACAGTCTGCCAGCTACGTCCTCAGCGTGACGGCGACCGCTGTCGTCAGCATCGTTCAGTACCACGATGGGATGGCCCTCAAGTGCGCTGTCGTCGCTGAGGCGACCCCACTTCCCAGCGCCACCCGGATTCGTCGTGGCGACCATCCCCGCGGCAATGAGTCGATCAGCGTCCTTCTCGCCTTCACAGATGTAGACCACGCAATCGTTCGGCGCACGAGTCAGCTCTTGCAACCGATACAGCACGCGCTCGACGCCATTGAGGTTCCATATCCAGCCGCCTCCGGAGTCCGGCCTGCGCTGGCGGAAATCCTTGGGGTCGTATCGCACAACCTGGAACAGCAGCACACCGAACGTGTCGGTGTAGTCGTAGGTTTCGACGATCTTACGTTCAGCGTTCCGACGTGTTGTCGAGCTGTTGGGGCTCGTGTTCTTCGGGAACAGGTCGGCCATCGTGAGGCCCATCTTCTCCACCACGTCCGTCGTCTCGCAGCCGGCGTGGCAATGGAGTTTGACCACGCCGTCGTCGCCGACGCCGATGCTGAGACTGGGGACGCGGTCAGGGTGGCCCGGGCAGCGCCCCATCCACTGACCGTTGCCCATGGCCTTCACGGCATCGAGGCGATCGAGCACGACCTGGATCGGATCGGTGATGGCTTGCGCGGTGGTCACGTGGTCAATCCGAGCGACGTGCCGTCCACGTCGTCACCGCAGACGATCCTGTAGGCCGTTTCGATGTCGTCGTAGCAGAGAAGCCGCGTCAGCGTGAAGCCAATTCCGTTCAGCCTCGCGGCTTCTGCTCGGAGCATTTCGGCCCCGCATGGGTCGGCGTCGTCGATTCGTTGCAACAAACCGCTGGTGGCTTCCTGAATATCGCGTAGCTTCGTTTCAGCGACGGCCGCCATGTCCGATCGCGTCAACTTGTCGGGGGGGGTATGCTGGCGCGGGTTTTGGGGGCAGTGCATCATTTCACCCCCTCGACCATGATCCGTTCAACGTCAGACAGACGCGCACGAGCTGCTCTGGCGATTTTGACGCGGGGCAGCTGGTTGGTCGCGAACAGCCGGTTGACCAGACGTACGCTGACGCCGAGTAGCTCGGCTACTTCCCTGACTGCGAGCAATCGCTCCTGCGTCACCTTGACTTGTTCGGTTGGCATATCGCGATCTCCATATCGGGCGGCACTGCCCTTTGTAAGACCGCGACCAGGTTCGCATTTTTGCGCGTCTGAACCGCCTTGCGAACGGTGCAAGAGCGTGCAACGCCAGTAACCTCCGGGCAGAAAGAATTTCCAGGTTTCTCAGAGTGTGCGAACCAAACGCGCGCACATCGCGCGTACCGGCGTGGTGTCAACTACGGTGTTCGGTTTCGTCGTAGCGTGCCTTCGGGCGGACCGACTGACGTTTCTTGCCATTGATGAGGCGCTTCGCTTCGTTCACAAGCCGCCATGCGGCCGAGCGCGATTTGATTCCCAGAGCGTCGGCTAGGTCTTGGCCGGACAGACCTTGCTCGACGGACAGTTTGTACGCCTGCATCTCTCGTTTCGTCGGTTCGGTTCGCTTCCGACGGCGATGCCGCTTGGCCGCAGGCTTCGCCTTGGCTGGCCGCTGTTTGCTCAACTGTTCTGCCCTCGAACCCTGCCACGCACGAAGGTAATTCACAATCTCAGGCAAGGCCGCTCGTGCTTGGCTCGGAGGGAAGTTGCCCAAATGGATCACAATTGGGTCGAGCGCGTGAGGATGGTTGATCTCAATCTGCCAGCGATCAGGATGCTTCCAGCCGTTCGGTCCGAGTTCGGCATCTTGATGCTCGACGTTGATCACCCGTCGGTTCGTTAGGCCAGCTTTCTTGGCCATTTGATTGACTTGCTCTTTCGATGCCGAATGCCGAGTCCACGTGCGCAACGTACGCGTCCCCTCAGCATTCAGCTTCGTGATCGCGTTCGCCAGCGCACACCAGAGCGGGTCATCCCAGAGCCGCTGGTTGGTTTCGTTGGGCATGGTCGCGTTTCCCAAAGCAAGACCGGTCTGGGCAGAGCAACACGGAACACCGAGGCCCTTGCTGCCATCCCTTCACTTGACGTTGCTAGATTCTACTGCCGCCGTGCGCCAAGGTGCTCGATCGTGCCCGGGGATGCAGAGAATGTTAGAGCATCAGTATCAGATATTCGCCATGTGCAACGTCGGATGAAGATTCGCCCCACGCCCTACAATTGGGCTGGGATGACGAATCGCGTTTTTATTCTCGGTGCAGGATTCTCGAAGCCGGCAGATTTCCCACTGGCTGCAGAACTGACGGATGAGCTGGTCGCGAAGGCCACGCTCGATGGACAGGTTGTAGACTTCGCCAGTTGGCTGCAAGATCTCTGCGACGATATCAGAGACCCGGTGCTGCAAGATTCGCAGCCGATCAACGTCGAGGACCTGATCGAGTCCGCGTTGGCCCTCGCTTGTCTCTGGCGCTCCCAGCAATACCCTCCGCACGAGATGAATGCCAGAGAACATGCGACAACCTGCGAAGCCTATATCTCATACCTGCAACATGCCGTCGCCGACGTCATCTGGTCAAAACATCGGACGCTTCCAACGGTACCCGACTACGTACGCACCTTCGCCAAGGCTCTTGGGCAGCGCGATTGTGTCATCAGCTTCAACTACGACATCATGGTTGAGCGTGCACTCAATCAGTTCGGTGTCGGATATCACCATGGTCTGGACGATGAGCATGGTGATTCAAAGGTGCCGGTACTGAAGATGCACGGGTCAATCGACTGGACGCTGCTACGGCAAGAGGAAGAGCTCGATCCCAGCAGGGTCGGCCCCACTACGCGTCTGTTTGGCGAAGTGTTGTCTACGAGCCAGACGAGCAACGGTTCGATGGTCCTCTGGCGCATCGAGGAAGACGCAGGTCTCGGCTTCGTGATCAAGAACCGTCGGCCAAACAACCGGATCATGGGGCTTGCCGGCCTTGGTGGTAGAAAGGCGATCGACGAGATTCCCGGGCTGGGCCGCGTGTGGTCGCGCGCGCACCAGATGATCCACCTTGCAGACGAGATCCACGTCGTCGGCTTCTCGTTGAGCCCAAACGATCTCATGGCTCGGCTTATGATCTCGAACGCGATGCGTCAGCGTGCTGTCGGTGACGAGCCAACCGTCCATGTTATTGACCCCTCTGTGGAGGAGCTTATGCCCCGGTACGCGCAGGTCTTCCGCGTTCCTGTCGATGCTCACCGCGAGAGTGCGGAGAGTGTCGCGTGGGACGATCTTGCTTATTGAATCCCTGCGAATTCAGATACCCGATGGAGATTCGCGTTATTATGAACGTTACGGTTAAGTCAAAATGTCAACATTTGAGTCAGATATATTCGGTTGGGATCCTGTCCAAAACGCAGTCAACGGAACCCTCCGTATTCCATGCCTGGAAATGACGTTGACGCAAGAGTCACAGAAATCTCCCATCATCTATCGGGGACCGGGAGAAATCCACCAAACGCCTGGCGCGTCGCTTGCTTTCACGCTCTATTCAACAGGTACACAGCGGTTCCCCGGAATTTCAGAAACTCTGCCGAACGCGCCAGGGCAACTTGTGGGCCCAGAGTACTACTACACTTTGCGTGGCACAGACCTGCAGGGAAATGTTTGGTTGGCTTCGCGTGTGATCCCGGATATTTCATGTGCAGCAGAAACGCACGGGGAGATTGTGAGTGGAAATCTCTGGCAGATTACTTCGGACCAGAGGTCGGATTTCCCTTTCGGCCGTCCACGGCTGAGAGCCATATACGTACGACATCCTGATGTTCCCTTCAATCGCAGTACACGTAGGAACATTCAATGGGCAGGCCAGACTGTTGGCAAATCGCTCTCTCTCGATTACGTGCGTCTACAGCGACTCAACTGCATCTTCAGAGTCGCGACAGACTTCGATGGGAAGGCTCTTGTTGCTTCCGTCGAAGCTCTGAAAGGACCGCTACCGACTCAGCTCGTCCATCGAATAACCGACGGACTTCGGTTTACTACGTCGTCACTGTTCCGCGAAAGGATTGTGGTTATCCAGGATCGTGGCGACAAACGAATCCAAATCACCTCTGATGCAGAACAGAAATTGGAGCCGAAACTGTGCCCGCCGTTAGATCCAGTCCATGCAAGGGTAGCTTCAACTGACTTCTGGACGATGTTCAGTGCTTATATGGGTTTCTATCACAAGTGCGCCGCGCGAAACGTTCTTTCGCCAGCTCTCGAGATGCACGGGATATTGCAGGGTAGTTGTGGATCGGTTGAAACTCATGCACTAACCTTGGCCGTCGGCGTCGAGGCTCTTGTAGCTCAATTGCATCCCAAATTGGGAAGTCCAAACAAGCAAGAAGAGCGAGAGATGATGGAACTAACGACCTATCTGCAGGAATGGGACGGTGATGAAGGCCTGAAAGAGAGAATGCTGGGATCTCTCCAACGGTTTCGCTCTCCAAGCACGAATGTCAGATTGCGCGGACTTCTGAGAAAAGGAGTTATCGAAAAGGTACATTATGATGCTTGGCAGAGCTTGCGACATCCGGCGGCGCATGGCGTCAGAAAGAGACAAGAACCGTCACAGGAAACCCTTAATCTGATTCAAACTGTGACAACTCTTTTATACCGACTCATCTTTCACACAATCAAATATCGTGGCACCTTTACAGATCGTTCAACTGCGGGTTGGCAAACTGCTACCTATGGCGACTCCGAAAAGAAAAAGGAACAGAGCACTTAGCTGGCATAACTCCAATAGCGTAGCCCGTCCCTTTTGGCTGCTGAATGGAGAGTTGGTGCGGCAGATCATCGCCGAGGTCAGATGAGTTAGTAGGAGCGACGATCGAAGAGGCCGCAGATAAACGAAGCTCAAATCTCTGCCCGCTTAAGAGCACTTTATTGTTGATCGAATATCCTCGACGATCGCGTCAAGATCGGCTTATGTGTACCTGGGCGCGCCGTCATCATCCATTGCGAGCAAACCATCAAGAAGCTCAGACGGATATACCACGCCCTTTGCTCGATCTATCGGATTGACACTTTGACCCGGCTTCCAACGGCCACGCTCCAAGTTCTTCAACGAGTTGGGGTTGCCGTTGTGTTCCATGCCTACCCCAATACTACGCTCGCTCCGAGTCGTCGGGGCGGGTCTTCAGTATTGCTCGCTCAGGTCGGTGCTACGGACACGGCCCCCAGTTTACGAGGAGGGCGAGGAGGTCGGATGCGCCGACGGTGCCGTTGCCACTCGATCTCAATCACGCGCCGGCTCGAAGCCAGCGCAGAATCGTCCACAGTGCTTTGCAGTCCGTCTCCAGGTACGCGGTCAACGTCCTCATCTCGGGCGTGTCGAGTGGGTTCGCTGCTTGGTACGCTCGCCAGCCCATCACCATCGCTCGGAGACCCTCGGCGAGATCGCCGGGCCAGCCGACGCGGTAGTCAGCTTCGTGCGTTCCGAGGGCGCTGACGACTTCCTTCAGCTTGTAACCCCATGCTCCCGGGATGCCCACCGGGCCGCTGAGAAACGGGTCCCTAGAGACCTGCCGATCTTTGGTGTGGGAAAAAGGAGCGAACCGAGCCGGGCTACGGCCTATGGGTGACCCGTTGCGTCGCGAAGGACGAGGTTGAGGGCCGCGCGGCGAATGCTTGAACGGACGTCGGCGGGCGTCGTTCATGCTGCACTCTGCTACTTCTCGCCTTTAGCACCCTGCGGCGTATCGGTCTGCTCGTCGGACCCTCCGAGCAGTTGCCTGGCCTCTTCGAAGAATGCGCTCATCACTCTGTGCTCCCTCCATGCTTCATTGGTCATCAAGTCTTCCAGGCGCGTGAACATGGTTTGCGCCTCGTCGATGCGCCCGAGCTTGAAGAGCGTCATGGCAAGAAATGCCGCGTCAAATGGGGTGAATGCTACTTTCAATTGCCGACGCAGCTCCTCGGAACGCTTCAGCGTCGCCCAGGCCTCCTCGTACCGCCCGTTGCGGTATTGCGCCACACCGAGGGTGTGCAAGGAAGCGTAGCCGTCCCAACCTTTAAATTCGGATGCTGCGGCCGCCTCGGCACCGCGCAGGCCGATCTCGTAGGCTTCCGGAGCGCCGCCGGCGAGCCGAACCAGTCTCCAACTCTGGCGCAGGAGCCTTACCGGGTCATCCCCTCTTTTGCGGGCATTGGCCACAGCGGAACGCCGAATCGCCGGAGCCATTGAATCGTCCGCCTCCAGCGCGGCGACGACGTCCTCGGTAAAGATCAAGCGGGCGTACAGGGTGTTGACGCGGTCATGGAACAGTGCGGATTCGGCGAGCACCTGGTTCAATGCGGCCCGACGTTTCCGTTGGCTGAGCGCGTCATCCTCGTGCAAGTGCCTTGCCACCAACTCCCAGTCGTGCAACTGCTGCCACAGTTCACCGACGATCCGCTCCGCTTCGGGCCGTGCCGCGAGGATCGCTTGTCGCTCTCGATGCAGCTCGCGATAGGGGACGGCGTTCCAGAGGTGCACGTTCCCGTCCAGCCCTGCCGATGCCAGGCGGATGCCGTCTGGGCTGAACGCCACCGATTTGACCGAAGCTTCGTGCCCGCGCAGGACAGCAAGTTCTTCACCGGTGGATACATTCCATATGCGCACAGTGTCGTCATCCGACGCTGACGCTACGCGGGTGCCGTCCGGGCTGAACGCAACCGCCTCGACGTTTTCTTCGTGCCCGCGGAAAACGGCCAGTCCTTCTCCTGTCAAAGCGTCCCAGATGCGCACGGTGTCGTCCTCCGACCCCGACACCAGGCGGGTGCCATCCGGACTGAACGCTACGGACTCGACTTCGTCCTCGTGCCCGTGCATTACGGCCAGCTCTTCCCCGGTGAGCGGATCCCAGATGCGCACGGTCTTGTCGTCCGAAGCCGACGCCAGGCGTGTGCCGTCCGGGCTGAACGTTAGCCAGTCGATAGAGTCCTCGTGCCCGCGCAGGGCAGCAAGTTCTTCACCGGTGGATGCATCCCAGATGCGCACGGTCTTGCCCGCTGACGACGACCCCGATGCAATGCGGCTGCCGTCCGGACTGAACGCCACCGATTTGACGTTGGATACGTGCCCGCGCAGGACGGCCAGCTCCTGCCCCGTGGACGCATCCCAAAGGCGCACGGTTCTGTCACGCGACACCGACGCTACGCGAGTGCCGTCCGGGCTGAACGCTGCCGTATTAACCCAGGATCCATGCCCGCGGAGGACTGCCAGCTCCTCCCCCGTGAACGCGTCCCAGATGCGCACGGTGTCGTCGAAGGATGCCGACACCAGGTGGATGCCGTCCGGGCTGAACGCAACGGCGTTGACGAGCGCTCTGTGCCCGCTCAGGACGGTCCGGTCTTCCCGGACAAGGGCGTCCCAGATACGCACGGTCCCGTCCCGCGACGCCGACGCCAGACGCGTGCCGTCGGGGCTGAACGCTACCTCGTTGACGTCGTCCTGGTGGCCTCGGAGGATGGCCAGCTCTTCCCCAGTGGACGCGTCCCAGATGTGTACGGTCTTACCCTCGGACCCCGACGCCAGTCGGGTGCCCTCCGGGTTGAACGCGACT
This sequence comes from Phycisphaerales bacterium, assembly GCA_036475395.1. Lineage (GTDB taxonomy): Bacteria > Planctomycetota > Phycisphaerae > Phycisphaerales > SM1A02 > JADFNO01. Next base: position 8,142 of record JAZFYE010000300.1, read on the forward strand.
GCTTCGGGGTCTTCGTGCCGCAAGACGGCAAGTTCTTTCCCAGTGAACGCGTCCCAAAGACGCGCGGTGCTGTCGTCCGAAGCCGACGCCAGGCGTGTGCCGTCCGGGCTGAACGCTACCATATCGACGTCGCCTTCGTGTCCCCGCAGGACAAGGAGCTGCTCCCCGGTGGACGCGTCCCAGATGTAGACCGCGTAATCTCCGATCTGGCGAAACCTCGACCCCGACACCGTGGCCAATCGTGTGCCATCCGGGCTGAACGTCACCCAGCTGATCTCGGTATGGTGCTCGATCCGGAGGGCCAGCTCTTCTCCGGTGGATGCGTCCCAGAAGCGAACCGTTCGGTCATCCGACGCCGACGCCATGCGGGTGCCGTCCGGACTGAACGCTACCGAGTTGACCGCGGCTTCGTGCCCGCGGAGGACGGCCAGTTCCCCCCCAGTGGAAACATCCCAGAGACGCACGGTCCCATCGTCCGAAGCCGAGGCCAGGCGTGTGCCGTCCGGGTTGAACACGACTCTCTCGACGTCGTCTTCGTGCCCCTGGAGGACGGCCAGCTCCTTTCCAGTGGACGCATCCCACAGGCGCACGGTTTTGTCGTTCGCCGCCGACGCCAGGAGGCGACCGTCCGCACTAAACGCGACCGAGCAGACCTCGACTTGATGCCCCCGCAGGACGGCCAGGCTGTCCTCGATTTCGGCGTCGAAGTAACCCCATTCCCATTCGCGGAATTCTTCGGGCGCGGCGTCGAGGCGTCGGCGCACGGTGGCGATGTCGTTCACCGACAGGGCGATTCTCGCCGCCGAGATACTTGCGAAGTAGGCCATTTGTCGGGCTTCTTGCCTTGCCTTAATGGCTCGATCCCGGTCCGTCTCGGCTTGGACAGTCGCCTGCTGCGCGGTATCGCGCGCCGCCACAGCCTGCTCGCGTTGACGACTCGCTTGAACGAACCCGATCGTCGAAAGCATCAGCCCGACCACGAGCGCCGCCGCCACGGCCAACCCGGCCGTGGCCGCGACTCGGTCGCGTTTGACGAACTTGCGAAACTTGTAGATGACGCCCGGCGGGCTCGCCAGGATGGGTTCGTTGGCAAGATGGTGCTGCACGTCTGCGGCCAATTCTCTGGCCGTTTCGTATCGGCGCGTCCGATCCTTCTCCAGCGCCTTCATCACGATCCAGTCCAGGTCTCCACGGATGAGTCTGCTCAGCGCTGACGGATCGGTCCGGCGGTGCTTTGCGATCTCGGTGACGGAGGCGGAACCGCTTCCTGACGGGCGCGGCTCTGATGGGAGCGTACTGAGTCTTGTTGATGGCTTGGGCGGATCCACCTCACGTATGATCCGCTGGATTTCCGCATAAGCGGCCTTGCGCAGCGCGTCGGTATCGAACGGCGTCGTCCCGGTGAGCAGCTCGTACAGCAGCACCCCGAGGGAATAGATATCCGTGCGCGTATCGATATCAAGCTCGCTCATTTCCGCCTGCTCCGGACTCATGTACGCCGGAGTGCCAACGAACTGATGATACTCGGTGAAGAGGGTTTTCTCGGTGAGCCGGTGTTCCGTGGCTTTGGCAATGCCGAAATCGATCACTTTTGGCACCGGCTTTCCGTCGCGCAGTGTCACCATGACATTCGACGGCTTGATATCGCGATGGATGATGCCCTTTTGGTGTGCGTGCTGAACGGCATGACATACCGGCATGAACAGATCGAGGCGCTGTCTCGTACTCAGGCGGTTCTGATCGCAATACTCGGTGATGGGAATGCCCTTGACCAACTCCATCACGAAGTAGGGCCGGCCGGTCTCGGTAGCGCCGGCGTCCAACACCCTGGCGATGTCGGGATGCTCCATCATGGCCAGAGCCTGCCGCTCGGCCTCGAAGCGGGCGATGACCTGCTCGGTGTCCATACCCAGCTTGATGATCTTGAGTGCGACTTTACGGCGGACGGGCTCCTGCTGCTCGGCCATGTAGACGACACCAAACCCGCCTTCTCCAATGCGTTGCAGGAGCTTGTAGCGTCCGATCGTTGTCCCGGGGCCTTCGCGAAGCGGTGAAAGGACGGTTTCGCTGATCTGAACCGCAGGGCGCTCAAGAAAGTCCCCCGCTTCCTCGCTGACGGCGAGCAGGCCTGCAAGCTCACAACGAAGCCCGTCGTCATCGCGGCACACGAGGTCGAGGTACTCCTCACGCTCGTCCTCGGGCTTCTTAAGAACCTCTACCAGCAATCCATCGATCTGCGCGTTGGCGTTCATCATCTCGTTCTCCTTAGGTCCGAAACGGTTCTACTCCATTATGCGAGCACGGCCTGTCCATCCCCTCATCGATTTTCAGGTAATTGGCGGGAGCCCTACGAATCGCCAGCCGAGTTGCGGATCCATTGAAACAGCCGTAAGCGGCTGTAGGTCCACCACCGCTCGACGGTCGCGTGCGATATGCCGAGCGCCTCGGCCGCCTGCGGGATGGTCATCCCCACAAAGTAGCGGAGTTTGACGAGAGTCGCCTTCTGCGGGTCTTCCGAATGGAGTCGATCGAGCGCGGTGGAAAGGGCTTCGAGATCTACATTATCATCTTTAGATTCAAGGAATGAATCGCGTAGTTCGACTCGCTCGCGTCCGCCGCCATGACGAGCCGCCTTTTTGCGCCGCGCGTGATCGATCAGGATGCGACGCATGGCCTCTGCCGCCGCAGCGAAGAAATGCGCCCGATTCTGCCACGGAACCTGCTGATCACCCAAAAGCCGTAAGTAGGCCTCGTGCACGAGTGCGGTGGCTTGAAGCGTGTGGTCCGATCGCTCGCCTGCCATGCGGCGCTGCGCCTCCCGCTTGAGCTGATCGTATACCAACGGCAGAAGCTCATTCGCGGCGCCGGCGTTACCGCGTTCGATGGCGGCGAGGATGCGCGTAACTTCACTCATGTCTATGATTGTACTCAAACGGTGGGCATCTCTCCGCATGCAACCAGCCTTCGACTTAGCGAAGGCCTGGTTCACGCTAGACAAGCCCATGAAGGGTGAATGCACAAGGGGATGTCGATGATTCCGAGCGTACGAAGAAACCGTCCGTCGGAGGGCGTCGACCGCCGCAGTTCGTCGCACCCCGAGCCTGCTTAGGGGTGATCCGTCGCTCGGCGGAGGACGAGGTTGCCCGATGAAGTGAACTCGAACGAGCAGGACGACTGACCGTCCCGCGCGGCCCGTCTACAGCGCATCTACGGACACGGCCCCCAGTTGGCGAGGAGAGCGAGGAGGTCGGATGCATCGTTCTGTTATGCAGCAGAGCCCGCGCGCCATTCCGCCGCCTTCGTATCCATCTCTTTGATGAAAGCATCTTTGCCGTCCATATACGCTTCAATATCTTCTGAATGAGCTTCCGCCAGTTTCCGCTTCAGGTCGGAGTATTGCCTTGCCCACTCCGGATGTTCGAGCAGGAAATCACGAAAGCCAAGGTAGCGTTCGACCTCTGGGCAGCCTGCCGCGAATACGTGGGCGTGATGCGTACGAGTACGTGCGTCATCGTCCTTGAGGAAATATCGACGACCAGGGATACCGTATTCGCCCATGGCCTCGTAGCCCAATGCCTCCATCGCTGAATTGTGAGTATCTACGTCACCAATGTCGGCGGCTTCGATTAGCATGTCGATAATGGGTTTGGCATGGATCGTTGGAATGG
>JAZFYE010000301.1:0-6515 GCA_036475395.1 Phycisphaerales bacterium
GCCGGTCTCCACCTGCGTCCACGAGATGTGGGAGTTTCGACCGAGGCACTTTGCTCGCTTGGTCACGAAGTTATAGATTCCACCCTTGCCGTCCTTGTCGCCGGGATACCAGTTCTGAATCGTAGAGTATTTGATGGTCGCATCGTCAAGGGCGACGAGCTCGACGACGGCGGCGTGAAGTTGGTGCTCGTCCCGCATGGGAGCCGTGCATCCCTCGAGATAACTGACTTTGCTGCCCTCCTCCGCCACGATCAGCGTTCGCTCGAACTGCCCGGTCGAGATCGCGTTAATTCGGAAGTAGGTCGAGAGATCCATCGGGCACTTGACACCCTTGGGGATATAGACGAACGATCCGTCGCTAAAGACCGCCGAGTTCAGCGCGGCGAAGAAGTTGTCGTTATGCGGGACGACGGATCCGAGGTATTGCTGTACCAGCTCCGGATGATCCTGCACCGCCTCGGAGAATGGGCAGAAGATGATCCCAAGCTCGCCCAGCTTCTCCTTGAAGGTGGTGGCCACCGACACGCTGTCGAACACGGCATCGACCGCGACGCCGGCCAGGATCGCTCGCTCTTGCAGCGGGATGCCGAGCTTCTCGTACGTCGCCAGCAGCTTCGGGTCCACGTCGTCGAGGCTCTGGGGGCGGTCCTTCGCCTGCTTGGGCGCGGAGTAGTAGACAATGCTCTGGTAATCGATCGGCTCGTAGTGGACGTTTTGCCACGTCGGCTCGGTCATCGTGAGCCAATTGCGGTAAGCCTTGAGCCGCCATTGCAGCAGCCAGTCGGGCTCCTTCTTCTTGGCGGAGATGAGACGAACAACGTCCTCGTTCAATCCCGGCGGCAAGGTGTCCGTTTCGATGTCGGTGTAGAACCCGTACTTATACTCCTGGCTCTGCCAGCGATCGAGGGTGGCGTCTGTGTCACTGGACATGGGGGTTTGTTCAGTTGATGAAACCATGGCACGGGCACTCCAAAACTACAGAATACTCACGACGGGTCACGAACGTCCGGCTGCTCGGCCATGCGCGGGTACGGTTGGGGATCCTTCAGGGTTGCCAACGGCGACGGCCGAGCGACCGAACCGGGCTTGAGTTGCACAGAACTCTCCTCTTCGGCGAGTTGGGCCAACGTCACCTCACCGAGAAACTGCATGAGGCTCGCATGCACTCTGCGCATGTTGCCTCGAATCAGGCAGCTTTCCTCCAACTGGCATTCCCGTTCCTCTTGACCTTCCGGCACCGAGCAGCACCGCGCCAAGCGCATCGGGCCTTCGATGGCTTCCAGCAGCTGGGCCAGCGTGATCTGGTGCGGCGACCTCGCCAACCGGTATCCGCCTCGCGTGCCGCGCGTGGATTTCAGCACTCCCCGGCTCGTCAGTTGCTTGAGAATGTTACGAAGAACGGGCAAGGGCAAATTCAGCCGTTCGGCGAGGCCGCGGGCACTGGCCCCGGCTGGCGTTTGGCGAGCCAAGCTGGCCAGCGCCAGTAACGCGTAGTCGGTTTTCCTCGTGAGCAACAACATCGAGCGTTCCCTGGGGCCGGGTATCGTTGGCCGGATGCAATGAGCACCGGCGGGGTCTCATATCTTATAGTACCGATCTGATGCTATATCAAGCCCGATTGATGAGGTTGGCTGAAATCGCCACTGCGGCCACCGTGTCCATGCGGCTGCCCGCGGGCAGTGCTCCCTCGCCGTCCGCGTCAGGCTCAGCTACCCCCAGTTAACCAGCAGGATGAGGAGATCGACCCCCCCGACGGTGCAATCGTTGTTGAGGTCCGCGGGGCAGTCCGCGCAGTCGTCGCACGGCCCCCAGGCGACGAGCAGAGCGAGCAGATCGACCGCCCCGACCGTGCAGTCTCCGTTCAGGTCGCCCAGCGGCGGCTCGAACCCGGGGTTGACCGAGAAATCGTCGATGTACACCCGCCCGCCGGTCGCCGACACCTCGATGAAGCGCACCGGTTCATCGAAGACGCGCGACTGAATCTTCGGCATGAACATGTCACACTCACCGTTCGTAACTATCGGGGTGCCGATCTCGACCTTGTCGGCATTGAAGAAGTGCATCTCGCCCGAGCTACCCGTCACATTGGCGAAGAAGACGTCAAGGGCGATTAGATCACCCAGCAGCAAGATCGACACCGGAGTTTCGGGATCCACGCCGTAGGAGAACAGGCCGGAGCTATAACAGAACGGCAGGAAGTCAATGACGCACCCGGCTCCTCCGGCGAAGATCGCGCCGCATATCTCCTCCGGATTAGGACAGGCGCCGTCGTCGAAGTTAATATTGCACGGCGGAAGCGGGCAACCGGTCCCGGCAAACGCGATCGGGCTACCGCTGCTTATACTTGCATCCCTGATCGAATCACCCGGCGCCGCGCCGAGCAGACCCGCCTCAACCAGGCCAACAACACACATCGCCGTCATCGCTCGCCGCCCTGTTCTATGACTTACTCGTTTCATTCCTGTGCTCCAACTCCTGCCGGTATGAGAAGACCATGAGGCGTCACGTGTCGCTGTGCGCCAGCCCGGCACCTAACTATAAGGCGTCGGTGGGTACAAGTTAAGCGCGTAGGCTGTATTTCCCACAGGCAGGGGCGCGAGAATCCGAGGTGGCCTTCCTTGCGCAGATTCACAACCGGCCTTGCTTGGATACTCCGGATCGTCGGCGGACCCTACTTCTGGACACACAACACAAGGGGCGCAACAACTCCCGCCTGCAAGTCGATGGCTCAGCCGCGGATGGTATGGCAGGCCGTCTCTGCGCTGCCAAAGGTAACGCCGCCCAACCCGATAGACCGATGCCCCTCGACCGACACAGCGCCTCGGGCCCATCCCAGGCCAGAGCGGTCTTTTGCAACGCGCCTGCACCCGTCCGGCCCCGTGCACCGTCTGGTTTGACCTGGTCGCTGAGGTGGCAACGCGCCGGATCGCTCCGGCGCGTCACCTGGCTAGACATCGGCTGCGGATGCGTTGTGGATCGGCCCAGCCGCAGCGTTCGCAAGGAGGAGTCACGATATGGCCGAACCGGCTCACCGCCCGGCCAACCGGCGGGGCTAGTCCGAACCGGAGGGATCCTGCTCGTAGTAGTCGTCGGCGTTCGGATCAGGTCGGGACGCATCGTCACGGTTGGCCTGTTCGAGCAACTTGCGGAGGTAGGCATTCTCACGCCGTGTCGCTTCCAGATCGAAGACGATGTACTTGACGCTGAGGCGCAAATTGTCCAGCGACTCCTGGAGCTCTGTTACCGATGCCTGAATCCGTTGACGGCGAGCCTTGGCCTCTTGGGCTAGTTGCTCCAGGCGTGTCCGCTCAGCGTCGGGCAACTCGTGCAGCTTCTGCATCAGCTCGTTGAACTTATTCTGAAAGGCTTGGTCGTCCACTCTCGTCCCTCCTTGCGGTGTGTCCACCACCCCAGGCTGCTCGACAGGCTTCTGCCGCACAACCAAGGCGAGATACTTTCAGACGAACAAGACATGCGCCAAGAACCAGAGTGATGCCCCTTGGACGGGGTATCCGGCCTCCCGGTCAAGACGCACCGATACTCTCGGACCTGACCACACAGATCCACCTGCGGTTGGCGCGGGATGTTGACTGCGCTCAACGAGCGGCGGTGACGCGATGCACGGCCTCCCGGGCGCCGGGGGGGGCCGCCGCGACCAGCTCGTCCAGTTCCTGGGCAAGCTTCAAGTCCCGACGGGACTCTTGCAGGATCCGACCCAAGTGCACGTCCCTCTCCCTGGCCCATCGCTCGAACAGCTGCTCCAGCTCGTGGCGCGTGAAGTGAGTGAGTGGATCGACCAGTCCCGACTGGGCCACCGCCCAGTCCATCAACGCCCGACTGGATCGCTCGAAGCGGTACAAGTCCAGGGTGAGCACCAACCGCCGCCGCAACGAGCTGAACGGATCGCGGACATCGGCCGGCAGGCCAATCATGGCTTCTTCGACCTTGCGTTGTGCCAATGGCGCCAGCCAGTCTGATTCGTCCATCTTGCCCCATTGCACAATGGGGTGGGCCTCGGCGTTGGCCAGCGCCTTGACGTGCTCAGCGCTGACAAGCTCGAGTTCCGCCTCGGCGGTGTTGAGCACCTTGATCCCCTCGCTCGGGAACCTTACCGACAGCGACTGCACCGAACGGCCGTTCACCATTGTCTGTTCAACTTTGACGACGGACCCAACGCCCCATTCGGGTCGGCGCAGATGACGGATGCGGTCCCCATACTCGTACTTCACTTTGGACACTACCTTCTCCACGGGAGGATCAGCTCCTTCATACCGGGGGTACGCCGAGCGGTAGCATACAGAGCGCGGCTCACCGCTGTTGCCTGCAGAACTCTGGGTACCGATGCTCGGACGCTCACCGCATCATTCCGATACCGGCGCGAGAGGCGCCGCCATTGGCGTTATCGAGCAACCGGCACACCCAGCCTGGTTGCTCCGAACAACTTGGCGCGTTTCGTCTGGCTCATTGCGGGAGAGCGAGCACGCTACTCGTCCGCAGAGTCTCCTGAGTATAACGCCGGCGGGCGGGCGGTCATTCCCCGGTGGAAAAGTCGCCACCACGTGGCCCCGCGACACCCAGCCCGACCCCGGATTGGGCCGAGGCGACCACACTTGGGCCTCGTCGCCCCAAGCTGAATTCCGCGTCTCGTTCCTGCCCATCGCCGGTGCGGGGAGTGCAATACCCTCGCCGTTGCCCGTCGATCGGTCAAGGCCCGCCTGACGGCCGCGATCGTGGCCTTGCCATCGTCAGCAGCCCAGCGAATCCGATCACGGCGACGGCGAGCCACCGAGCCTCTTGATTTCTTCGCCGAATGAGGTCGGTTTTCCAACGTGCCCGTGGCTGGACGGCTCTGCGGCCTTGGGCTTTGGTTCCTGTGAAACTGGGAAAGCACACTGCTCCGCCCAATGTCAAGCGACGCGGCTTCGACCAAACCAGCGGGTATTTGTTGCAGACAACGAAGAAAATGCTTGACAAAGTCAGCCCGTTGCCGTGGCATAGGTGATCGCGTTATCAGTCGGGCCATCGGCGCCAGGGCAAGCGTGATCGCCCGCCGCATAACGAAGGAGAGTGAAGACAGATAAACCAAGATGCCGCCTCCTCGTTGCCAGCGTTTGGCCTTCTAAGGCGAACGACTCCGCCGGCCGGTTGGAGGCGCGCTGCGTGATGCAGCCGAGCGAGATTAGGGAGAACCGAGGCCCGGCGAAGAAGTAGGCTCATCGCCTGTCCAGGCCGCACCTGGCCGTGTGGCGTGGGATTTTGGGAGCCCGACCGGCCCCCGATAAGCCTCTCTCTTTTGCTCCGCGCCCCGCCATGACTGGCGAGGCGTGGACTTTGCGGGACCGCCCCGGCCCCCGACAAGCTCTCTCTCTTTTGCTCCGCGCCTCGCCATGGCTGGCGAGGCGTGGACTTTTTTGGCGTCAACGAAAACCCGGCCCGGCTGGTTCCCCGACGAGCCAACCGCGGAAAGTGCCCCGGTACAAGCCTCAGCCTCGGCCCTTTCCAAGAAACGATCCGTGCGAGGCGACCGCCGAGTTGCCACAAATCATCGACTTTCGTGGATGAGTCCCGGGGGATGGGGTCCGACGACGGCTCGAACACCTGAGCGTGCCGCACCGGACTCGGTCGACGCCCGTTCCGAATGCCGAAAGTCGAACCAAAGGACCGGCTAGACCAGCCCCTGGTCGATCATCGCATCGGCGACTTTGCAGAAACCGGCGATGTTCGCCCCGTTGACATAGTTGCCCGGCGTGCCGTAGGTCTCGGCCGCCTCGGCGCAGGTGTCGTGAATCGAGCGCATGATCTCCTGGAGGCGTTGGTCAACCTCCTCGCGCGACCAAGTGAGCCGCATGCTGTTTTGCGCCATCTCCAAAGCGGAGACCGCCACGCCTCCCGCGTTGGCCGCCTTGCCGGGTCCATACAGGACTCTCGCCTCCAGAAGCAGATCAACCGCCTCGGGGGTCGTGGGCATGTTCGCGCCCTCGCAGACAACCTTCACGCCGTTCGCCACGAGGTGCTCCGCATCCTTCGCGTTCAACTCGTTTTGAGTCGCGCACGGGAACGCGCAATCCGCCGCGATCGCCCACAGCGGGTTGCTCTGAAGCGTCGGATCGGCCCCCGTGAAGTGTGCGGTGGGAAAGGCCTCGACATATTCTTCGATCCGGCCGCGTCGCTTGTTCTTCAAGCTCATCACCCATTGCAGCTTCTCCGTGGAGATGCCGTCCGGATCGTGGATAAGGCCACTGGTATCCGAGAGCGTCACCACCTTCCCGCCAAGCTCGGTGATCTTCTCCACCGCGTATTGGGCAACGTTACCCGCACCGGAGACAAGGCACGTCTTGCCCTCCAGTGATTGCCCCTGGGTTTCCAGCATCGCGGCCGCGAAGTACACCATGCCGTAGCCCGTCGCCTCCGGCCGGATATGGCTGCCGCCCCACTTGAACGCCTTGCCCGTGATCGCCCCCGTGAATTCATTCGTCAGTCGCTTGTATTGTCCGAAGAGGTAGCCAATCTCCCTC
>JAZFYE010000302.1:0-3141 GCA_036475395.1 Phycisphaerales bacterium
GATTTCGTGTGCGACAACGAGTTCGACTTCACCGTCCAGGAGATCGCCGAAGGTATGCCACTTGAGGCGGTCCTCGGGATCACCATCCTCAAGGACGGAAAGCCCCACTTCACCGGCAAGCGCCCGCTGATCGAAGACATGGACTCGTTGCCCTGGGTGACGAAGGTTTACAAAGAAAACGTCGTCACCACCGACTATTACAACGGCTACATGCTGCATCCCTATATGTCGCTCTACACCGGGCGTGGGTGCAAATCCCGATGCACCTTCTGCCTTTGGCCGCAGACGATTGGCGGCCACAACTATCGCACCCGGTCGGTGGCCAACATCGCCGCTGAAATCGAGTGGGCCCGCGACAAATTTCCCGAAATCAAGGAGTTCTTCTTCGACGACGACACCCTGACCGACAACATCCCGCAAGTCGAGGGGCTGGCCCGCGAACTTGGCAAGCTCGGTGTGACGTGGTCGTGCAACGCCAAGGCCAACGTGCCCTATGACACGCTCAAGATCATGAAGGAAAACGGTCTCCGTCTGCTGCTCGTCGGTTACGAGTCCGGAAACCAGAAGATTCTGCATAACATCAAGAAGGGTATTCTTGTGGAGCGCGCCAAGCAGTTCACCCGAGATTGTCACGAACTTGGGATCCTCATCCACGGCACCTTCATCATGGGGCTGCCGGGGGAAACGCAGGAAACCATCGAAGAGACGATCCGCTATGCCCAGGAGCTCAACCCGAAGACGATCCAGGTTTCCCTACCCGCCGCGTATCCAGGGACTTTCCTGTATAACCAGGCGATGGAGAACGGCTGGCTGATGAGCGAGGACGGCGGCAAGCTGGTCGACGAGCACGGAGTCCAGAACAGCGTGCTCAATTACCCGCACCTTTCCAGCGAGGAAATCTTCGCCGCGGTCGATACCTTTTACAAGCGGTTCTACTTCCGGCCGAGAAAGATGGCGGCGCTGTTTTATGACATGTGCCGGGACTGGCAGCTCATGAAGCGGCAGCTTCGCGAGGGGGTGGAATTCATCCGCTTCCTTTGGGGCCGGGAGAACGCGGCCTGAAACGGCTCATCGTCACGGGAGACGACTTCGGCCTTTCCGTGCCGGTCAATGAAGCCATCGAGATCGCGCATACACAAGGGATATTGACGACAACCTGCTTGATGGTCGGTGCCCCCGAGGCGGCCAACGCCATCGAGCGGGCGAGGCGTCTACCCGGCCTCGGGGTCGGCCTCCACCTCGTGGTCGTTCGTGGACGTCCGGTTCTTCCGCCCGCGGCGGTTCCGGATCTCGTCGACGGCGATGGCGGCTTCGATACCGATCTGGTGCGCGCCGGGTTCCGGTTCTTCTTCCTGCCACGAGTGCGCACGCAGCTGGCGGCGGAAATCCGCGCTCAGTTCGAGGCATTTCGTGACTCGGGCCTCGTGCTCGATCATGTCAATGCCCACAACCACATGCACCTGCACCCGACCGTCCTGGGCCTGATCCTGAAGATCGGTGGGGCGTATGGCCTGCGTGCCGTCCGCCTCCCGTTCGAGCCCTTGGTGGGAGCCGGCGGGCGGCGGGGCGGCCGTATCCTCCCGCGCCTTATCAGGCGATCGTTTCTCGCGCCCTGGGTGGCCTTGATGAAATGGCGGCTGCGATCGGCGGGAATCCGTTGCAATGATTATGTGTTCGGGGTTCACGATTGCGGGCGCATGGATCGCGACCGCCTCTTGACCGTCTTGGGACGGCTGCCGGACGGCGTCTCGGAGGTTTTCTGCCACCCGGCCACCAGACCCTGGCGCGATGTTGATCCGAACGCCGAGCGATATCGGTTCGAGGACGAATTCAATGCGCTCATCGACCCAGACGTGCGGGCGACCGTTGCCCGGTCGGGCGCGCAACTGATCACGTTCCGGGACCTTTGATGCACCGGACCGACATCTCTACAAACGGTCGCTGGCGATCTTGGAGAAGGCCCTGGGCGCGGAGCACCCCAACGTGGCCGCGATCCTGGAGAACTCCCAGAGCACCACACGCCCCCTAACCCGACTTCCTGCCTAGCTTTTTCTCACTCGCCCCTCGACCGGACACTCCCCGAGCACCGCGAAAAAATGCCATTATGCGATCTCATGGGCGGGTTTCGACCTCTATAGGCCACCCAACGAACCCGCGTCGGTCGCGGCAGAGCAGTGCGCAGAAGCGTCGGACCGCGCTTCTGAGGTCGCGGCGGCGGGTCGGGGAAAGCCCCGCATCGCGTTCAAGATCGGCGAGCACGTCGGCCAGAGAGCGTATCAGCGGCGTCGTATCGGGCATGGCGGGCTCCTTGTGACTACCTGTTGGGAAAGCCTGAAACTGGTCAGCAATAACCTCGGGATGACGCAAGTAGACATGAATATCATATCGAGAATACTAGCGCAAAGTAAATGGAATGTCTGTATAGACAATGTATTCCCGAACACGTAATAAGTCGTTGTCATGTAATGACTCGCGATGACAGGAAATGACATCCTATAAAAACCTCTGTGCTGCGCCAGAAAAGCTCGCAGATCATTATCCGAGATCCGCACCGACCTGCCGAAGCGATGGGCCACGATATCGCCCGAGTCGATCCACCGGTGCACGGTCCTCTCGGGAACATCCAAATGCTCGGCGACGCTCCGGATCGTCCAGAAGGCTTTGCTCTTGGGTTTCGGCGTGCTCGCCATAGCCACTGCTCACGTCGGCTTGGTCGTGGAGTCTGAGGACCGGGAAGCGTTGCAATCCTGGTCGCCCGGCGACGAGGGTTCCAGAATTGCCTTCTGTGCGAGGAAGTGACGCGCCCCTGCCGGGCGAGCAGCCGGGCCAGTGCCCTGAGAGCGGTGTGGGGTTCTGGGTCTTCTCGTCCTTGGTTGTCAGAAGAGACAGGACGCTTTCGCATCGTGCCTCTATCGGACAGAGGCGGACTGCTGTCCTATGGAGAAAAAATGACGGTGAGCTTCTCTAGTCGCTCATGCTCTCAATGCCGCGGCGAACGAAGTGGTCGATATGGACGGGATGACGTTATGGTGAAACCCGTCGGCAAGCCAATACTGTTCGCCGTCGCGGAAGGCGACGACGGGCGGGAACTTGCCCCCGTCTCGCATGGCAGCGGCGTACTCGCTTGTCGTGGAGTGTATT
>JAZFYE010000303.1:0-14389 GCA_036475395.1 Phycisphaerales bacterium
GAGCACCTCGACCCTGACAAAAGATGTCCCCGGCCCAAAGAAAACCCCCGGCCGAGGAAGGCTGGGGGTGTGATGGTTGGAACAGGATTGCGAGGTCCGCTTACGGGCAGGGGCCCCAGTTGACCAGGAGGGCGAGCAGGTCGGTGGCCCCGACGGTGCAGTTGCTGTCAAAGTCAGCCGAGCAATCGTTGCAGTCGGCGCACGCCCCCCAATTGACGAGCAACGAGAGCAGGTCGGTCGCCCCGACGATGCCGCTACCGTCGAGGTCCCAGGGGCAGGACACCACACCGCAATCGTTGCCCAGGAGCAGATAGGTCACATCATACAACTCGCCAAAGATGTCCGGGTCACTTCCCGGTGTCCAATCAGGGAATCCGAGATCCGGGTACCGCACGTGAACCTCGCTCCCGGTAATGTTGCCAATCCCTGTGGCCGAGGTCAGATGGAACAAGTTGTCGTCGACCTCCAGCGGTTGGATTGAAATCCATTGCGTAATCTCCGCGTCCAAGGTGATCGCGGGGAACTGGATGTCAAAGAGAATCTCAGGATCGCCGAAGAAGAAGTTCCCGGTGAGTGCCTCGACGAAAGTTGTGGTCATGAAGTCAATGTTTGGCGTGTCGGCGGGGATGCCGCCGGCGTCGTCATACACTCGGATACGGAAGCCTGTGGTCAGCCCGAACGCGCCTCCACCGGCCCAGACTCCGCTCAGGCGTGCGCCGGTGACCGACCAGCCGTCGGGGCACGGCTCTAAGTTAAAGTCATCCGCCAACTCTCGATCGAGGACACCGTTGCTCAATCCGCTCGTCCCGTCCGGTGCCCCGTTATCGTAGATGATGTTGTCAGGAGTGGGCAGTAGTCGGCTGAGTATGACCTTGCCCGAGCCTCCGGCGCCTCCAGCTCCCGGCGCCGCGGGATTGCCAATACGGATGAGATAGCACTGGTTCGCGGTTCCGTTGAAAACCACTTGTGATTGGACGTCGCAAAAATCGTCATTGCAGGCAATCGGGTCGTTGGTTGGCGGACACGCTCCGCAGCCTTCGTAGATCGCGACCTTCGTGTCAAAGGAGCTGCCGCACAGACTCACAATGTACGAAGAATCTTCCGGAACGGTGGTGTGGTACCACACATCGTTGCCGATATCCGTGAAGCCGTTGAAGTCGCACACCGCGCTTGGCAGGCCGTCGGTCGTGGCCACAAGCGTATTGAAAACGAGAGACTCGTTGACATTGAGAGCGCTTGCATTTGCGCAGTCGTCATTTGCGGGCGGACCGATCGGCTCGATGGTGAACGTTCCGCTGCCCGAGGGGGAGAGGTAGCCGCCGCCGAGACGAATCGTGTAGCAGTTGCCCGCTACGACCTCGAAGATCACCTCGGAGCCGTCACCGCAGCCGTTATCGTTGCATTCGATCAGCATCTCCTCGGTGAGCGGGCAGACGCACCCATCATAAACGGCCAGCTTGGCGTCGAAATCGGCCTGCCCACCACAGGTGTGAACCCGCACCGGTCCCGTGATGGTGGCGGTGTAGTTGAACCACACATCAGCGCCGATCCCGGTGAAACCATCCCAACAGGGACCCTTCTCAGGGTCCGTGCCGTCGTGGGTGGAACAGACCGTCGTGAAGTCATGTACGCCTTCGCCGACCTCGGTCGCATTTTCGCAATCGTCGTTGACGGGAATGTCTTGCGGCTCGCAGGCGCAGAATTCCTCAGCCTCCGTCACGCAGAAGCCGTCCCAGTCGGTGTTGCAGCAGTACGAATCGAACGCGCAGATGGTGAGGCAGCAGCCGGCGCAGTCTTTATCGAGGCACGTGTCGTCGCAGTAGGCGCTGCCGTTGGCCTGAAAACAATCGCCACAGTTGGGCAGACCGCATGTGTCGCAATCGCCCAGACAGACCTGAATCGCGGTGTCGGCGCAGGGCTGGTCCCACTCAATTATGCAGCAGAACACGTCGAGATCGCACACGAGGTTGCAGCACACCTCGTCCTGGCAGCCGGGGATGCCCGGCGTCGCCGTGAAACAGTCGCCGCCCAGGGGATTCGGACAATTCTCGTTCTGAGCGAACGAGCCGGTACACAATGCCCCGGCGGCGATCAGACTCGCGATCGCCCCTTTGATTCCAAGACGATTCGTTCCAGACATGTTCCGTCCTCCTGTCAGTTCAGATGCCGGCTGACGAGGTGCGCGAGTCGATGCCTCGGCCCCACTGCCGACTCACCACAAATGGACCGACCACAGCATACCCCGGATCGGACCGATTCCAATCCCCTAAGTCCACAAAGTCTCGAATGATTTTCCAAAAAAGGCCGCCACGAGCCCGTTCTCAGCCGCATCCGCAGGCATCGAGCCCGCAGAACGATCCCCGCCCGCCGTGAGTAGGTCAAGCCTCGGCCTGACTCGCTCGTGATCGAGCGGGCTCAAAGCCTGCCCGACACCTGAGGCTCGGGCCCCGTTCCCGTGGATCAGGGACACGGTCCCCAGTTCACCAGCAGGGCGAGGAGGTCGGATGCGCCGACGGTGCCGTTGCCGTCGAAGTCGGCGGGGCAGCCTTTGCACTGGCCCCAACTTACCAGCAGCGAGAGCAGATCGGCCGCGCCGACGCTGCCGCTGGCGTCGAGATCCCACAGACAAATGCCGTCGAGGAACAGCACCCACACCGCGCCGCGATCAGCGAACTCGCCCTCTCCTCCGTCGTCTTCGCCCACTGCGCCCACGGCCAAGTCGCCGACGGCATCGCCGTCGAGATCACCCAGCGAGGCCACCGAGGTGCCGAAGTGATCACCGTCATCGAGGATGCCGGTGAAGCCGCCTTGTGTGTCGCTGATCTTCTGGTGGGCCTTCACTGTCCCGTCGCTGTTGAGGAAGAGCACCCATACTGCACCACGAACGATGCCCCCGTCGTCGTCGAACCGTGCCCCTACAGCGAGGTCGACCACTCCGTCGCTATCCAGATCACCTAGCGCCGCCACCGAACTGCCGAAGCGATCGTTATCATCGAGCGAGCCGGTGAAGCCGCCCTCGGTTGAGCTGATCTTCTGGTTGGCCTTAGCCGTCCCGTCGGTGTTGAGCAGCAGCACCCACACCGCACCCCGCAAGTTGCCTCCGTCGTCGTCGCCCTCTGCACCCACGGCCAGGTCGCCCACGCCGTCGCCGTCGAGATCGCCCAGCGCCGCCGCCGAGTAGCCGAAGCCATCGCCATCATTCAGCGTGCCGGTAAAGCCGCCTTCAATGTCACTGATCTTCTGGTGGGACTTGACCGTCCCGTCAGGGTTGAGGAACAGCACCCATACCGCGCCGTGGTTCGAGCCCCCATCGTCGTCGTTTCGTGCACCGACGGCCAGGTCGGGTACGCGATCGCCGTCGAGATCGCCCAGCCCCGCCACCGACCAGCCGAACTGATCGATACCATCCAGTTCACCGGTAAAGCCCCCTTCAGTGTCGCTGATCTTCTGGTGCGACAGCACCCAGCCGGGCTGGGCCTGGGCGCTGCCTGCGGACGAGGCCAGGACCACGGCGGCACCCGCAAACAGTCGATACATTGCGCCTGCGGCGGACTCTGGTTGTACGACATCGCTGACCCCCCTTTGTGCTTGGAGGCCACAGGGTGGTGGGCACGCTGTGGTTGGCCGAGTCCCTGGCCGCCCCCGGAGGTCACGCGCCCCCTGCGACCCCCGACCAACGATGGGGGGCATCGTACCGCGCCGACCGGTCGAAACGCAAGAAAAAACCACTGATTCGCCCGGCGCGCAGTCGTAAACCCTGGTCGAACCCTCGCCATTGAGGCTCGGGCTCGACTGGGCGGCGAGACGCCGCGGCTCTGAACGCTGATCGCTGACCGCGTTGGCCTATGACTCGGGGGCGGCGGTGCCCTGAATTGCCGAGGGCGTGTCGGCGCTCAATTCCCGGCGCATGATCTTGCCGGTGGGATTGCGCGGCAGCTTGTCGATCAGGCGAATCTCGCGCGGCACCTTGAACTGCGCCAAGTGATCGCGGCAATACGTACGCAGGGCCGTTTCGTCAAAGGTAGCGCCGTCGTTGAGTTCAACGAACGCCAGCGCAACCTCGCCGCGCGAAGAATCCTGCATCCCGATTACCGCTGAGTCGAGAACGGAGGCGTGGGCGTTGAGCACTTCTTCGATCTCCCGCGGGAAGACGTTCTCCCCGGCGATGATGAGCATCTCCTTGATGCGCCCGGTGATGTAGAGGTAACCATCCGCATCGATTCGCCCCATATCACCGGTCTTGAAGTAACCTTCGTCGTCAAAGACCGCCGCCGTTTCATCGGGCAGCTTGTAATACCCAGCCATGATGTTCGGGCCGCGGATGCAGATTTCGCCTTCTTCGTCTACACCGAGCCGGGTTCCGTCGGGGGCGACGATCTTCTCCTGAACGTCGGTTATCGGCATACCGACCGACTTGAGTTGGTCATCCTCCGGCCGATTCCAGTTCGCGACGGGCCCGGTCTCAGTAAGGCCGTAGCCCTCCTTGATAGTGACGCCGAACCGATCGCGGAAGCCGTCGAATATCGCGCCGGGCAGCGGCTCACCGCCGGAGACGATGTAGCGCAGCGACTTAAAATCGTCGGGGGCAGCGTGTTTGGCATGCAGCAGTGCATTGAACATAGACGGGATGGCGATAAGTGCGGTTGGACGATACTCGCGAAGAAGCGAAAGCATTTTGCGTGGCATGAATCGCGCGGTGTAGAGGGCCTTGCAGCCGACCATCAGCGGCAACAGCGTGAGCACGGTGAGCCCGAAGCTGTGGAACTGCGGCAAGACGCTCAGGAGCACGTCGTCGCGGGTGAACCGCGCCCACTGCACGCACTGACGGACATTGGCGTGGAGATTCGCGGAGGTGAGCATGACGCCCTTGGGCCGGCCGGAGGTGCCCGACGTGTACAGCAGGACGGCGACATGATCCTCAGGCCGGCGCCGCGCGCGGCGAAACGGCGGCACGCCCTTGAAGCGCAGCTCGTCAAGCCGAATCTGCCGTACGCGCTGCGGCAATCCGCCCACGAACTCTGCCATCGCGGTCACCGTGATGATCGTGTCCAGCTCGGCATCGTCGATGATGTACTCCAACTCGTGCGGTTTGAGCAGGTAGTTCAAGGGCACGACCGTCCGGCCGAGAATCCACGTGCCGATCATGGCCATCGGAAAGAGCCCGGAGGTCGGCAGCATGAGGCCAATATGTGGGGCGTCGGTGGCGCCCTTGATCGTGCGCGCTATATGCAGGGCGCCGGCATAGAGCTCGAACGCACGCCATGTGCGCTGGTCATCAACGGCCGCCACCCGCCGGGGGGAGAAGATGAGTCGTCGAATGATTGAGCTGGCGACACGCACCGTCGCATGATCCCGGCCAAAGTTGGCGAAGTTTGAGGCGTCTGTACGATACGATGGGCAACGTGAATCGCCAATTGAACAGGTTTCGGGCCGGGCGGGTGGTCCTGCTCTGCGTATTGACCGCAGGGTCGGTGGCGGGCTGCAAGTCAACGCCGCCGGCTCGTTCTCTGAAATCAGCTTTGGCCGACTACGAGGCCAAGCGGTACCGGCTGGCCGAGCATCACGCGGCGGCGATCGCGCGCCAGACCCGGGGACTGATGCGGGACAAGGCGGCGTATCTGGCTGGATTGAGCGCCTACCAGCTCGGTGACCTGTACGAAGCCCAGCGGCAATTGGCGACGGCCGTGAAGTCGTCCGATCGAACCACGGCGGGTAGAGCCAAAGCCGTCCTGGGCCTGGTTCGCGTCGGTCAACATCGTCCGCATGATGCCGCGGTGCTGTTGGCGGAGGCCTCGGGCGCGTTGACGGGCGAGAATTCGCGTCAGGCGGCCTACCAGGCGGCACTGGCCCATCAAGAAGCGGGCGATGAGACCTCGGCCGGCACGTGGTTCCGCATCGCTGCTGCTGGGCAAACGACTGGACAGCGGGCCCTTGGGATCAACTCAGGAGCGAGAGCCGGGCGATTCTCCTTGCAGGCCGGCGCCTTCCGCCGGCGCCAGCATGCTGACAACGCCGCCCGCCGCGTGGCGGATGTTGCCCAGCAGCACGGGCTCGGCGGTATTCGCGTCATCGAGAGCCGGGACGAGCGAGGCCGAAGCCTCTACTTTGTGCAGTTCGGGCGATTCGAGAGCCGGTCGGCCGCCTCCAGTGCCCGGCGGCTCATCGGCCGCCTGGACGTGATCGTGGTCCCGTCGATCCACCCGACTTCGTAAATCGTGCCTGATCCGAGTCGCCCGAGCCGTCATAGAATGGCAGAGTACGGCTGAATAAAGGATCAGCAATGGCTGGGTCTTGGGTAACCTTCGCGACTGTTGTAGGAATGCTCGGCTTGATGGGCTCGGGCCTTGTGGCTCAGACGGATACCGCCGCTGCCCAGCACGACCCACGGTACGGAATCCTCTCGCCGATCCCGGATCGCGGCCCGGTGCCGCCGATCGTGGACATGCTCACCCGCCCCTCCGAGGGGCAACTGGCGTTTCGAGCGCGGAGCCGGCAATTCACCCGGCAGATCCGAGCGATTCGCCATGAATACCTGGGCAAAGTCAAAGTCCCGCCCGTACGGGCCCAAGGGCTCGCCGAGCTGCGGGAATTCACCGACCCCGCCGCGTTCATGCCCCTGATCCGTGAGCTCACGGGCGAGGCGGATGATGTCCGGCTTGGGCTGCTGGACCATTTCGCGACGCTGGGCGACGACGGGCAGGCGGCCTTGGCGTGGGTGGCCATTTACGACCACGACCCGGCGATCCGGCACGAGGCCCTGACGCGAATGGTGTCGCCGGCTGGGCCGCCCGTCCTGAACGTGCTCGATCAGGCGTTGCGACAGCACCGCCATCAGATCGCCAACAATGCCGGGTTCGTAGCCGGTGCCCTCAAGGCCCTGGAGACGATCCCCCTGTTGATCTTCGCCCAGGCCACCGCCGATCCGGTCGACAGCCAGGGTGATCTCGCCTGGATTGCCATCGCAACCCAAACGGCGTACGTACAGCGGATCGAAGCGGTGGTCGGCGACGGCGCGGGCGGGTTCCGGCCGATACTCGGCATCATCACGGAAGGCGTCATCCTTCGCGTGGTGGATGCCGTCGCCATCAACTATCGAACGGAGATTCATCGCTCCCTGGTGGCGATGACGACCAACGACTGGGGCCAGTCGACTGAGCATTTGGGCTACGACATGGGCCGGTGGCGAGAGTGGTATAACGGGGATTACCTGCCGTTGAAGCGCGAACAGGCCCGGCTGGCTCGGCTCGCCGCCCAGGCGGAGGCCGCCGACGGTCAGGCCAGCCCGTCGCCGCCCGATTCGCCATAGAAATAGGTAGAGTTAGGTTGAAGTGTCGCTTTGCGGCCCAGAACCTTGCCCGGAATTGCTTGTTTACCCAACTTGACAGGCCGTTCGGATCGGTTCGCTCGCCGGTGAGTCACGACCTCGGGCAAATTAAATTTTCTCAGCAAAACGACGGAAAGAACTCTTGACAGGACTATCCGTGCGGTTGATACTGGCGGTGCGGTCTGATCAAACGAGATCAGATTGCGAGAGAGAGCGCCCCGCCAGCGGGTGGCGGCTAGGAGAAAGAGTGCCTTTTCACTTGCACTGTGTAAGCCCAAGGGTCACTCGTCAGTGTGGCGGGGCAGTAGGCACTCAGAAGTATTGTGGAGTTACCGAACTGCGACGTGCGTCGCGGAGATGATCTAAGGACCTAACATTTGACTCTTTCAGTTTGCGTAGGAGGGACGCCAGGCCCAGTGAAGCAAAACACCCGGATCGACTTGCGAAAGTGATTCGGGCCCGCGGAAAAGCATCGCTGTGCATAGTGCCCAACTGGACAAAGAAGGGTCGTCACGTAAAGGAGAATGGAAGTATGAAGAAGCAGCTTGCATTTGTGATGGCGTCGGGCCTTGCCGTCGCCCTTGGGTCGAACGTGTTGGCCGACGGCGACCTAATCTACGACAACGACGGCCCGGATGGCCATAGCGGCCTCAGTAGCCTCTTTGGTGGTGGGTTCGACGCCCAGCGCGAGATAGCAGATGACTTCGTCCTTGGGGCGGGACCAGGTTGGCTCCTGAACGGCATGACTTACAGCTACATCTGGGGTGACGGGGCCGGTCTTGGTCTAGCCGGGGATTTCCTGCTGGAGGTCTTTGCCGACGATGCCGGCGGCGGCCCCGGTACGATCCTCTCTAGTCAGGTCGTGGGTCTCGCCGCAGAGTCTCTGACCGGTGCCGAGTTCTTCGGCCGTCCAGAAATTCGCATGAGCATAAAGTTCGCCCCGGTCACACTGGCCGCGGAAACGACCTACTGGATAGCCATGACGCACCTCGACGCGCCCCAGAACGGCTTTATCCTGACATCCCACAACCAGGACGTCGACAACAACGTCGTCGGAGAAGGGGTCTACATCCGGTTTCCAAAGTTTGGCTTCCCGGACTGGGCCCCTGGGGCCGGCCTCTTTGGAGACGACCACGATCTCGCATTCACGTTACAGGGCGAGGTTATTCCCGCACCTGGCGCGATGGCTCTGCTGGGCATCGCCGGCCTGGCCGGAATGCGACGTCGTCGCCGAAAATAACGACGAGATGGCTCACTCCGAGTCATGAATCGTGAACCCTCACCGGCCTGCGGTAACCCGCAGGCCGGTTTTCTTTTTTGATTTGACGCTCACCGTCGCCAGTACCGAATTGGTACCTCGGTTGGCTCAGTGATCTCAATCCGCCTCCGGGCTGGCTGGGGAAACCTCATCGGGTGATTCCCACACGGCCCCCTCGGCGATCCACCGCTCCAGGGTCACGATCAAGTCCTCCGGAAGCGGGTCCTCGCCCGCCGGCATGCGCTCCTCCTCATTGTCATGGCGCAGCTTTTGGATCATCAAGCTAGCGGACGGTCGGCCGGGAACGATCGCGGGTTGCCCCGACATACCGCCTCGCAGGAGTGCCGCGATGGAGGTCTGATCGAGCCCGCCGGACCGTTTGTACCGTTTGGGGTTGTGGCAAACCCAACAATGCTCGGCCAGGATCGGGCGGACCTGGTTGCGGAAGAACGTCAGCCGCGGATCGTCGGTCGCTTGGGCGTCTGACTCGCCGCCCGGGAACATGAGCGCCCATTGATCTGGGGTTCCGGCCGCATGTTCGTAGACGAGTCGGCCGCCGTGATCCGCGGTGTCGGCGATCCGGCCCGCCGTGACCAGCCCCCCGATGACCGCCAGCCACGCCGCGGGGTAGCGCACCTTCGGCTTTGGCACAAAGCTCAATCCCAGGCATACAGTGGGGATCAAGGCGAGCAGCCACACGTTGTCGCCGAGGTCCTCGTGCTCTTCCAACAGTTCGTGCGCTTCGTCGGAAAGTGAACCGCGGATGGCGTCGTGCGCCGACTCACCGGCGTTGCGCGTCACATACGCGCTGATCACGAGCAGAAGATAGGTCGCCACCGCGATCCAGCGCAAACTCGTTACCCGGCGTCCCCACATCGCCGCCAGGATTACGAACGGCAGCCCGATCACGGATAGGACGATCGGAAAGTGCCCGACCATCGCATGCCGCATCGCCGGCTGATTCCAGGCCTCGAGGAACTGATCGAACGGAACCATCGGTGCTCTCCGCGGTTCCTATCGGCCGGTCGCCGCGCACAGCGTTACAACCGCCTCGGCCAACCGTTCGTAGTCCTGCGCCGTGTTGTAGATTTGGCAGCAAGGCCGAACCCACCACCGCTGGTTCCACTGGAGCACGGGGACTTCGATCCGGTATTCGTCATACAGTCGCGCTTGAAAGGCCTCGACGCTTCCGGCGACTTTCGCCTCATCCGGCAGGGCGATCGTAACCATCGACCCGAGCATTGACCCGTTGCTCGGCGTACTGGGTTGGACGGCCCACCGCTCGCTGAGCATCGCCTGTACCCAGACGGCCAGATCATGGTTGTACTGTCTGATGCGCGGCCAACCGATGCCGGCCAGGAACTCGATCGCGTCCTTGGCGCACAGCCAGGCGGTGATGTCGCGGGTGCCCTGCCAGGCGAATTCCGCGGCCAGGCCCTCGTTCAGGAAATGACTGATCGTGTTGGGGTGGATGCGGTCGTGCCGATCCGGCCGCACCCAGAGCAAGGCAGCGCCTTTCGGTGCGCACACCCATTTGTGCAGATTGGCGGAATAGTACGCGGCGCCAAGGCTCTGGATATCCAGCTCGATCATGCCCGGGGCGTGCGCGCCGTCCACGAGAACGTCCGCGCCGCGCTGTTGGCACAGATCGATGATCCGGTCGATCGGGAAAAGAACCGCCGTGGGCGACGTGATGTGATCGATGACCACGAGACGTGTCCGATCGTGTAGCGCCGCCTCGATCGGAGCCATGATGTCGTTCGGCGAGGCGATCGGCAGGTCAATATCCACTTCGATCGATCGCGCGCCGGCGCGCTCGGCGACGTAACGAATCGTCTGGCGAATGGCGTGGTACACGTGATTCGTGGTGAGGATCTCGTCTCCCACCTCGAACCGAAGGGATCGAAGAACGGCGTTGATCCCGCCCGTCGCGTTGGTGACGAAGCCAAAATCATCGGGCTCTGCGCCGACGAACTTACCGACCGTGTGCTTCGTCTCAGCCAGCAGTTCGCCCCGCCGTCGATCCAACATTTCGATCGGCCGGGCCTCGAATCGTTCACGCCACGCGGACTGAGCCTCCAGGACCGCCCGCGGGGTCGCCCCAAATGAGCCGTGATTGAGAAACGTCACCGCCGGGTCCAGCGTCCAACGATCGCGCAACCCCTCGGCGATCGGCTCGGGAGCGCTCTGGAGAGTCGAGGCGGGGTTGTCGGCTGGCATGGGGCAAGGGTAGCGTGGCCCTGGGGGGAGGTCATCCAGTAACAAACTATCTCAAAACCCCAGTTGCGGCGGTACGGGCGTCCCGCCCGTGCGGTTTATCACGGCCGCGATGGCCTTGCCACCAGCTTTGAGGCGCGATCCACCCGATGGGCATTGACGAGCACGCCGGGAGAGCGGCGTTTACATGCACCACGCCGTTGATCCGAACCGTCGAGCCGGCGGGCGCCGATGTGTGCGCCCGCCGTTGAACTGTCAATTGTTCAATCAGCTAGCGACCCCGGCGCCGCCCGAAGAAGCCCGCGACGCAAAGAAGCGCGATCGTGCCCGGCATCGGGATGCCGTATGCGTAGTTGTCAATCAGCACAAACCCGCCGCCGGCCGGCGTGATCAGAACCGAGCCGATCTCGCCGAAGCCGGAGAAGCCGATGAAGGTTGTGAAGACCGTCTCATGTTCGGTATCGAACGTCTCAGAGGCGAGCAGCCCGCCCTCCGGGGAGAATACCTTGACCGTTGCCGCGAGGCCGCCGAAGCCGATCGCGATGTCGAAGCCGACCGCGATCACATCCGGATCGAAGGTGGCCAGGAGCGGGACGTCAAACAGGTCCATGAAGAGCGCGTCGGTCGGCGTACCGAAGAAGAAACCGCTATCGGCAATGGCGATGCTGCTCGCATCGCCGTCCGGGTCCGAAAAGAAGACGCTCGGCGCCCACGGTTGTGGGGCGGGCTCAATGAAGCCGCCCTTCGGCGCGATCCCCTCGAAGTCCAGTATCGGCAGCCCCGGGTTCTCCAAGTCGAACGAGACGCGATCAAAGAAGACGTCGGCCGATGCTAAACTCGCGGGGTAGGCCGCAAGAAGCACCGCAAACAAGAATGTCTTTCGTTTCATAGCTTTCTCCTTCTGAAAAACAACACGTTCAGGGGGCTCCAGGCCAAAACGTTCGACCAATGAAACCGAGCCCGTGCCGGGCTGTCTCTCTCTACGGCGCTCAAATCTTCGCCCCGTTGGGAGCACCAGACTGCGCGAGAGACTAATGGGGCCAGAGGTCGTTGTCAAAAGAAAATCGAACCTCGGTCAAGAGATAATGCAGTCCCCTGTGCCCTGGCTTGGGCCCTGGCGAAGTGGGCTTGGCGTCAGGTTCGGGCGGCCCCGCTTCACGGGCCGAACCGCGTCGACGCCACCCAAACCGCGACTCTGGAGGCTGTCTCGGGGGCGGCGGCCGCACATGCAAAATTCGGTGCGAACGGCCTCTTTCCTTACGGGTGTTGTCGGGGCTAGCGTATAGCGAGCAGTTTTCCTCGCGACCTGGTGCCAGGCGAGGGATCCGGTTCACCTGTCCACGAGACGCATCGGGTTTCTTGCCCGGCCAGATCGAGTTCAGTGGCGACGATGAGGGAGCAATGGCTGCCGTTTCCTCTCATCACGACGGGCCTAGGAGGCGTTATGTCTCTGCTCTCGCTCAGTGCTCAGATAGTTGGTTCAGTGGTGGATCCGCCCTCTGGCGGCCAAGTCTTACTCGTTGACGACCTGCCGAGCGATGGTTTGCGGCGTGCGAATACTTTTGGAGATTGAAATCCGCGAGGTGGGACGCGAGAATGTAGTACGGACCTCATCCTGACTTTTTCAGTTTGCGTAGAAGGGACGCCAGGTACAATGAACGTCGACAGCCGGATCGACTTGCGGGAGTGATTCGGCGCCGCCCAAGAGCCAAAACTGTGCATTGTGCCCAACTGGACAAAGATAAAAGGGTCGTCACGTAACGGAGAATGGAACTATGAAAAAGAAGCAGCTTGCATTTGTGATGGCGCCGGCCCTTGCCGTCGCCCTTGGGTCGGCTGCGTCGGCCGGCACAATCTACGACAACGGCCTCCCGGACGGAGTTGCCTTCCTCAGTAGCTTCTTTGGTGGTGACGCAAGCCGCGAGATAGCAGATGACTTCGTCCTGAAGTGCGGACCAGGTTGGCTCGTGGACGGCATGGCTATCAGCTACGTCTGGAGTGACGGCGGCGGTCTTGGTCTATTCGGGGACTTCCTCGTGAAGTTCTATGCTGACGACGCCGGTGGCGGCCCCGGCACGGTCATCTCTAGTCAGATCGTGCCTCTGGCCGACGAGTTTCTGACCGGCGACACTTACGACGGCCGTCCAGAAGTCCGCGCGAGCGTAGATATCGACCCGGTCGCACTGGACGCGGACACGACCTACTGGGTGCAAATGACGCCGTTTGCGCCCCAGAACGGCTTTGCCCTATCATCCCACTCCGAACAAAACGGCGACATCGTGGGAAGCGAGCTTTACTTCCGGTATCCAAAGTTTGGCTTCCCGGACTGGACCCCTGGGAGCCAATTCTTTGGAGAGGCCCACGACTACTCATTCGCGTTACAGGGCGAGGTTATTCCCGCACCTGGCGCGATGGGGTTGCTGGGATTTGCGGGCCTCCTGGGTGTACGACGTCGTCACCGCTAATCGGGGACGACCTGCGGATCGACTTGCGGAAGTGATCCGGCACCGTGGAAAAGGCAACCCTGTGCGTTGTGCCCAACTGGACGAAAAAGGGTCGTCACGTGAAGGAGAATGGAACTATGAGAAAGAAGCAGCTCGCATTTGTGATGGCGCCGGCCGTTGCCATCGCCCTCAGTTCAGCCGCCTCGGCGGACCTCATTTATGACAACGGTGGTCCGGACGGAGTCAGCGGCCTGAGCAACATCTTTGGTGGTGGGTTCGGCGCCGACCGTCAGGTGGCTGATGACTTTATCCTCCCCGGCGGACCAGGCTGGATCGTCGAGAACGTGGAAATGAACTACATCTTCGGCGGGGGTATCTGGTGGGGCGCCTCGGACTACCGCGTCACGTTCTATGCCGACGACGCGGGTGGTGGTCCCGGCACGATCGTCAGCGACCAGGTTTCGAGCAGCTTCACAGAGACGCCGACCGGTAACACCTTCTTCGGCCGTCCGGAAGTCATCTCCTCTATTGACATCGCCCCGGTCTCACTTGCCGCTGACACGACCTATTGGATGGCCATCCAGCCCACCGCCACCAGTAACGGCTTCCAGCTGACATCCGCCACGGGTGCCCGCAACCTCAATGGAGATCAAGTCTGGGTCCGGTATCCAAAGTTTGGCTTCCCGGATTATGTCCCGGGTAACGTTGTCTTTAGCGAGTTCCACGATGTCGTGTTCCGGCTAAACGGCGAGGCCGTTCCCGCGCCTGGCGCGTTGGCCTTGCTGGGATTTGCGGGTATCCTCGGCCTGAGACGTCGTCGCCGCTAATCGGGGACGACCTGCGGATCGACTTGCGGAAGTGATCCGGCACCGTGGAAAAGGCAGCACTGTGCGTTGTGCCCAACTGGACAAAGAGGCATCGTCATGTAAAAGGAGAATGGCATTATGAAGAGGCAATTCGCGTTTGTGATGGCGACGGCCCTTGCCGTTGCCCTTGGATCGGCCGCGTCGGCCGGCACAATCTACGACAACGGCCCCCCGGACGGGGATAGCGGCCTCAGTATGCTCTTTGGTGGTGGGTTCGACGCCAGCCGCGAGATAGCAGATGACTTCGTCCTCAAGGGCGGACCAGGTTGGCTCGTGGACG
>JAZFYE010000304.1:0-4018 GCA_036475395.1 Phycisphaerales bacterium
AAGCGATCGCGTATGCCTACCAGGCGATGACCAGCGTGCCCGAGCATGTCAAATGGAGTAAGAAGGTCTCGAAGACGGACACGGTGGTGCTCGACAAGACGTACCGCATCGTGCCCCGCGGCGTGGCTGTCGTCATCGGCTGCTCGACCTTCCCGACCTGGAACGGTTACCCCGGACTGTTTGCGAGCCTCGTCACGGGCAATGCCGTCGTCGTCAAGCCGCATCCCGGCGCCGTGCTGCCTTTGGCGATCACCGTCGAGATCGCGCGCGGCGTGCTGAACGAACAAGGGTTCGATCCGAACCTCGTCACACTCGCCGCCGACAGCGCCGACGCGCCGATTACCAAGCAGCTCGTCACGCGTCCTGAAGTTCGGATCATCGACTACACCGGCGGCAGTGAATTCGGCGATTGGGTTGAGCAGAACGCACCGCAGGCGGTCGTCTACACCGAGAAGGCCGGCGTGAACTCGATCGTCATCGACAGCGTCGACGATCTGCGGGCGGTCACCGGAAACATCGCCTTTACGCTCAGCCTCTATTCGGGGCAGATGTGTACGACCAGCCAGAACATCTTCATTCCAAAGGATGGGATCGAAACAGGCCAAGGCCCGATGAGATTTGATGATGTTGCCGGCGCGATTGTCAAAGCCGTCGATTGGCTGCTGGGTGATCCGAAGCGCGGTGCTGAGCTTCTCGGTGCGATCCAAAATGATCGCACGATACAGCGCATCGATCAGGCGAAGTCGGCCGGTGGCGAAGTGCTGCGCGAGTCCACGCCGGTTGAAAACGAGATGTTCCCCGACGCGCGTGTGCGCAGCCCGCTCATTCTCAAGGTTGACGCCTCGCAGCAAGATCTTTACATGCGAGAAATGTTCGGCCCGATCGTATACATCATCGAAACCGAAAACACCGACCAGAGTATCGAACTGGCAGCCAAGGCGGCGCGTGAACTCGGGGCCATAACCTGCTCCGTATATTCAACTGACCAGGAGATCCTAGCCAAGGCCCAGGACGCCGCCGCCGATGCAGGCGTTGCCTTATCGTGCAATCTCACGGGACAAATCTGGGTAAATCAATCGTCCGCCTTCAGCGACTTCCACGTCTCGGGCGCCAATCCCGCAGGAAACGCGACACTCTCCGACGCAGCGTTCGTCGTGAACCGTTTCCGCGTGCTGCAAAGTCGCGTAATGGTGCGGGTCGAGGCCGAAGCACATGCCAGCCTATGAGTTCGAAGGCATTCGACCCGTCGTCGATCCGACTGCATATGTGCATCCCACGGCTGTGCTCATCGGCGACGTGATCATCGGACCGCGCTGTCTGATCGGCCCGGGCGCATCACTCCGCGGCGACCTCGGCCGACTGATCGTCAAGGACGGCGCGAACGTCCAGGACAACTGCGTCCTGCATTGTTTCCCGGGCAAAGACGTCACGATCGAGGAGGATGGTCACATCGGACACGGCTCAGTGCTACACGGCTGCACGATCAAGCGCAACGCTTTGATCGGCATGAATGCGGTCATCATGGACGACGCCGTGATCGGCGAGGACAGCTTCGTGGCCGCGATGGCGTTTGTGAAGGCCGGCACAAAAGTACCGCCGCGCACGCTCGTTGGCGGAATCCCCGCTAAGGTCATGCGCGAACTGACGGATGATGAGATCGCCTGGAAATCAGTCGGAACGGGGCACTACCAGCATCTTGCCCGGCGACATCTGGCCACAAGCGCTGAGGTGGATCCGCTTACTAAGGTCGAACCAAACCGAAAGCGCGTGCCCGAGCTCGTCTACAAACCGAAGCACGAGCAGGGATGACCCGTTCTGGCCCCCGACATCATTCGTCGCGCCAAGGTCGGCCGTCACGATACATCATCAGCCGCTGTTCGATCGCCTGTTTCAGTTCGTCAAGTTGCATTCCGCCTGCGGTTTGTTGCGCCCGCCGGGCCGTGGAGACTGCATCATCAAAGCGCCCCACTTCGGCGTAGGCCATGGCAAGAATGTCGAGCGTGTGGGGATCCTGTCCGGACAGGAGCGCATTGAGCTGTTCCGCCCGCGCCACCGCCTCGACACCGTTGCGCACCGAACCGTCCGGGCAGGTCGCCAGGAACCGAGCCAGATTTCGTGCCGTGGCGAACCGGTCTTTCACCTCGCCCGCAACGCGCACCGCCATCCGATAGTGCGCCTCAGCGTCACGGTAACGACCGACATCGCGATAATGATTCCCCAGGAATCCGTGGGCGGTGACGTTGTCCGGCTCAAGGTGCAGAACGTTCTGGAAATGATCGGCCGCGTCCGCGTGTCGGCCTTGACCAACCGCCAGCACCGCGAGACGGAAATGAGCATCCAACTCCCGCGGGTTGGCCTCGACAGCTCGGCCGAAGAAACCCACCGCTTCGTCGATGCGGTCGAGCTTCTCCAACAGCACGCCGATTCGATAGAGATCTCGACCGCGCGGCCGGCCGAACTCGACCACCGTTTGCTCATTGGCGATGAGCATGTGCTGCAGCGCCTCGTCGAATCGACCCTCCATTTGCAGGGTCAAGGCGAGGTTCGCCTGGGCACGGTGATGATTCGGCTTGGCTGCGATGGCCGCCTCGAAGTGATTAACCGCCACCTCGAGGTTTCCCGCCCGCCGTTCGATTAATCCGAGGTTATTCTGGGCGAGCCACGCGGTGGGATTGCGGTCAACCGTCCATCGCCACAGCGTCTGGTTGTCTTGGTACATCACCCCTTGCCGCCACGTGAGTAGCGACAGCACCGCCAACACACCGACCGCGAGTCCCAATCTTACCGCCCTGCCTCGAATCAGGAGCGCAGCGCAGCCGATGACAAATGCGATGATTCCCAGACTCGCCAGATAGTTAAAATGGTCGGCGACGAAGGAGAACCGATGCGGGTAAACGTTGATGAAGCCCAAGGCCGGGAGAATGGTTCCCGCGTAGAACGCCAACGCGACCGCCGGGCCGCGCCTTGAGCGCACGAACAACACGACCGCAGCCGCCGCGATCACCCCCACCACTGCCACTGACCAGTAACTGGTCGCGCTGCTTGAATCGATTACCCACCGCGGGTAGATGAAAATTAGCGGCGCCGGCCACAACATTTTCCACGGGTAGAACAGCAGCGCCTTGGACGCGATAAGGCAGCGCTCGACGACGCTGAAGTCAAAATCGACTCCGACCGCCCCGACGCTCTGCTGTTCCAACTGCGCCGTGTTCAGGGCCAGGATCAGGCCGAGAACGAACATTGGCGTCAACGCTGCCATGCGCCACAGCGTCACCGGCACACGTCGATAGAGCATCAACAGAACCAACACCGCCGGCAGCGAACACGTGACCGACTTGCTCAACAGCGCCAGCGTGAACAGCAAGAGGCTCGATGCGTACCAACCCACTGCCGCCCCGAAATGCCGCACTCTGTCGCCCCCGCCGAGCCGAGGGTCACACTGCAAATACCCCAGCCCCGCCAGCAGATAAAACAGCGCCGAAAGCACGTTCTTGCGCTCGGTGATCCACGCGACTGACTCGACATGGACGGGGTGAAGGGCAAAGACCGCTGCGATCATCCATGCGCCACGCACCTTGAGCCGCGCGAACACCGCCCATACGAGTAGCGCGTTGATCATGTGCAGGGTGAGGTTGATCAAGTGGTAGCCGAGCGGCCTCAGCTCCCACAGTTGATACTCCATCCAAAAGGTCGTGAAGACGGCCGGGTAGTATTGCTTGGTATAGCCCGGTACCCACAGATGTTTCAGACCGTCAAGATCGTGCAGAAGCGCGTTGTCGGTAACGTAGTTGTCGTCATCCCAGATGAAGCCGCCGTTGACCGCGGGAAAGTATGCGATGGCGGTGACCACAACGATGATCGCTGCCAAGAGCACAACGCGTCGCCAAGGCCAGTCGGCTTGATCGAGCGAGTTGACGTTCCTTGAGGACGGCATATCGGCCAACATTGTGCCATGAAATGACGGCGTCAGCCGCACAACGGCTCAGGCGGCGGGGTCGCCTCGACCCGAGCGGCCGCT
>JAZFYE010000305.1:0-9763 GCA_036475395.1 Phycisphaerales bacterium
AATGGCGAGAGGCGGACTTGAACCGCCGACACCCGCATTTTCAGTGCGGTGCTCTACCAACTGAGCTACCTCGCCGTGGGTAGGTCGTGGTTGAACCTAGGCCGCTCAAAGTGGTTGTCAAGCGAGACACCGGCGGCTCGGGGCATCAGCCGATCTCGTCGCCACCGGCGGCGGGTCGCCGGTCGGGCGGGCCGTTGTCGATGGCCCGGGGGAGGCCGCGGTGGGCGGGGGCCACGGTGGTAGCCGGCCCGGCCGTCCTCGTACCCAGTGGATGCCTGGTCTGCGGTGGGGATTTGTGGTCGCAGAACCGCATGGGCTTGACCGGCCGGTTGGGCGAGGCGGCGACGGCATCGTTCATCGCGTCGGCGAGGCATCGGCACAGCCACCCCCGCAACGAGCACGCGCCGAGGTATCCGCGCAAGGACATTCCCCGTGCCTCGGGTTCGCCGGTGCTGGTGCGGCGCAGCTCCACGAACAGCCGTCGGACCACGAGGACCGCGTCCGTCTCGTCGAGCCGATTGCGACAGGCACGGATAAGCATGCGCTCATGGTGATCGGCAACATCCGACCACGCCAGGCCGACGTTGTCAACGCACGCCACGGCATGGACAAGGTCTTGGGCGTATCGAATGCCCTTGACGATCAATGCCGGCTCACGGTTCCAGCCGCAATGAACGTGCTGCGCGACGCGATCGAACGTGACGCCGTAGCGCATCGCGAGTTCACCGGCATGCGCAAAGTACGCGCGTCGAAGCTTCGACGTGGCGTCGGACCATGCGGATCGTTGTCGTCGGCTTCGACGCCGCGCGCCGTTTGACTTGTGTTGCGGCGCTTTGACCTGTGCCATCAGCTCCTCCTACGCTGCCGGATCGTTGCGTCGAGTGTACGCTAAGCGACTGAGACGTCAACTGCCTATTCTGGCAAAGTCTGCGGCGCCTTGAGCGCGCCGTGAGGACTTATCGTCGCGTCGAGCGGAAATAATCCAACAAGTTGGCGGCGCATATCTTTGAGCGCCGGGAATTCGTTTCGCCAGCGGTGCAGCGCGTCGAGATCGAGCTCGGCCTGCAGGATCGTCGGCGCGTCCTGCGCCTCGGCGAGAATCTCGCCCGTCGGCGACACGATGACGGACCCGCCCAAATACTGCAAGTGCGGATCCGTGCCCACACGATTGACGCTGACGACACATGCCTGGTTTTCGATCGCTCGGGCGATCAGCAACGCTCGCCAATGCGATTGTCGGGCGCTGGGCCAACTGGCGCCGATGGTGAATACTTCGGCCCCGGCCCCGGCGGCAATTCGCCATAACTCCGGAAATCGCAAGTCATAACAGATCATGGGACACGTCGCGGCGCGGGGGCAGGGTCGAAGAAGCAGCTCCTCGCCGCCGCGGTAATGATCGGTCTCCCGGCCAAAGCTGAACGGATGCACCTTGCGATAGATGCCGAGCACGTCGCCCTGTGGCGAGATGATGGCGGCGCAATTTCTACCCTTGCCGTCCGGGCCGTATTCGGCGAATCCCGGTTGAAGCCAGATGCCGAGACGCTGGGCCAATCGCCGGGCCCAAGGTAGCGTCAGATCATCCACGATCCGGTCGAGATCGAAGCTGAAGCCGGTGTCGCCGAGCTCCGGGAGCAGGACGTAAGTGTCCCGTGGAACATCGGCTGACGCGAGCATGTCCTCGATGATGCGATGATTGGCCTGCTTGTCCTGCCAGACAATGTCGAACTGGACAGCGGCGACCTTCACCGAGGCAGTGTAGCATGGTCGGTGATGCTCAGGCGGCGAACCACCTTGCTGCTGATCGGATTCCCGTTCTACGTGCTGCTGCTGAGTTTTCTCAGCACGCTTCTGTGGATGCTCGTAGCCAACCCGATCGAAGGCTGGGCGGAATGGGGCAGGGAGTTTGTTGATAGATTCCCGTGGTTGGACGACACGGAATGGTGGCTCCTTGGCGCGCTACCGGGGCTGCTCATCGCGACAACGCAGTATCTGTTCATTGTGCCGGTGCTTGACGTGCGCGTGCGGCTGCGGCGACACGGTCGGCCGCTCCTGCGGAGCCTGATCGGGGCCGCGTTCGTGGCTGCGCTGGGGATGGCCGCGTTGCTCTTGGCCCTGAGCGATGTGGTGTGGCTTGTGCTGCGAGGCGAAGCGAGGGAGTACGAAGCGTACTGGTCACTGACCACCGTTATCTTGACCGTCTTGGTGTGTTCGTGGCTGATCTGGACGCCGCTACTGGCGGTCTTCTCCCGCCGCCGGCCGCATCGGACCACGCCGGGGCGCCTCGTGGGGCTGCTCCTGGGCGGGACGATCGCGGAGATGGTGGTGATTATTCCGGTGGATGTACTGGTGCGGTATCGCAACAGTTGCTACTGCGCCACGGCGTCGTTTCACGCGACTTGGCTGGCGACCCTGGCGCTGCTATGGCTGACGGGGCCGGGCATCGTGCTGGCGGTGACCTCCAGGCGCCGCCGGGCCTGGCTTGAGAATCATTGCGCCCGTTGCGGCTATGCCAAGGGTCCGTCGCCGGGGCCGGGGTGCCCGGAATGTGGCTACGTCTGGCTGGACGCTTCTCGCACGAGCAGATAGCCCCACACAGCAAGGGTGGGGTTCGGCCTCGGCGGACTCGGTTCGCTTGCGTGGGGATCGAACCGCGGGCTCCCGCCCACGGCTACTCTGTGTCCTTCAAGCCCCCAAACCTTCTTCAAGGGCGACGGAGGGGATTCGAACCCCCGACCCCCTGGACCACAACCAGGTGCTCTAACCAACTGAGCTACCGTCGCCATCGCCAGCTGCCCGCCGTCGAACGGTCTTTTCGGCCCAAGCGTATGAGGCCCGCGCCGACCCGTCAACGCATCGCGGGCAACAGCACATTCTGCCGATAGGCGAGCGATGTTTACCTTTGCTAAACTTGCTGGTTCCGCCCGAGCCGAGCGACCTGCCGCCATGCCAATCGTGCCTCGCCCGTCTCTGTTGTCGGTGGTGATCCGGCTCTGGGAGAACGATCATGACCACGGTGTCTACCTCGACGATCCTTGATTTTGGAAGCGCCACGATTCACCGGAATCTTCCGGTCGCCCGGCTGTTCGAGCTGGCCATCTTGCGCGCGGAGGGCGTGCTGGCCGCCAACGGCGCCCTGAACGTCGACACCGGCCAGCGGACGGGACGCAGTCCCAAGGACAAGTTCCTCGAAGATACGTCCGGCATCCATGCCAATATCGATTGGGGAAAAGTCAATCTGCCGGTCTCGCCGGAGGTGTTCGGTCGCGTCGAGCAGATGGCGTTGGCGCACTTGTCGCAACAAGAAGAGCTGTTTCGGTTTGACGGATACGCTGGCGCTGATCCGGACTATCGACTTCGCGTTTCGGTCGTGACGGAGAAGGCATGGCACTGTTTGTTCGCCAAAACGCTGTTCATCAACGCCCACGCAGATGAGCTGGTGGGATTCGAGCCGGATTGGACGATCATCAACGCCTGCGAGTTGCGGCTCGAAAACTACGGGGAACTTGGCCTGAACTCGCCGTGCGCAATTCTGCAATCGCTTGCGCAGCGCAAGGTGATCATCCTCGGCACGCATTACGCCGGTGAGATCAAGAAGTCCATCTTCTACGCGATGAATTACGACCTGCCGGATATGGGCGTCTTTCCGATGCACTGTTCGGCGAACGTAGACGCGGACGATCCATCGAACGTTGCGCTGTTCTTCGGTCTCTCGGGGACGGGCAAGACGACGCTCTCCGCCGACCCGAACCGCCCGCTGATCGGGGATGATGAGCACGGCTGGTCGGACAAGGGCGTGTTTAACATCGAAGGCGGCTGCTACGCCAAGTGCATCAAGCTTTCCAAAGAGGGCGAGCCGCAGATCTGGGATGCGATTCGTTTCGGCTCGGTGTTGGAGAACGTGATTCTCGATCCGGTGACGCGCGTGCCGGACTATGACGACGGCTCCAAGACGGAAAACACGCGCGTGACGTACCCCGTTTCATATATTCCGGGGGCGGTGATGCCATCGGTCGGCGCGCATCCGAAGAACGTGGTGTTCCTGGCCGCCGACGCGTTCGGCGTGCTGCCGCCGGTCAGTAAATTGTCGCGCGAGCAGGCGATGTACTACTTCATCAACGGGTATACGAGCAAGCTCGCCGGGACGGAGGCGGGGGTGACGGAGCCGCAGCCGAACTTCAGTCCGTGCTTCGGCGGGCCGTTCCTGCCGCGGGCGCCGATGGTCTACGCCGATTGGCTGACGCGGCGTATCGAACAGCACGACACGGATGTGTGGCTGCTGAATACAGGGTGGACGGGTGGTCCGTACGGCGTCGGCGAACGGTTCAAGCTCCGCTACACGCGCGCGTTCGTCACGGCCATTCTTGACGGCTCGCTTCGTAACGCGACCTACGAAACGGATGCGATCTTTGGCCTGAAAATCCCGAGTCAAGTGCACGGTGTGCCGGACGACGTGCTGCACCCACGTAACACTTGGGCGGACAAGGACGCGTACGATGTGAAAGCGACGGCGCTGGCCGGACTGTTCCGGGAGAATGATGCGCGGTACGATATTTCGCCCGAGGTTCGCGCCGCCGGTCCGAAGGGGTGAGGGGTTTAGCCGCAGGGCTTGCCCCTGCGGGGAGCGGATTGAGGGAGGCTGGGATCAGATGTAATAAAGCGCGGCGGTCGGAACCTTTTGGTGGGCCGACCGTCGTGTTTTCGTTAGTGAGCCGGGCTGTGTCAGCCTGGTTCGCTTGGGAGGCTCGGCGGGGCTGCGTAGCGCAAACGACCGCGAGCGGCTGCTCGCGTCGTTCCATGGCGCTGCGCGTTGATATTGTACTTCGGACAGGGCCGGCAACGGCCGATATGGGTTGACGGGGGAGTCGGAAGCCGTTGAGCCGCCCTGGAGACGATTCGATGTTGACCGTCGGCGACATCATGACCCGCAAGGTCGTCACCGTGAAGTTGGACGACACGCTGCGGCGCATCCGCGAGATTTTCGACGAATGCTTCTTCCATCATCTGGTCGTCGTGAAGGGCCGCCAGGTCGTCGGCGTGATCTCGGATCGCGACTTGCTCAAGAATCTCAGTCCGTTTGTTGATAACCAATGGATGGAGCGCGCGCAGGATGTGAACACCCTCAAGAGAAAGGCGCACCAGATCATGCACCGATCTCCCATCGTCACGCGCGAGACGGTGTCGGTCGCGCTGGCGACCGCCTATTTACTCGCACAGCAGGTCACGTGTTTGCCCGTCGTCGATGATCGTGAGCATCTCAGGGGAATCGTTACCTGGCGAGACTTGCTTCCGCATTGCACGTTTTGTGATCTGCCACAGAATGATGCGGCGTAAGGAAGCTTGCCGTCGCGCGAAGCTGCAAGCGGTGGGGCGATACCGTACAATGCCGCGATGTCCGACATCCTGAAGCGCCTGCTCGGACACAACGCCTGGACGACGCGGCAACTTGTCCAATGCGCCCGTTCGCTCACAGCTGAGCAATACGTGCAGCGCTTCGATCTCGGGCCCGGCAGTGTCCACGACACGTTGCGCCACATCATCTCCGTCATGTTTGGCTGGGCCGATGAGATCGCCGGTCGCCCCCGCCGACCGTCGCTTGGATCTGATGGCGAGGGACCGATACGAAGCGTCGATGAGCTGCTGGGATTGCTTGATGATGCAGCGAAGGAGCTCCAACAGACCGCCCGCCTCATCGTCGAGCATGGCACGATGGATGAGATGATGAGCGTGACCTACGAGGGTCGCACCTGGGAGTTCACGCGCGGTACGGCCTTGGCCCACGTGCTCACCCACGGCATGCACCATCGCGCCCAGGTCTTCAACATGATGCGGCAACTCGGCAAGCCAATCGATATCGACGGCGACGTGATCGAATGGGAGATCGCCGCGCGCAAGTGACGCGTAGCTCGATCAGTCCGAAACGTTTGACGCCGGCCATTGCCCGGCTGCGCCCTCATCCTCGCTGAGTTGGACCCCCAGGCCCGTGACAATGCGGTTGACGTAGTTGAAGTAGCCGATGCACTGAGCGAGATCGAGGATCGCGCGATCGTCAAGCCCCACGTCGCGCAGGGCCTTGACATCATCCTCGTTCATCTGCGGCGGTGATGTGGTGAGTTTTCGACCATACAGGACCATTGCTCTCTCTCGGTCGTTCAACGGATCGAGACGGCCTTCGCGCAGTGCATCGACGACATCGCGGCGGTCCGCTGGCAACAGGCGTTTCAGTCCACGGATGTGATGGGCCACACAGTACGCGCACCCGTTGAGACGACTCACGTCGGTGGCCACCATCTCCCGCTCGGCCCGCGTGAGCGGCGAGGGGTTGTGCATGGCTGCGGCGTACATCTCAAAATGCGTGCGCAGCGAATCGACGTTCAGGGCGTGCACCTTCATCACGTTGTCCACGGTCCCGTCGGGATTGCCCACGCGCTTGTACAGCTCGGCAAGCTCGCCGGCGGCTTCGGACTCTCGAATGTCGCGGATGTAGGCCATCGATCACCGTTGAATCGGTTCGAGGTCGCGGCGCAGACGATCGAGCTCGGCTTGCAGGGTCCCACTGAGCTTCACGAGATAAGGAGGGTCGGCCGGATCGAGCGAGCGGAGCCTTGGGGGCAGGGCGGACATGGCTTCGTCGCAGTGCGCGCGTATCTGCCCCAACGTGCGTTGACCAGCGGGCAATCGTCGCCCGGCCTCCATGACCTTGACGAGCAGCGGCCGACCGTCGAGCTTCTCGTTATGCAGGGCGATGATGTCGTGTGACGCCTCGCCATCTGATGTGATTCGGAACACCTGCTTGGGGCCGGGGAGATTTCCTTTACCCACCGACAGCTTCATTCTCGCACGGCCGGCGTAGCTTGCGAGCTTGTAGGCGCTATCCAGGTGCGGGACGTCGGCAGAGACACCCATGCGGGTGCCGACTCCGAAGCCGGCGATCGGCGCTTTCGCCGCGACGAGGTTGGCGATGGCGTATTCATCAAGGTTGCCGCTGGCGAAGATTTCGACGCGGTGCAGCGCGGCTTCGTCAAGCAGCCGGCGGGCGTCCTTGGCGAGCTGCGCCAGATCACCGGAGTCGAGTCGGACGGCCCTGATCTTGAAATCATCGCCGAGCTCACCGGCAAGCCGAATCACATTGCGCACGCCTTGCAGTGTGTCGTAGGTATCCACGAGCAGCGTAGCGTTGGGAAATGTTTCAGCGAATACACGGAAGGCGGTCAGTTCGTCATCATGCGCCTCGATGTAACTGTGGGCCATGGTTCCGACCGGCTGCATGCCGTAGGTCTTTGCCGCGAGCACATTGGAGGTGCCGTCGATGCCCACGACGAAGAAGGCCCGGGCGGCTCGCATGGCTGCGTCCGTCCCGTGCATTCGGCGCAGGCCGAAGTCGATCACCGTGCGACCGGCCGCAGCCGAGACCACCCGCGACGCCTTCGAGGCGATCAGCGTCTGGAACTGAATCTGATTCAGCAGGAACGTCTCGATCAGTTGGGCCTGCGGCAGGGGGGCGACGATCTCCAGGATCGGCTCGTTGGCGAAGAGGGGTGTTCCCTCCGGCATCGCATACACGTCGCCGGTAAAGCGAAACTCGCCCAGCCAGTGGAGAAAATCCTTGGAGAACCGCCCAAGCGATTCGAGATAGTCCAGCGCTTCGGCGTCGAATGAGACCGTTTCCAGATAGTGAAGCACATCATCCAGACCGCAGGCGATGAGGTAGTTGCGCGGCTGGGGCAGGCGCCGAACGAACAGATCAAAGACCGCCTCATCGGACATGGCCGCTTCGAGATACACCTGGAGCATCGTCAATTGGTACAGGTCGGTGAGCAGGGCGGCGTTGGCGTCATTGACCCAGGGCGGCGGCGCGGTCACGGCGTTGTTCCTTCGATGATCACGCCTGCGTCGCGCATTGCATCCAGCGCCTTGTCGCCGTCTGAGGGTTCGACATTCACCGCCCGAGTGGTGTCGGCGATGAGATGAACGGCGAAGCCTTCTTGCCGGGCGTCGAGCACGCTGGCGCGAACGCAGTAATCCAGGGCAAGTCCGCCTACCCAGAGCCGCGTCACATTTGCCTGTTGCAGGCGCACGGCCAAGTCAGTGTTCGCAAATGCTGAGTAGGCCTCATCCGCCGGGTCAGTGCCTTTGTCAACGATGACCGCGTCGTCAGGAAGTTGCAGATCCGATCGCAAGGCCGCACCTGGGGTGCCCTGCACGCAGTGCACCGGCCAGGGACCACCTTGCCGGGCGAAGCTCATGTGATCCAACGGATGCCAATCGCGGGAGGCGTAGACCGGGACGTTCGCCGCCAAAGCCGCAGCGATCCACTCGTTGAGCACGGCCACGACCGTGTCGCCGTCGGGTACGGGCAGCGCCCCGCCGGGGCAGAAATCGTTCTGCACGTCCACGATGAGCAGGGCGTCGCCGACTTGGAACTGAGGGGTCATGGCGGGGTAGCGATAGGCTATTCGAGCCGAACTGGAGCCGTATAGCCTACACGCGGATGGCTGAAGCATCATCTTCTATCGTCGGCGGCCGAGGGCTGCCTGGTGTGTGCCGGTGGGGGCGAGCTTGATCAGAGCGTTACACTGCCGCGGTGAGGTGTTTTCGGAGCGACAACAACGCCGGGCTGTGCCCCGAGGCGGTGGCGGCAATCATCGAGGCCAACCGGGGCCATTGCGCCGCCTACGGAGATGATGACCACACCGCGGCGGCGGTGGCCGAGTTCCGCCGGATCTTTGGCCCCGACACGGGGGTGTGGTTCGTGGTGACGGGAACGGCCGCCAACACCTTGGCCATCGCGGCGCTGACCAAGCCCTGGCAGCAGGTGCTTTGCCACGTCCATAGTCACTACAACCTTGACGAATCGACCGCTCCGGAACGAATCACCCAATGCCGGACGGTGCAGATTCAGACTGATTCGAGCAAGATCACGCCCCAGGACATGGCCGAAGCCGGCGCTCGGTTCCGCGGCGATCTGCACCAGCCGCAGCCGGGGGTGTTGACGGTCTCGAATCCGACGGAGTTCGGGACGCTGTACAATCCGGCCGAGATGAAAGCGCTGTGTGAGGCGGCGCACGAAGCGGGTTATCGGGTTCATGTGGATGGAGCGCGGTTCGCCAATGCCGTGGCGGCCTTGGGCTGTGATCCGTGCGCGTTGAGCGTGGAGGCGGGGGTGGATGCGCTGAGCTTCGGGGGGACGAAGAACGGCCTGGCCTGCGGCGAGGCGGTGCTGCTGTTTGAACAAGGCGATGGCGCGGTGTATCAGGCGGCGTCGGAGGCGTTACCGTTTCTACGCAAGAGCACCGGCCATCTGCTCGCCAAGCACCGGTTCCTCACGGCGCCGTTCGCGGCCACGCTTGGCGATGGAAGCTGGTTGCGACACGCCGCCCACGCCAACGACATGGTCGCGACGCTGGCTGACGGCTTGCGTGATCTGGGCTGCACACTGCGTTTTCCGCCCGAGACCAACGCTGTGTTCGTTGAGCTTTCACCCGAGGTCGATAGCACGTTGAGGCGATCAGGCCACGACTATTTTGCCTTCGGCGACCGGCAGTGGCGATTGTTCCGGTTCATGTGCAGCTTCGACACGACCGAATCGCAAGTGCAGACGCTGATCGGCGATATGGAGGCTGCCCTCGGCCGATAAGCCGGCGCCGGCAGCGCGAACACTCCCGGCGGCGGCGCGCCTCGTTATCAGCCGTATAATAAAGGGTACGTAGAGCCTGCCGGATGCGCGGGTCAGTGGGATTTCAAGCCCAACCGGTCAACTCGCCTC
>JAZFYE010000306.1:0-4617 GCA_036475395.1 Phycisphaerales bacterium
AGATCGTTGCCCGCCAGGTCGCGGACCTGAGCCCAGCTCATCTTCCGATCGAGTGGGCAATCGCTGCCTTCTATTTCTGGTTGTCCGCATTGCCGACGAACGTCAGCCGCCAACTCGTCAACGTCGATGCTTGGATTGGTCTTCGCATTCGCTCTGATCAAATCAAGAATGGCGATCTTCTCGTGCGATGAGGAAAAGTAGTGTGGCTTGCCGCTCCACGGTAACCGGATGCACGCGCTTTGGGTTCGGTCGAAACAATGCTCAACGCGATCGATCCATGACATCATGTTGCGATCGACGAAAACAGTGGTGACGTAGAACGTGGCCGGGATTCCGAACGCCTGCAATACTCCAGCCGCCACGCTGTAGTTATTCTCGAAGCCATCGTCGAACGTGATTGCGAACGCCTTGGCCGGGAACGATTCGCGGTTGTTGTGATGCTCGATGATCTGATCCATCGACACGGGTGTACCGGCTTCGGTGAGCGAATTGAGCACGCGGCTGAACGTCCGCGTGTTGATATGCTTTCGTGTGTAGTTGCGAACCGGCGCGTCGTGTTGATCAACGACGCCGTGGAACAGGTAGACCGCGAAGGTGTCATCGGCAAGCCACCCGGCGGGATCTAGTGAAGCCGGCTTGTGTGTTGTTCGAACTTCTGTTGGCACGTGGCTTTGAGTTCCGCAGGCATGAACGAATAGTACCGACCACGGGTTCGCTGCGGTCGAGACGAGATGTGGCCGCAGCGCTGGTATTCGTCCAGCGCCGAGCCGACCAGGTCCAGACAGAGTTTGGTGTTGAACCGTCGCAATTCGTGCAGCTTCATCCGGCGGTGCAGCGGTATCGGCGCTTTGCCAACGACTTCCCCGTCATCCAATCGGTCGTTGACACGATGCAATGTTGTAACCAGGCCATCAAAACGGTCTTCATAGATCGCCCAAAGATGCGTATCGAGGCCGCGGTCTTGCTCCGGATCGCCGCCGTGTAGATTGAGAATCCCCTCCGGGCAAGTCTTGATGACGCCCGATGAGAGTCTTCCTGTGCCGAACACGAGCACAATGTCCGGTTGAAGTTCCGCAAGAACATTCAAGGCGTCGTCGTCGTTGAGCGACCCAAACGCCTTGGCCGAAACGAGATCGAGGAGGCTCACCGGTTCGCCGTCGAACCACACGCGCCGCTCATAGTCCTCCCGTACCGTTTCGAAGCGATGATGCACGTCAAACGGCGGGTTGAGGATATTGCTTTCAACAAGCACGGCCTCGATCCGGAACCGTGCGCTCAGCTCGCGTACGAAGTAGCAGTGATGGGAAGTGTCGGTGGTAAGTAGAACGATCCTCATCCGGCGACCTCGTGTGCGAGAATTTGCGGTAGGATCGGCTCCCCGGCCGAAACAGGCGTCAGCAGCTGGCGCCCAAGCACGAGATGTTCGTTACCAGGGGCCAAGCCGATGGCCGGGCGCACCCAGGTCAGGTCTTCGGCAACGACGACCGTTCCTGCGGCCAGATCACGCCGGGCGGCGATCGACCGGCGCAGGCCGTTGGCGGCAGCCGCTTCGCTTGGTTGGGGTATCTTCTCGCCGCTCCCCATCAGTGTCGTGATGAGTTCGATTCGGCTCACGAGTTCGCGCATCTCGACCGGGTCGGCGGACAGTTGGTGGTCACGAAAGTCGGAGTAGTGCTTGTCGATGGTGAAGTGCTTCTCGATGATGCGCGCGCCGAGGGCGACCGCGAGCCCAGCCGCCTCGATCCCCAGTGTGTGATCGGAATATCCGACCGTGCATTGAAACTCTTGCTGAAGCCGTCGGATCGCCGCGAGATTCGCCTCTTTGGGCGGAACCGGATAACTGCTGACACAGTGAAGTATTGCCAACTCTTGCTTGATCGCGCGAGTCTGCCAGATTCCCTGGATCGTCTGCTTGGCGGCCCGAATTTGCTCGAGCGTAGCCAAACCCGTCGAGAGAATGACGGGGTTGCCCGTCTCCGCCACGGCTTCGAGAAGAGGAAAGAAATTGAGATCTCCGGAGGCGATCTTGTACGCGGCGACCTGATGGCGTAGGAGCCGTGCGCTTTCGAGGTCAAAGGGTGTGGAAAGAAAAACGAGTCCTGCCTGCGTCGCTAACTTGCTGAGCGTTGCGAACTGTTCAGCTGAAAGCTCGTACGATTTCAGCCGCGCAAAGCGCCGTTCCTCGCGGCGACTGATGTACTGCTCTGTTTGGAACGTTTGGAACTTGACGGCATGCGCGCCGGCTTCGGCCGCGAGGCCAATCAGGTCTTGGGCCAGCGCGAA
The DNA here is from genome assembly GCA_036475395.1 of Phycisphaerales bacterium. Classification (GTDB taxonomy): domain Bacteria; phylum Planctomycetota; class Phycisphaerae; order Phycisphaerales; family SM1A02; genus JADFNO01. The sequence goes on from JAZFYE010000306.1 coordinate 2,284, forward strand.
GTCGCCCTCGTGGTTGTTGCCGATCTCGGCCACAATCATGATTCGCTTCTCAAGATCGAAGTCGTCGATTCTCACCGGTTTCCCGTCATGCGGCGGCCACGATCACGCATTGTGATAATGAAGGACGTACTGGGAGCGCACGAGCTGGAAGCCCAGGCGTTCGTAACAGCGGATGGCTGGCAGGTTTGCCAACTGCGTGCCGACGCGCAGGCAGCAGGCCTCGGGGAACTGCGATTGCGCGAACCAGGTCATATCTCCGGCCACACTTTGACCGCGCACTTCCTCGTCCACGGCCACGAGATCGACGACCATCACGCCGTCGGCGTTCATGAGCGCCAGGAGAAACCCTACGATTCGTCCGTTCTCGACGGCGACGACCATTGCATTTCCGCGCCGGCCGTGGAAGTAGCTGCGTGTCCACTGGGCTTTGATCTCGTCGGCGACCGTGTCGGGGATTTGGGCATCAGCGTGGAAGCGCGAGAATTTGAAGCTTCGCCGGGCCAAGGCCGCAATCTCCTGTTCATCCGACGTTTCGGCCAACCTCAGATTCATCTCACCCCGGGGACGGCTTGAGCTGGTTCCGGACCGTTCAAACTGAAGACTCGTGTCAACAAGGGTGAAACCCCATCGCAGCAGGGGCCCGAGGTGCTGCGGTTCCTCGGCCGGCACCTTGATGTATGCGAAAACCGGCGGGGTGTTCAGTTCTGCCAGCTGGCTGTTCAAAGCCGCAGGGTCGATCTCGCGGCTGTTGTTGACGAGGGCTTCAATACTGATTTGGTAGACATTGCAGCCGAGTCGCTCGGCCAGCCAAACGTCCCGGTGAAGCTCGGCATGGGTGAGCATCGGGCGCACCTCGCGCTACGGCGCGACCAACGCGCCGCCCATTTTTGGTTCGACCAAGGACGGCTCGCCCAGTGACCCATACGACTTGATGTACTGGGCGACGCCGCGCTCGATCGGCCAGTGCGGATCATAACCGAGCAGGGCTCTGGCCTTATCCACACACAGCGTGCCACGATCGGGCATCAGCCGGTTCTTCGGGCGATACTCGATACTGATCTTGGGGAACTGGGCTCTGACAACCTCCACAAGTTCCGCGATTGATCGGGACCGGCCGAAGGTGAGATTGAACGTCTCGCCGCGACTCTCATCGGACTGAATGATCTGGATGATGCCGGTGATGAGATCTTCGATGAAGGTGAAGTCGAGCCGTTCCGCGCCGTCACCGGCCACGGTGAGCGTCTCGCCGCCCCGCGCGTTCTCGATAAAGACCTGAACCACACGTCGGCTGACACAGCGATGGCCGTAGAGGGCCGCAGGACGAATGATCGTGTAGGGCAGCCCAAAGACCTGGTTGTGGGCGATCACGAGCTTCTCACCGCTGAACTTCAACGCCCCGTAAATGCCGATCGGATTGCAGGGCGTTTCCTCCGTGACGATCCCGCTGCAGAAGTGTCCGTAGACCATGCTTGACGAGAAGAAGATGAAGTGTTCGAGCCAGTCTCGCGCGCAGGCCAAGGTGTTTTCAAGGGTGTGAAGCGTGTGCTCGAACGCATCATGTGGTTGGCGATTGGAGCGATCGGCGTGGGAGATGCCCGCCAAATGGACGAGCACTTGCGGCCGGATCATCCCCAGCAGATCGACCAGCGCCTGCTCGTCACGGGCATCCTGCGTATAAACGGGGATATCCGCCGCCCGGAGCAGTCGCTGCCGTTCGTTGATCAGGCGAAGGTAGAGATCCCGATTCGGCGTGCTTGGATCGGCATTGGAGAACGCCAGCAGATTGTTGACGCGCAGGGAGTCGATGATGAACACATCAGCCCCGCGCGACGACAAAGCGAGCGCCAAGTTGTGGCCGATGAACCCGGCTCCGCCGATCAGCGCGATCTTTCGCTTGTGCAAGGGGGTCATCTCATCTCACCGCTGCAATGGCATCCTTGACCGAAGCGACGATGTACTGGACGTCCTCCCGCACCAGATGCGGCCCCACGGGTAAAGTGATAGAAGCCGCGCTGAAGCGCGACGCCACTGGGAAGCTGTTATCGGCAAATCCGTATCGCCGCCTGTAATAGCTCATGTGGGGGACCGGTCGGGGGTAGTAGACGCTGCAGCCTACGCCCCGATGCTTGAGATTCGCCATGATCTGTGGACGCTTGGACACCACGGGATCACGAAGCACCAAGGCCAGGCCGTAATAGCCGCTGCGGAATCGCCCGTGCGTCGAACGGAGTATGCGGATCTCGTCGATCGAGGCCAGCCCGCCCGCCAGCGCCTCGTAGTTGGCGCGCCGGGCGGCGAGGAAGTCCCCCAGCCGGCCCATCTGCACGAGCCCGA
>JAZFYE010000307.1:0-7174 GCA_036475395.1 Phycisphaerales bacterium
GGCAGCTGGGCGTTCTGGGCGATGCGAACACGGCGGGCGTCGTCCCTCATTTGAACCAGCTTGACTTCGTTGATCGCCACCAAGGTGTTATCTCGCTGCCCTTGGAGCAGCTCCCGCTGGTACTCCATCTCACGATAGTGAGACATATCCGCAGACAGCGTGCGCAGCAGCCCATCGTTCTGTTCATATTTCTCTGCCAGATCATCCAGCATGTTCCGCAAGGACTCGATCTGGGCACCGAACTGTTTAAGCTCGGCCTGAAGATTGTCCGTCATGATCTCTTGGATCTTGTTCTCGTACTCCGCCTCGGTGGCGCGAAGGCTCGCCTCGCCCCTCAGGATCATCGGATGGTCCGGATCAAGGTATTGCTCGCGAAGCCCGTAGAGGACGGTCTTGGTGTTCAACATGGCCATCTCGTGCGGCTGAACCGTGGCGTCCATCTCGGCCGCGCGGCGGTCTTCCTCCGTCGGGGACACCCTCCCCTCCAGCTTCGCTGCGATCTGCAGATACCGGCTCTCGGCGAAGCTCAACGAAGCCTGCGTCCCGCTGATCTGTCCCGTCAACCCCTCTTGAGCAATCGCCAGCTGACTCGACCGGGCTTGGTCGATGTCGGTGATGCCCTTCTCTCGGATGAATGCTTCGATTTCCTGGCCGAGGTCGTCGAGATTCCGGGTGATCGTGCCGAGCTGGGACTGGAAGACCTCCAGATTCAAGTTATACACAACGCGATCGTCGGCCTGGCGCATGGCGATGTAGGCGTCGGCCACCGCGCCCAACACCTCGGGCACGTCCAAAGCGGTGCCGGCCGACCACTTCAGGGTGAACAAGTTGCTGCCCGCCACCAGGCGTGCGCGTAGATCCCCCTCAAGCTCGTCCACGGCCTCATCGAGTTCGCCCTCGAAGTGCTCGCTGTACCATGTGGTCGTACGAACATCCGGCTTCTTCACCGCCGCCTCCAGCACAGGACGACTCACAAGCAGGTACATCTCCGTCGCCGCCAAACGGGTGAGCACATCCTCCCGCTCGATATCGCCGACCGTCGGGTCGAACCCTTCTTCTAGTGTACCGCGGATCTCGAAGACTACTTCTGCGCTATACAGTGGTAGCAGGAAGTAGAAGAGGATGAAGGCGACGAATCCGAGCACGACCCCGGCGACGATCGAGCTAAGGATCAGCAGCAGGTGACGTCGCAGGACGCGGAACGGATCCAGGGTGCGCACAGTGCTGGGCACGGGCGGGGTCCTCGGTCGAGCGCCCGCCGGACGCGGAACGGGGGGGCGAGGTGGTGTAGCGGTGGTCATGGCTCTTGCCTTGTGTAGGTGGTGAGCCGACGGAGCTCAACCCGCCGGCTTCGGTTCATTCTCGGTTCTGTGCTCTTCTGATATCGTCTTCCAGGCGTTCCATCTCAGCCCGAGTCTGCGGATCGGGCCTCAATTCGATCGCTCGGTTCACATAGGTCTGGGCGGCATCCAGGCGACCCTGCTTGAACAGGACCGAGGCCAAGTGATATATGTTCTCCGCCGATTCCCGCAGGCTCACGCTACGTCGAAGCGCGTCCTCCGCCTCCTCGAACCGCTGCAGGTGGTACCGGACCCACCCAAGTGTATCCAGAATAAGTGGATCGTCAGGTCTCAACTCGCTGGCGTGCTCCGCCAGGCCCAGGGCCTTGTTTGGATCACCCAGTCGGTCGGCATACACGAAAGCAGCGTTGTTCAGGGCAAGGGCGTCATTCGGATCCAGCTCGATCGCCTGGTCGAAGGCATCGACGGCTGCCTGGTACTCCTTGCCGGTCAGGGCGAAGACACCCAAGTTCGTCAGCAAACGAGCACGAAACTGTGGATCGTCCTGGGAGGCTTGGTCAATGGCAAGCCGCTGCACCTCAATCGCGCGACTGAGACCGTCGGGTCCGGAGTTGAACCAGCTCAAGGCCACCCAGTTCAAGTCACGAGCGGTGGGCTTGTCATCACTGACCTCGAGCATGAACTGCTCCAGCTCTTGCACCTGAGATCTACGAAACAGCTCCTGCAGCGAACCGAACCAAACCTCCAGAGATTCGCTTGCGAACTGCGGATCGTCCTGGGCACGATGGTCCCGGTACGCGACACGCATCTGGGCGAGCGCCGCGGCGCGTTGCCCGGCGCCGTTCAACGCACGCGCATAGAGGCTCCGCAGCTTGGAGTCCTGTTCGAGCCAGGATTCAGCCTCCGCGAACATCCCGACGAGGGCGGCGAAGTTCGGTCTTTCCATCTCCAGCACGATTTCACTCAGCGCGGTCAGTCGCACCTTGGTCGGCCTGAGCCGATACGCTTCGCCGTAGGACTGGGCGGCGAGCGGCAACTCGCCCTGGCGCCGGAGCAGCTCGCCTTTCGCCTGGTGCCAGACCGATTCAAGCGGATCTCGCTCTATCGCCTCATCGATTGCTCCGAGGGCCGCCGCAAGCTCGTTTCGGTTTTCATGCATCGTCACGAGCAGGATGCGGGCGCCGAGGTTGTCGGGCGATCGCGCCAGAATGCGATTCAATTCACCGATCGCTGATCGCTCGTCGCCCATGACTCGGTATACGTTGACGCGAACCATGCTTGTTGGATCCGTGGCCACCCGCACCTCGTCCGCTGCATCCAAGGCCAGAAGCGCTTCGTCCAGCAAGCTCCGCATCTCGGATAGCTGGAACTCGTGCAGAAAGCTCTGCGCGGTCTGGATGTGCGGTGACGGGTCGCGGGGCCGGTCCGCCTCCGCCTGCGCCAGCATTTGGCGCTGCCTCGCGTATTTCTCCCTGGCCAAGTCAGCTTCGCCGTTGTCGTACAGCTCGTCTGCCTCTCGGCCGAGAATTGCGGCGGACAGCATCGTCGAACTGAAGTCGGCACCATCGGCATCCACCAGTTCCTGCAGACGCCGGTTGGCCTGCTCAAGATGACCCAAGTTGGTGTGGCCCTCAACGATGCGCAGCGTCAACAAGCGATCAAAGCCACGCTCCAGCAGCTCCTCGCACAGGTCAATGCCGTCCTGGAAGGTGCTGGTCGCGAAGAGAAAATCAACCAGGGCTCGATCCGCCTCTCGCCGCTCGGGATCTTGGTAGGCCCGCCCCCGCTGGAACGTTGCCTTGGCCTCCCGTGGCCGGTTCGTCGACGCCTGGTAGCGCCCCAGCGATATGAACATGGCCACGGTGAGTTCGGCTTCCTGCCGCCGCTGTATGTAATCAAGTAGCGTCTGTTCACCGGCGGCGATCTCGCCCCGACTCCGGAGCAAGTTCGCGCGCAGGTAGGCCAGTTCGAGCGTGTCGCCGACCTGCGCTTCTAACGTATCGAGGATCGCGTTGGACTCGTTGATCCAAGCAGCCGCGGTCTGCTCCAACAGCTCTGTTCTCGTCTTGGCCGGCACCTGCCGCCAGCGATCCACGTCGAACCTCGGCTGACCCGCGTCGTCCAAAATGTGCTCGAAGCCGGGCTTTCCCTGGCCCAGGAGGCTGGCCAGCCGCATCGCGTTGACCCGCTGATCCGGATACAGCGCGTAAAGCTCTCTCCGCTTCTGGATCGCCAGGGCGGAATCTCCGACGTCCATTTCCAATCGAAGCCAGACGTCCTGAACCTTCCGATCACGCCTCGTCAGCCGCTGACTGTCGCGCAAGACGGCGAGGGCCCTGGTTTTTTCGCCCGTTCTTGCCAGCAAGCTGACATACAGCGACACGACGACCCGATCGTCCGGGTCTCGCGCATAGGCCTCCTCGTAGGCGCGCTGGGCCTCGGTATTGTTCCCGAGCATTTCGTAGGCGCGTCCCAACATCCGCCAGGGCGCCGCCGAGTAGGGCTTGCGTTCGGTGGCCGCGTTGAGCGTCTGGACGGCCTGCTCGGGTTGCAAGCGCGCCAGCTCGTAGCGACCCCTGAAGATCAGGCCCTGGGCCTGGTCCGCGTTCGTCTCACGGGCTCGCTGAAGGATCGACTCGGCCGCCTCCCAATCCGCAGCGATAATCGCCTCGCCGAGCAGGGAATCCAAGAGCAACGGATGATCCGGCGCGATTTCCTGGGCTCGGGCGAGCAGCGCATCGGCCTCCTCGTCCGCGCGAACGGAAAGCGCCCGGATCGTTGCCGCAGACTCGTCATCGTCGCCCGACGCGGCGGCTCGTTCCGCCAGCCGCCGCAGCTCCCGGCCACGCCGACGTAACCCGGCCATTGCACTAATGGTCCGCTCCGGCTCGCTGGAATACGTCGCCAGCAGCGCCAGTTTGAGCCGCTCGATCGGATCGCCAATGCCGATTGAAGCCTTCAACGAACGGAACGCCGCGGCATTGGGGCGCAGCTGAATCGCCCGGTCGATATACGCGCCCGCGGTGTCGAGCTGCTCTGCTTGGATCTCGAGAAGCGCGAGTGCGTAAAGCAGTCGGGGCTCATCCTCCCCATGCTCCTGGAGCGCGACCAAAAGACTCGATCTTGCTCCGTCCAGATCGTCGTCCTTCGCCACAGCTTGGGCGTTGGCAATCGCTCGGGCTATCGCATCAACCGAGCCCATCGCGCCCGTGGTCTTGCTTTCTTCGATAATCAGGGCGAGGCGTTGCGCCCCTTCATTCTCAGGCTCCCGCCGCAGCGCCTCGCCGATCGTTTCGGACGCGTCATCGAAGCGCGTCAACGCCGCCTGGATACGCGCTTTGTGCGTCAGCAGGTACACGTTGCCGGGCCGTTCGTCTAACGCGTCATCGATCCTCATCAGGGCCGAGCCAAGCTCCCCGATCCGCTCCAGGACAAGCGCGGAGTGCCAAAGGGTCTCAAAGTCGGGAACGTCAAGGGCCCGTACGCATCGCTCGAACTTGTCGGCGGCCACCCGGAGGTTGCCCTCGGCCAGAGCAATCTTCCCGTCAACCCGAAGCATCAGCGGCTCGGTTTCCGGCTCAGCGACCAAGGCAGCCATGCGCTCACGGGCTGCTTTGACCCGTTGCAGCTGAGCTGCCTGCTCATCCTCCGCTGCCCGCTCCCACTGCCTATATTCGACATCAACGATCAGGGCCGCCGACCGAATTCTCAGTTGAGGCTGATACACCGCGAGCAGGCTCACCACGACCGGATCGGCATTGATGATCTCCCGAGCTTGAGACCGAGCGGCCTCGAGGGTGCCGCCATAAAAATAGAGGTTCGCTAGCGCGAAGCGGTGAAGGTGATGCTCGGGATGCTCCGAAAGGTAAGCCGTGAGGATACGGATTCCCACGGCGGCACCCTCCGTACGATCCGCGAAGCTCAGGACACCCGTGGCCCCGAGCAGGAGCAACGGATCTTGCGATTCCGTGATCAATTCGACCATTCGATCAAGGGCCTGCGTGATCTCCTGCTGCGGCTCCATCTCCGCGGGATCGCCCTCGTCGGGTCGGCGGACCCACCACACGGCGCGGAGCCTGCCAAGCTCCGGCCCCAGACCGTCGGCGTCAGGCCCGAGGAGAGCCTTGCGAACCTTCACAGCCTCCTGGAGCATCGCCTTCGCTTCGTGCTCTTTTGCCTCGGCGGACAACTCGTTGCCGGCATCACGATCCAACTGTGCGGTTGCCAGCAGCGCTTCAACTCGACCAGCCCAACCGGAATCGCTGTCAGGCACCGCCTCCACGAACTCAGAGAGGTTTCGCAAGGCGTCTTGAACCTGGGCATCAGTCGGTACGGGATTGCGTCGCAGGATCGCCAGTCCCTTATACAGCTTCGCATAGACATGCTGCGGATCGGATTGGGGAACCCCGTCTTCCATTTCCTCCGCGGCTTTGTAGACGGGGTCCCACGCAATCGAACGCTTCACGAGTCGTGCACGACTACGCAGTTCTTCGAGTAACTCCAAATGCGCGTCGGCATCAAAGGGACGGTATCGAATCTTATGCTGGAACACGCCGATGAACCGACCGTAGTAGTGCTCAGCTTGTCCCTGCGTTCGCGGCCGAATGCGCAGTAACGCCTGCTCAAACTTCCGTAAATGGGAGAGATCGGATTTTTCCTTGGCCACCGCTCGGCCGTACTGCTTGAGCGCCGCCACGTAGTCGCCTTTGGCCATGAGTTGATCACCGGCCTTGATATTCCGCGTCGCGTCGGCTCGATAGGCGAGGAGGCCCAAGCCACCCAGGACGGCCAGGGCCGCCAGGCTAATCGCGGCCAGCCTCAATGCGAATTTTGTGTTCAAGCGCGATGCCATAGGTGACCTCGTATTCCCGGGTTACGCCGTAGAGTTCCGTTGTGAATCCTCGAACGATGATTCCACGTCAACCCAGTCCGGCAAGCATCGCATCAGCTCCGGCAGAAGGTCAGCCAGAACCTCCGCGACGGCTTCAATGAAGTCGTCCCGACCGAAGTCCCCCGGGCCCGCCAACAGGAATTGGATCTTGGCGTAGTAGGCGTATCGTGTCGTCAAGTCAAAGGCGAATTTGCGCACGCCCACGGGATTGGGCATGGTCTCTCCGTTGGCAATGAAGAAATACCCGGCATACACGCGGAGTTCCGGGTGCTCCTCGGAGCCGAACTCCGTTGTGCGCAGCTCAAATTCCCCAATGGGCATCCGCACACGCATCGGCTTCCCCGTCACTCGATCGTGGTAGGTCAGCACCGGGTATGGTTTGCCGGTTCTCCGATTCACGTGGGCTGGATCAATCTGCCAGTCGGAATCCTCGACGTCCAGCGGAAGATTATTCGGGCGTGTCTTGGGCACCAGGCCTCCGGCCACCAGGCACCGGTCCGGCACATGCGGCACCGCGTCGATCAGTCCCGTGTAATAGGTGATATGGAGCGACATCGTCGGCGCGTCCGGACGAGCCTCGCCCTGCGTGTACCAGCGATCGATGTACAGATCCGTGCCAAGTTCCTCCACAATCTCCGCCGTGAGGGGCGCTCCTTCACCCTCGGCCCGCCAGTTTCCCAGGCGCAGCGGGATCGTCGTCAACTGTGCGCGGAGGGGTACCGGTCTCTTCTCCAGAAAGGCATTGGCGGACTCCACGGCGAACCGGAACCCCACACGGAGTCCCGCCAACGTCATGGCGGCGACAAGAAACGCATATTTGGCATTCCGATCGAACAGCATCAGCCCGTCACCGTCCCCCCGACCTTCACCGCCCCGGGGCTGCCCCCCTGGGCGTCGTCCTCGACAACGAGCTGGCGTAGTGTCCACATTATCCCCAGGTAGATGAGGAACGCCGGGACGAGCCACAGCAACCCGATGAACG
>JAZFYE010000308.1:0-17758 GCA_036475395.1 Phycisphaerales bacterium
TGACCTGCGTCAGCCACTCGTACCGATCGCCCGGGCTGTATTCCTGCTCGTACCATGGGCTGAAGGCGTGCGTACCGCCCCACACGAACTTCAACCCAAGTTCCTGAGCGACCGACCGGCCCCATTGTAGCTTCTCGACCAGGTCCGGCTCGACGTCCTTCACCGCCGAGCACACGTCGGTGTTGAATTCGCAGTAGCTCTGCATGAGCTCCGGCTTGATCTTGTCGGACCACTTCTCGGGCACGCGATCGAGAATCTGCTGGACGGCGTTGGAAAGTGCCAGCGTCTGGGCGTCGACGAGCTGTAGCTCGATCTCCACGCCGAGGCTGTGCGTTTGGTTTCCGTTGAAGGAATAGGGCATTGGGCGATCGGCCTTTGGGGACGGCTGTTGTGGTCTGATCTGAGGTCTGCACCGCCAGCGGCCATTGTAGTGTTCTGTGCCGGCGGTAGCGGCGGGTATTCGGTCGTGGAGCGTTAGACTGGAACGGTTGCTCCGATCCTTATGGGACACGAGGTGCCTCGTCGTCCAGACGCAGGTTTATCCTGGCCTTTTCGTGCCGATGAATTCCAGTTCGGTCAAATTCGACTAGGGATTGGAAGGGGATTACTCATGGGCAATAGACGAACTGGAGGGATGACCGCGATCGGCGTCCTGAATATTGTATTTGGAGCGATCGGCGCGTTATTCGCAATCTTGATCGTGCTCGGCGGCGGCATGATCGCTGCGATGGGAGCGGGGATGGAGGCGGAGTTCGGCGCTGAGTTTCAGGGCGCTACAACCAGCACGGCCGGCCTAGGCGGGATCATGGCCATCGTCGGAATCGTCGCGTTCGGCGCGTGCGCTGCGATGGTGTTCTCAGGCATCGGCGTGCTCGGGCTCAAGCCTTGGGGCCGCAAGCTCGCGATGGTTTGCGGCGGCGCGTGGGCTGTGCTAAATGTCATCACGCTCTTTAGCGGCTTCAGCGTGTTCAACCTCGGTTTTGCTGTGTACGGCGGACTGCTGGTATGGCTGTTCCTCAAGCCGCAATGGAAGGCAGCCTTCTCCGGTCAACCGGTCGTGATCGAGAGCATTCAAGCCAGCGACGAGTTCCAACAAGCCGCGTAAGCCGACCTCAACGCATCGTTTCGATTACACCACACCCGCTTGTGTTACACAGGCGGGTGTTTGTTGCGCGGCGGCTAGCAACATATCGTTGGTGATGGACCGGGGCGACACGCCCCGGCTCGCTGGAGACTCATCCCCATCGAATAACGACTTTGCCGAACTGCTCGCCGGATTCGAGGCGCTTGAATGCTTTGGCGGCATCGTTCGCCTCGTGCACCGAATCGATGACCGGCTTGATCGCACCGCTTGTCAAGAGCGACACCGCTTGGCGGAATTCGTCCATGTCGCCCATGGTTGAACCCATGATGGAACACTGATTCCAGAACATGCGCGCTAGATCCGTCAGCGCATCGGGACCGGTGGTGCAGCCACAGGTGACGAACACGCCGCCGCGTGCCAGCGACTTGATGCACGACAAATGCACGGCTTTGCCGATGGAGTCGGCGCAGACATCGGCACCGTGTTTGGACGTGACTTGGCGTACCTGGCGCGACCAATCTTCGCCGGTGTCGACGATGCCGTGGTTGGCGCCCAACTGAGCGGCTTTGTCGAGTTTGGATTGATGCCTGCTTGTCACGACCGTCTTGCAACCGAAATGTTTGGCGATATTCAAACACGCCAGCGCAACCCCGCCGCCGATCCCTGTGATGAGCACCGTCTGCCCGGCGCGAAGATGCGCGCGGCTGATCAACATGCGCCATGCGGTGAGATGAGTAAGCGCATATGCGGCGGCATCGGTCGGTTCGACCTCGCCGACACATGCGACGTTGGTCACGGGGGCGATGAAGTTCTCCGCCAGTGTGCCGGGATCGTGCTCGCCGATCATGGTAATGTCAGGCGGAGCGGGGCTTGTGTCGGGGAGCGTCGGCGATGGGTGCTGGACGGCGGCGTTGACGACAACGCGTCTTCCCATCCAACTTTCGTCAACACCTTCGCCGACGACTTCGACGATCCCGCATCCGTCCGAACCGGTAATGCGCGGATAGTCGAAGTCCAGCCCAGGCAGACCTCGGCCGATCCATAGATCAAGGTGATTCAACGCCGAGGCTTCGGTCTTGACGAGAACTTCGCCCGGCCCGGCGGTTGGGTCCGGCCAATCATAGACGACCTGCACGTTCGGCGCGACGGGCGTCCCCTGCTGTGAGATGACGACTGCTTTCATGGCGGGGATTGTACAGGCAGGGATGAGCCATGTGCCATGAGGGATGAGGGAGCTGCCGACTTACGATCCCTAACTGTGGGATTATTCGCTCGAATTCGCTTGCACTGTGAATTCTTCGCGCACGGTTTCGAGCAGTTGTTTCGTCGCCTTCACGCCTTCAACTTCGCTGAGGCTGTCCCCTTCGTATTCGATGCCGACGTATCCGTCGTACCCCGCATCGAGCACGATCTTCATCATGCGGCGAAAATCAGTTTTCGTTTCGTTGCCGGCTTCGTCGAAATCGTGCGACTTGGCGCTGACCGCCTTGGCGAAGGGCATGAGTTCGGTCACGCCTTGATAGCGGTCGTACCAAGCGTCCGGCTCATCGCGCCGAGTCCAATCCAGGCAGAAGTTGCCAAAGTCAGGCAGTGTGCCGCAGCGCGCGTGATCGACTTGCTTCATCACACCTGACAGCCACGCGCCGTTGGACGATAAGCCGCCGTGGTTCTCGACGATGACGTTGAGACCATCTCGTGCGGCGAACTCCGTCAATCGGCGTAGACCGTCGGCCGCGAGATCGCGCTGCTCGTCGTAGGTCCCGCTGCTTTGGGCGTTGACGCGAATCGAATGGCAGCCGAGGAACTTGGCGGCAATGACCCATTTGTAATGATTGAGGATTGCTTGCTCTCGTTTTGAATCATCCGGATCACCAAGAGCGCCTTCGCCATCGACCATGATGAGCAGGCTTTTGACGCCGTTCGTCTCCGCTCGCCTTTTCAGCTGATCCAGATAGGCCTTGTCCTCAGCGTGTTGCTTGAAGAACGAGTTGACGTATTCGATCGCCTCGATGCTGAATTCGTTCTTGGTGAACGCAGCAAAGTCGAGCGCATCGAGCTTGCCAGCCCGGAGCATGCGATGAAGCGACCACTGCGCTAACGAAATCTTGAACAATGGCTTGTCCCTGTCTTGAAAACGATTCGCGAACGATTGGCCGCTCAGCGCGATCGGGGCTGAGACCGCAAGCGCCGTACGTTTAAGAAACTCACGTCGGCGAATCATCTTCTTCTGCAGCCTTTGGTTTGCGCTTCAGGAAGCAGTGGAAGCCGACGCAGGGGATGTCCTCGTGGCGATCCTCTTCGGCCTTGACCAACATCTTTTGAACTTCTTCAAGCGTTTCGGGATCGAGCCCGGCTGAGACGATGTGCTGTCCGCCCTCGGGTCCGATCACCACGGTGGTAAGCACGGCCACGGTGTCGGGGTCCTGCAGCGCGGTGATGATGTGCTCGCCCACCTGATGCTCGGCCGAACGAATCTGCGTTATGAACTGCTTGATCTGCTTCGTATCGACATCCTGGACGACGGCGGGCAGGTTGTCGTTACCCTCGGGCAGACCCGAGAGCGGGAGCGACGCGGCGTCTGCGTCTTCTTTGTCAGGGTCGATCGGCACGCGGTCCTCTTGATCTGGGTTTGTGTTTGTCATTGAAGGATCTTCTGAGCATAGCTCTTCGCGATGCTGATGGCATCGGGGACTCTGTCGGGATTCTTGCCGCCGGCTTGGGCCATATCGGCGCGACCGCCGCCACTGCCGCCGCAGGCCTTTGCCGCTTCGCGCACCCAGTCGCCGGCCTTCAGCCCTTTTTCGATCAACGCTTCGGGCACGCGCGCCACAATCGACACCTTCGATTCGATCTCGTCAGCGGTAAAAAGCATCACCGCAGCGCTCGTGTGTTTGGCGCGAACCGTATCCAAGGCTGAACGCAGCGTTTCCTTGTCGGCGCCCAAGACTTGGTCGACGATGATCGAGCCTGCGGCGTTCGCGGCGATATCGCGCGCCTGATCCACGACACTTTCGCGGGATTCAGCGCGCGCCTGACGGCGCAACGCCTTCATGCGCCCTTTCATCGGCTCAAGCAGCGCTTCGATTCGATTGTGCGCGACCGCCCCGATCGTCAGCTGCTCTAAAAGCTTGGTGATCTGGTCAAACTCCCCCGGAAGTTGCACATCCTCCAACTCCGAAGCGCGCTTCGCTCTGTCTTGAAGTTCGTTTCCGGCGGCGTCGGCGGCCATCGCGGCGGGGCCGGTGAGCGCGACGATGCGGCGCACGCCAGCGGCCAGCGCTTGTTCGTGCGTGATGATGAACCGCTTGGCTTCGCCGGTCTCGCTGAGGTGAGTTCCGCCGCACAGCTCGATGGAGAACTCTTTCCATTGCTCGTTGGACGGGTCGGCCAGCACTTCCTTCAGCGGCACGCCGATACTGACCACGCGCACCGGGTCGGGGTATTTCTCGCCGAACACCGCCCGCAGGCTGGCTATCGCTTTGGCTTGCGATAACGGTACGACCTCGTCGTAGACCTCCAGCTCCTGCTGAATGTCAGCATTGACGAGGCGCTCGGTCTGTTCGATCTGCTCGCTGGTCATCGCGTGAGACGAGCTGAAATCGAAGCGCAGCCGATCCGGCGCAACGAGTGAGCCTTTTTGATCTTCTTCGGGGCCGATCACGGCCCGCAGCGCGAAGTTCAGCAGATGCGTGGCGGTGTGATTTTGCATTATGCTGAGGCGGCGCGGGCGATCGACTTCCATTCGACAGATTCCGCCCACGATTTCGCCCTTCGTCACGCGCCCAATGTGAACGATGTAATCGCCACGCTGGTGAACCTGCGTAACCACGATCTCCCCGTCGTCCGTGTGCACAGTGCCAGTATCCGATACTTGACCGCCTTGTTCGGCATAGAACGGTGTGCGGTCGGTCGAAAAGACGATCTCCTGGCCCAGCTTCGCAGAGTCCGTATCAAAGGGCTTCGTGCTTCGCGCGACGGACGCTATAGACGCGGCGCACTCGAAGGGTTCAACATACTTGAACGAGTCGTCGCAGATCGGCCTAGCTACAAGGTCGAAGGGGTCATTGCGCCCCGCGCCTCTTGATTTCTCTCGCGCTTCATCGATCAGTTTCTCGAAGCCGACCTCATCGACGGTCATGCCGCGCTCTTGGGCCATGATGCGCGTCAGATCTATCGGGAAGCCGTAGGTGTCGTGCAGTTTGAAAGCGTCGGCGGCGGTGACAGCGACTGGCGGCGCGCCGATGTTATGCAAAAGTTCTTCTGGAATGTCGCGCAAACGCCCGTTATATACGAGAGACGCGATGCTTCCTATCGGTCCTTGTCGGACCCTAATTAGATCGTCCGGGCGCAAGTCATCGTCCCGGTCGTATAACTCCGTGTTCCGAGTAACTTCTATGAAACGGACTTCGTCTGCTGCAATAGATCGCCATTCTTGAAGGCGTTTCGCCTTCGTACTTCCGCTGAACAACTCCAAGCCGCGGTCGAGTGTCCGTAGAAATCCTTCCTCTTCATCACGAATAACTGCCGCGACCTTGTCCGGCTTTTCCTTGAGTTCGGGGAACGCTTCGCCCAGTGAGTCGATTACTGCGGGAACCAGTTCGTACAACCACGCGCCTTTGGTTTGCAATGTTTGGTGCGAATGGCGGACTGCACGGCGAAGAATGCGCCGCAGGACGTAGCCGCGCCCTTCGTTGCTCGGCCAGGCGCCGTCCGTGATCGCGAACGTCAGACACCGAATGTGATCGGCAATCACGCGATAAGCGACATCAACCGGATCCTCCAGCGAGCCCTGATAGGGATGCGCGCCGGTGTGTTTCTGAATCGCCTCAAAGATCGGCGTCCACAGATCCGTGCCGTAATTGCTGTCTACATTTTGCAAAATGCGCACAAGGCGCTCCAGCCCCATGCCGGTGTCGACGTGTTTGGCTGGCAGCGGGGAGAGCGATCCGCCTTGAGCGCGGTTGAATTGAATGAACACCAGGTTCCACAGCTCGATGACTTGTGGATCACCGGCATTGACGAGCTTTGCCCCCGAAGCAACATCACCGAAGTTGTAATGAATTTCACTACACGGGCCGCAGGGGCCGGTCTCGCCCATCTCCCAGAAGTTGTCTTTCTTGCCCCACCGGCTGAGGTGGTTCGCGGGGACGAAGCGCTTCCAGATTTCTTGGGCCTCGGTGTCCGGCTCGATCCCCTCGGCTTCGTTGCCCTCGAAGACGGTGACGTGCAGGCGGTCCTTGTCTAATCCCCACACGTTGGTGAGTAGGTCCCACGCCCATTCGATGGCCTGGGCTTTGAAGTAGTCGCCGAACGACCAGTTGCCGAGCATTTCGAAGAAGGTGTGGTGGTAGTGGTCCTTGCCGACATCTTCGAGATCGTTGTGCTTTCCGCCGGCTCGGATGCACTTTTGGGTGTTGACGGCCCGGGTGTAGTCGCGCTGGCCGTGGCCGAGGAAGATTTCCTTGAACTGGTTCATCCCCGCGTTGGTGAAAAGCAGCGTGGGGTCATCGTGCGGGACGACGGGCGAGGAGGGGACGAACGCATGGCCATGCTTGGCCGCGAAGTAGTCGATGAATTCGCGTCGAATCTGGGCGGCGGTTCGGATTGCTTGGGTCTGGGTGGTCATGGTCAAGGCGACAGTGTAGCTGGTCGCGGAACCCCGCAGGGTTCCCGATGGAATCGGGACGGCGAAACGTGCACGTTTAGCCAGCGGGCGTGACCTGCTGTTCTTCGGTGCCCCGCAGGGTCAAGCCCTGCGGCTAGACGGGGAGGACTACCGTGCGAATGGTCTGACGAAGCTCCAGCGCTGCCGCGGCTTGCCTTCCTTGAGGGGGTTCTCTTGGACGTACTTGATGCGATGTCGAACGGCTTGCTCGTCGTTGAGGTAGACGATCCAACCGGTGCGCTTGCTCCAGGGCGATGGAACCGCACCACCTGGACCTCTATAGCGCATCAATGGATGACGATCCTCCTCGAACAGGCGGAGCGTCGCGCCGCGTTTGAGATGCGCGACGATGCGTTCGACCGACCGCGTGTGTCGACCGATTACCAAATGCACGTGCTCCGGCAGGATTGCACAGGCGTACATGGAGTAGTCGTAAGTACAAAGCACCTCAGCGGACCCCGTGGCCACCGCGCGTGCCTGCGATCCGTCGAAGATCACGGGCGGATATTTCAGGCTGTTCTTTGCTTCCGTTCGGACGACGTAGTTGTGACACTCGCCAGCGACGGAGTGCCCCGTCGGTACTTTCGTCGCCGGGCCGAACCGCTGTAGACGCGGCGCGGCAACACGATCGGATCCCGAACCGCGCGGGTCGTTGGGGAGCCAAAAGCCGTAGGTCGAGAAGATGATGTGGTACGCTCGAACCATCGCGACGGATTGTAGTACTGAAGGTTGAATTGCGAAGCCCCCGCAGGGGCAAGCCCTGCGGCTAAACAGGGACGGCGTCACCATCGTTTAGACAGCGGGCTTGACCCGCTGTTCTTCGGTACACTGTGGCGTATGGGAATTGCACGTAGGCCGTTTGTCGGCGGCAACTGGAAGATGAACACCGATCTGGCGTCGGCGGTCGAGTTGGCGGACGACGTCGTTGCCGCGTGCAGCGGATTGACCGATCGTTGTGACATCGCGCTGTATCCGCCGTTCCCTTACCTGCAGGTGGTGGGTCGAACACTTGGTCACCACGGGATGTTGCTGGGCGCTCAAGACGTCTATCACCAGCCCCAGGGGGCCTATACCGGCGAAGTCAGCACGGACATGTTGCTCGATCTGAACGTGAGCGTCGTGCTCATCGGCCATTCGGAGCGACGGCACGTCATGGGCGAGGACGACGAGCTGGTGAACGCCAAGGTGCTGGCGGTGCTGGCGGCGGGACTGGGCGTGGTGCTGTGCATTGGCGAGACCCTGGAACAGCGCGAGGCTGGCGACACCAACCGGGTCAATGTGTCTCAGCTCATGGCGGGGTTGCGGGACGTCGCGCCCCAACAGATGGGGCGGGTCGCGATCGCCTACGAGCCGGTCTGGGCCATCGGAACCGGTCAGGTGGCCAGCCCGCAGGACGCGGCGGCGGTGCATCAGATCATTCGGCGGTCGGTGGCGGACTTGTATGATCAAGACACGGCCGGCGGGCTGCGAATACAGTATGGCGGGTCGGTCAACGCGTCGAATGCCCGGGACCTGTTCTGCGAGCCCCAGATCGACGGGGGGCTCGTGGGGGGGGCGTCGCTCGACTCGGCGCAGTTCACGGCTATCGTTGAAGCTGCGGTGGTAGCGACCAAGAAGAAGCGTGAGGCAAGCACAGCATGACCACATGGTTCTGGATCGTGACCTTCCTTTTCATGTTGGTTGCGTTGGCGATGGTACTGATCATCCTCGTCCAGCGGCCACAGGGAGGCGGACTGGCGGGCGCCTTCGGCGGCGCGGGAGGCAGCAGCTCGGAGACGGTGTTCGGCGGGCGGGTCGGCGACGCCCTGACCGTCGCCACCATCGTTGCGTTCGTCCTGTACCTGTCTCTGGCGATTGGGCTGAATATTCTTGATAATCCCCCCAAAAGTGGAACGACACCGGCGGCGACGACAACGGGGTTGCAGCCAGGGCCGGGTGTAGATCCGGGTTTGGGCGATGCCGGCGTGTTTGATACGGGCGCGACAATCCCGCCGCCGGACGATGCTGTACCAATCGTTGATCCTTCGGATTCGGATCAATCCAACGACGACGCTGACAACGACCCCGGAGAGCGCTGAGCCGATGATCCGCTCGATGACGGGCTTTGGGACCGCCGCGACGGAGGTGGACGGGGCCCGTTATGTCGTCGAGGTGCGCTCGCTGAATAGCAAGTATTTCAAGGCCGTGACGCGCGTGCCCGAAGAGCTGCAAGGCCTGGAACCGGAACTCGAATCAGCGGTGGCGAGCCGACTCAGCCGGGGAAGCATCACCCTGACCGTGCGATTCTCGGACACCTCGGCAGACGCCGCGGCGCAGATCAACACCAACGCGCTACAACGCTACTTTGATCAGTTGCTGGACGTGCCGGGCGTGGATCATGATACAGCGAGGATCGACGTCGGGGCTCTGATTGCGCTGCCCGGAGTGGTTATGTCGGGAACCGGGGAGCAGATGCTGGAGAAGGCGAAGCCGGTCCTGGCGAGCTTGGCTCAGGAGGCGTGCGACAAGGTCCTGGCTATGCGCAGTCGTGAGGGGCGAGGGCTGCACGAGTTGCTGCACACCTATCGCTGTCAGGTGGTCGAGCGTCTGGCTGTGATCGCCGAGCGGGCGCCGAAGGTCGTGGAACTGTATCAGGAGCGGCTTCGCGACCGGATCACCGTGTTGCTGGCGGAGAACGCGACGGCCGTCAGCGACGATGACCTTCTCCGGGAGGTGGCGGTGTACGCGGAACGGGCCGACATCGCCGAAGAGGTCACCCGACTACAAGCGCACTTGGAGCATTTTGCCGAGATTATCGACGCCGACGATGGCGAGCCAGCGGGGCGCACCCTCGACTTTCTCGGGCAGGAGATGCTGCGGGAGGCGAATACGATCGCGGCCAAGTGTCTCGACGCTCAGATCAGCCGCCTCATCGTGGAGGTCAAGGGTGCTATCGATCGGATAAAGGAACAGGTGCAAAACGTGGAGTGACCGAGACTTGCTGGGCGGTTGATCCTTGCCCGGCAGGTCATCACGGTGCATAACAGTGGTATGGCCTTGCCGGAGCCTCAAGAACCGCAAGCGCACCTCGGACCGTTTCTCGAACCGCGTCGTCGGCGCGATCAGTTCGATCCGCATGAGCTGGCGATCGTGCTCAGTTACTACGACCTCGGCCAGATCGAGCAAGTCCGAGAGTACCGCCGAGGATCGCGGCGAGCGCCCAAGGTCCGCATCAAGAGCCAACAGGGCCGGTTCCTCTTGAAACGCCGGGCCCCTGGTCGGGATGATCCGTATCGCGTGGCGTTCGCCCACAGCCTGCAGCTCTTCCTGGCTGAGCGAGACTACCCCATCGCGGCTCTGGTCGGGACGCGAGGCACGAACAACTCACTGCTTCAACTCAACGGCCGAATCTACGAGCTGTTCCACTATGCGGTGGGGACGCGGTATGACGAGTCGGTGGCCCAGACGCACGAGGCAGGGCGGGTGCTCGGCGCGCTGCATCGGCTGCTCGCGGCATTCAAGCCGCCCTTCGATCCGCCGGTCGGAGCCTACCACGGCGCCGCGGGACTCGATGTCAAGCTCTCCCGAATTCCCGATGCCGTCGCTGCGGTCGAGCCGCACACGGATCGAAAGATGCTGAAAAAGATCTGTGTGTTCCTGCACAAGACCTACAACGAGGCCGCGAAACGCGTCGATAAGTTTGGGTACGGATCGTGGCCGAAAGTCATCATCCACGGCGATTGGCATCCCGGGAACCTCCTGTTTCACGACTCGAAGATCGCCGCGGTGCTCGACTTCGACTCGGCCCGCCTCGAGCCGCGGATGGCTGATATTGCCAACGCCGTGTTGCAGTTCTCGATGCGAATGTCTTGGCCGGATGATCCGGACCACTGGCCGGCGGGCCTCGATGCCGAGCGGGTTCGCGCGATTATGCGTGGATATCATGAGACGGCCGGCGACCGTCTCACCGAACAGGAGCTGGCGTCGTTGCCGTGGCTCATCGTGGAGGCGTTGATCATGGAGAGCGTGGTGCCGATCGCCGCAACCGGGAGCTTTGGACGCATCCGCGCGTCCTCATTCCTGCGTATGGTTGAGCGAGAGTGCCGCTGGATCGAGCCGCGGGCCGGGAAGCTCGTCGGCTTTGTGAAGGATTGAAGGAATGAGACGATCGGCTCAGACAATCCACCACGCCCGGGGGTGGCCAATCACCGCCCGGACCGTCGTCGCGGCGACGATTGTTTGCTTGGCGGATTCGACGATCGGGCAACCGCCGCAAGCCGTGATCTTGGAGCCGCCACCCAGCCAGATCTCCGACGCCACCGTTCTGCCCACGGATCAGGAGCTCGAGTTCGTCACGGTGGACCCCAGCCTCGCCGATCTCGTCGCCAAGCTCGACGACCCGGTATTCGCGATCCGTGAGGCGGCCATGCAACGGCTTGTGGGCGGGATCGTGAATCGCCGCCAGGTTTGCAAGGTGCTTGCCCGGAAGGACCTCACGCCGGAACAGCGTCATCGCTTGCTCGTTTGTCTGCGTGATGATTTGCTCAACGCGCCCCGCGGGGCGATTGGCATCAGCGTGGACCCTCGCCGGTGGCCCGACGAGATTGTCATCCAGCAGCTCGTGGAGCGGTTGCCGGCGATTGAAGTGCTCGAGCCCGGCGATCAGATCACCCACCTTGATGGACGGCCGGCCGGGACCTGGGAGACCTTCCTTCGGTCGATCCAAGCCAGGAGGCCGGGTGACAAGGTCTTGCTGACGGTCGAGCGCCTTGTCGAACCGGAGGATACCAATGGGCAAGACCCGGCGGTACGGCGACTCGACTTTGAGATCGTCCTTGGCTCGGCCGAGTTGTTGCGTGACCCCGCGACCGGGCAGGCCCTGCGAAGCCGGACGATGGAACGCGCCCGGGCGCACGACGCGGCCCAAGTCGCCGATCGATTCGGCCCGCGACCAAGACTGATTGAGTTTCGTGACAGATCCGCGGCCGAGGTTGAGTCACAGCCGCCCCAGGGCAGCTAAGCTCGCCGCGCGCCCACGCGCAATCCGTTCTCACCGAATCATCACGAGGACGGCCACGATCAGGCCCGCCAGCAGCGTCAACGCGATCAGCGCCGCGGCGATCTTCGCCGGCAGCGGCATGCCGTTGATCGGGTGCAGGGGAAGCGTGTCCTCGCGCTCGCCGACGTCCACTTCGTCCCAATCAAGATCCACGGAGTCGTCGATTCGTTGTTGGAGGACTTTGCGGGCTTGATCGACGTCTTGACGCTTCACGAGAACGAACGCGCCTCGACCGGTTGGACTCAAGGACATCTGGCCGGTCCACGACGGCGCGTTGCACACGACGGCACACTCGATCCCTTCAGCCCGCAAGACCGCAGCTTTCGTCTGTGCCTCGAACTCGGTCTCGGTGGTGGCGATGGGCTCCAGATCGTCCTGGTCAAGGTCAGTCATGTCGTCACCACTCCCTCGCGAAG
Organism: Phycisphaerales bacterium; assembly: GCA_036475395.1. Classification (GTDB taxonomy): domain Bacteria; phylum Planctomycetota; class Phycisphaerae; order Phycisphaerales; family SM1A02; genus JADFNO01. The sequence goes on from JAZFYE010000308.1 coordinate 12,204, forward strand.
CTGATCGATCGCCTGGCGCATTTGGCCTAGTCGGGCCGGGCCGAAACTCCCCTGCGGCGTTATCACCGACCAGTCGGAGACGGTCTCGCGCTCGATCCAGGTGATGTCGCCCTTCTTCATCCGGCCAAGGTGGATCGGCTGGTTCACGAGCTGAGCCTCGGCCCGATCAGCGTCGAATCGGCGCACGACGAACCACAGGTGCTCGCGGTCGCCGTCCCGTTGGTTCCTCAGGGCAAGACCGGCCTTGATGATGAAGCGCACCGCCGGCTCATCGGCATCGTCCGCCGGCCTGTCGTCAGTGCGAAGAAGCGGCCCCGACAGGGAGGAGAAGGTCATGGCCAGGTCTGGCCAAGTGGCCCGGGCGATTGACGCCTGCCGCTGTGTCACGCGCTTGGCCGAGTAGAGCACGGCATCATCGTGGCCCAAGCGGTCCAGCGCCGCCTTCGGCCACACCCAGAGTCGGCGGTATGCGCCACGGGGATTCGGGTCGCACACGACGGCCCGGACTCCCGTGTGGGCGTTGTCGTTCTCGTCGGCGCGATCGCGCATACTTCCCGGTGTGTCATCCGCAAGATATGGCGCGACGTCCTGCCAGGGCTGGAGGATGACCGCCATCTCGTAGCCGATCATCATCTCCTCGCCGGGCGCCGGAGGCGGCTCTTCGAACAATCGTCCGGCAATGGTGTTCAGTAGCTCGCACGCTCTGATGGTGTAGGCGGGAGGCACCTCGAGCATCTCCAGCTCCGGCTTGCCGCAACGCCAAAGACCGTGCGTGTGCAGCCACCCGGCGCTGGCACGCTGCCCATCACCATTGCGACTCACGGCCTGGATCACCCAGAGCACTTCAATCGGCGGCTCAATCGATGGATCATTGAACTGCTCAGCCAGACTCTGGCGCGTGTGCCACTGGGTGGTGTTGACGTCAAGAATGGCGGGCGAGCTTTCCAGGGCGCCGGTCACGAGGCGCATAAGCGTTACGAAATGATCGAGTGGATCGCCGGGTTCTAGTAGCGTCTCGACGCCGACAATCCATTTGCAGTCCGCAGCGCCGATCGCGTCTGTTTCATCTGGCGGAAGCTCACGAGCTGGCTCCGTCCAAATGTTCAGCGCCACCGGTCGCGACGGCATTCGGATGACTATCGCCCACGGTACGTCCGGCTCGTCCGGTGAGAGTTCCTCCAGGACTTGGGCGTTCTGATCGGCGGCGCTCGACAACGCAGCCAGAATCTCGAGTTGCGTTGGTGGCTCATCACCGGGCCACAGCGCAATCAGCGTCGTCGGCTCGGGCTCTGGGAGCGCCCACGGTTCAACCTCGGAGATGACGGCGCTGGTCGCATCAGCCGGTGTATCACGATCGTGCGTCATACCGCAAGTGTATGAGGCTGTTCACCTGCCTGTCACTTTCCACGCGTCTTCCTCGGCCAAGCCGCGAATCGCTGGCGGTACCCGTGCTAGCGTTGGTCGTGGTTCGTCCGATTCGTTCGCCGGGGCGCGGGCGACCAATCTGTCCAGATCGGTTGCAATTGGCGTTTCAATCTCCGGACAGTTCGTCAAAATCGACCCACTGAAACGCCGAACCACACGCCGGGCAGACTTCGTCGCCATCAGTGTCAAGCGGTGCGGTACAAGATGGGCAAACGGGCTCCGTCCGATCGACGATCGGTAATGGGGTCGCCACACCGGCATCGTCCAACGTTGCGAATACCTTCTTGAGGTCGTGTCGGCCGAACCAGATCTCCGGCCGGTTCATCTGACCGGTGTAAAACGAGGTCAGTCCCGGATGACCGGAGTGCGAGTTCACGCCCCGAAAATCAATACCTGCCTCTTTGAGAACGCGCCTGGCTTCATCGAATTCGTCATCGTTAAAGAACGCGAGCTTCGTAAGACTCTTCGGCGCACCGCATTCCGGGCAAACAGGAGAAGCAGTACCACGAAGGTCGTACCGACACCGACGACACAGTATCGGTGCGCTGACCGGCAACGGTGAGGCTGCTTCATCATCCATCGGATTCACCCCCTACAGCTCGATCAGGCCGAGGATTGCGAGCACTTCCACGACGCCGGTCAGCGTGATGATGATGAAAATGCGCTGCCGGCTGTGTCTCGTGTGGCGCATTTCAAAGAGCCGATCGAACTCAAGCTGCTCATTGACGATCTCGTCCAGCACGTCCGCCAGCGTCTCCCAGTCGCCGTGATCGACCTCCAGGACGTACAGCGGCTGGGCGAGGCCGGCCGTCTCGGCGCGCTCCTGAACCGTCTGACCTGAGCCGGCGGCGAGGCGAACCTCAAACTCCATCGACTCGATGGACGTGGCCACGGACCGGGCCAATTGCGGGTCCGCGAATCGGCAAAGCTCCTGCCATCGGGCGGTGCCGTACATCCTCATAAGTGTACCGCCGTTCCCCGCAAACCCAAAGAAAATCGCTAATCACGCCCCCGGAGCCGCGCTGGAACGCCCACGGGTTGGGTGTCAATCGAGATTAGTCTCGATCGTTCAATCCGCAACAATGTTCACAATCTTGCCCGGCACGACAACGACCTTCCGGACCGTCATCCCGCCCAAGGCGGCCTGGACCTTCGGATTGGCGAGAACGAGCTGCTCGGTCAGTTTCGCGTCGGCGTCCGCAGCGATCATCAGCTTGGCCCGCACCTTGCCCCTGATCTGCACCGGCAGCTCGATCTGATCCCTCACGAGCATCGATTCATCATGGTCCGGCCAGGGCGCGTCGGCCAGCGAAGGCTCATGCCCGAGCTTGGACCACAACTCCTCAGCAATATGCGGCGCAAACGGCGATAGCACGACCACGAACCGTTCGAGCTGATCGCGCGTGAGCCCGCCTCGTGAAGTTGCAGTATTGACCAGCTCGATCATCGAAGCGATCGCGGTGTTCATGGCCAGGCGTTCGATGTCGCGGCCCACCTTCGCGATTGTGCCGTGCAACGCGCGTTCGACTTCATCGTGGGAAGAATGCGCCAGCGCCAACTCGCTCGTGTCTTCATTGACGACCAATCGCCACACGCGCTGCAGGAACCTAAATACACCGACGATATCGCGCGGGTTCCATGGTTTGGTCGCATCCAACGGGCCCATGTACATCTCATAGAGCCGGAACGTGTCTGCGCCGTATTCGTTGATCACATCATCGGGATTGATGACGTTGTGTAGCGACTTGGACATCTTCGCGACGATTCTTGTTACAGGTTTACCTGTGGCAATCTCGATCGCTTCGTCGTCTTCTGTGTCGCGCACCTCATCCATCGGCACCAGTGTCTTGTCGCTACGCTGGTAGGCAAAGGAGGTGATCATGCCTTGATGGAATAATCGCGTGAACGGCTCGGGTGTCGAGACTTCGCCTAGGTCGTAGAGGATCTTGTGCCAGAATCGAGCATAGAGCAGGTGCAGCACCGCATGCTCCGCCCCGCCGATATACAAATCAACCCCGGCCTCGCCCATCCAATACGTTTCACATTCGGGTGATGTGAATCGCTCGTCGTTGTTCGGATCGCAGTAGCGCAGGTAGTACCAGCACGAGCCGGCCCAGTTGGGCATGGTGTTCGTCTCGCGCTTCACCAACGTGTCAGGCCCCAACAGCGCCGGATCGACGCCGGCGTCGCCCGCGGTGGTGTTGACCCAATCGGTCACGTTGGTCAGGAGCGGCCGCGGCTCGTCGGTTTCCTGTGGCGTGTAGTCGGTCATCTGGGGCAACACAACCGGGAGCTTTGATTCCATAACGGGGTAGTGGTTGCCTTCCTCGTCGAGCACGACCGGGAACGGCTCGCCCCAATAGCGCTGCCGACTGAACAGCCAGTCGTGCAGCCTGAACTGCACCGTGCCTTGGCCGTGGTTTGTTTGCTCGAGCCACGCGATCGTTCTCTTCTTCGCGTCGGCGACGTTCAGGCCGTCAAGAAAACCACTGTTCGCGGCCGGCCCGTCGCCGAGATACGCTTCGCCGCCAAAGTCATCCGGCGGCTTGACGGTGCGAACGATGGGCAGGTCGAACGCCTTGGCGAAGTCCCAGTCCCGCTGGTCTTGGCCGGGCACGGCCATGATCGCGCCCGTGCCGTAGCCCATCAGCACGTAGTCGGCGACCCATATGGGGATCCGTTGACCGGTGGCCCGGTTCAAGGCGTAGGCGCCGGTGGACACGCCGGTCTTGTGCTTGGATTCCGCCATGCGATCGACGTCGGAGCGGCTCAGCGCTTGCTCGACATAGTCGGTCAATGCCGCAACCTGGGTTTCAGGATGGGGATGATCCAGAATCTGTTGCACGAGCGGATGTTCCGGCGCCACGACCATATAGGTTGCCCCGAAGATCGTGTCAGGGCGTGTGGTGAAGACACGAAGCAGGTCGAGACTTGCCTCCGTGGGCGGATCGATCAGTCGAAAATCGATGTGAGCGCCTTCGCTGCGCCCGATCCATTGCTGCTGCATGACGCGCGTTGACTCCGGCCAATCCAGGCGCTCAAGACCGCTGAGCAGCCGCTCGGCATAAGCGGTGATGCGGAACATCCATTGTCGCAGCGACTTGCGATAGACCGGGTGCCTGCCGCGCTCGGATTTGCCGTCGATGACTTCTTCGTTGGCGAGCGCCGTTCCAAGCTTTGGACACCAATTGACGCTCTGCTGAGAAAGGTAGGCCAACCTCCACGAATCCAGAATCACACGTTGCTCATCATCTGGGTATTCCTCCCACGACTTGCCGTGTTCCGAAATGACGACCTGCTGAAACGACGCGCCTGCCGCATTGAGTGAGGCATCGGGGTTCATTTCGATCCTGCGACTTCCGGATCTAAACTCCTCGGTCAACTCCTCGATCGGCCGCGCCTTGTTCTGAGCGGGGTCGTACCACGCGTGATACGCGCGCAGCCATATCCATTGCGTCCAGCGGTAGTAGTTCTCATCGATGGTGGCAAACTCGCGCGACCAGTCGTAGCCGAAGCCGAATCGTTTCAGTTGCGTACGAAAGGTGTCCATCGCCCTTTGCGTCGTGATAGCTGGGTGCACGGCGGTTTGGATCGCGTACTGCTCGGCGGGCAGACCGAAGGCGTCGAATCCCATCGGGTGAAGGACGTTGAACCCTTTATGCCGCTTGAATCGGCAGACGATGTCGGTGGCGGTGTACCCCTCGGGATGGCCTACATGCAGCCCTGCCCCGGATGGATACGGGAACATGTCGATGCAGAAATACTTGGGCTTGGACGCATCGAAGCCATCGTGGCCGGGGTTCGGTGTGTTGAACGTGCCGCGGCGCTCCCAATACGCCTGCCAGCGCGTTTCGATCTCACCGGCCAGGCGACCCGTGTATCGGTACGGAGGCGTCTGGTCGTTTTCAGAGGCCGGGTTCGTCTGTTGCCGGTTGGTCGTTGACGCGTTGTTCATGCGTCGTGCCTCGGTCAAAGGCGGCGGATGAATAGCAACAAGGGCCCGCAAACGCGAGACCCTGCTGGTGAATACGTGCAGTGGATCGCGCGCGGGCTACCCGGTGGTCGGGCCAAGCAGGAGCGGTCGAAGCGGGGTCGTCGCGCACATCGTTGCCAAGTGTATCGGCTGATTC
>JAZFYE010000309.1:0-5703 GCA_036475395.1 Phycisphaerales bacterium
TTTAACCAAATCCATTTGCCCCTTAGAAGTCCCATCGCAGGCTTGCGGCCAGCAAGCTGTTATTCGGGAGGAATCCGAGAAAGCTCTCGCTGCGCGACGCCGGGGCGAAAAGCTGCAGCTGTGCGCCTAGTTTCAGGTTGTCGTCGATAAAGCCCAGTTGCCGCTCGGCTATCAGGTCGCCGATCGTCTCTCCGTTGTTGAGGTCGTACAGGATGCGAACCTCGAGTGAGGTCCGGGCGAAATCGTTGACGTTCCAAAAGCCCCTTGCGATCACGTCGTTGCGGAAGGGCCGAAACGTGCTGGTCGGGTCGCTTGCTCCCCACTCGCGAGCGTATTCAACTGTCAGGGTCAGATCATCCCCTTCGGCGATCGCGGAGGGGAACGTGCGGTCGACCCCAGCGACCATGGCCACGTAGTCGTCCGGTGCGCCGATCGGCGAATTGTCGAAAGTGTAGGGACGCTTGTAGGTCGCCTCTGCCTTGAGGGTAAGCTTGGCAAGCTGCGCACCGAGCGCCGCTTCGTTTGGGACGGCTCGAAATCCGACGCCAAACGTGCCGACGCCGTAGTAGACGGGGACCGAACGGCTCACGAGCGGGTTCGGGTCAGGGACGATAGCCGGGAAGCGTTCAGGCCCAGCGGAAGCGATGACTTGTAGATCGGCATTGACGGGCTGGGTATCGGCAGTGCCGGTGAATCGCATGGCGTAGAGGCCGCTCTCAAATCCTGCCGGCTCGAAACCGCCGTCTTCATCGAACGGAAGGCCAGGCTGATCGAAGGAGAACCGGCCTTTCTCCGGCGCGATTCCCATACGCCGGAACACGGGCATTGCATAGAAGCTCAGTGTGGGTTCTCCGAGCCCGCCTCTGCTTGGCAAGAGTAGGCGCAGCCGTGCGCCCAGCTCGCCCAGTCGCTCAGGGTCGAGGATGTCGGTTCCAAGGTCCCTTCTGTTTAAGACGTCAACGGGATTGAAGGTGTCAACGACCCCCCAGTTTTCAATGAACTGACCGACACGTAAGTCCCAGCTGTCTTGTTCGAAGGTGAGGTAGCCTTCAAGGGGTTCGAAGCGGTGTAACTCGGTGTTGAGAGCATCAAGGAGGAGCCGAGGACGGACATACGCAGAGAACTCATCAGTGAATCGGGCTTCTACTTCGATTTCCGCTCTCAGCCATAGCTCCTGGTCTTTCCGGCCCTGGTTTCTGTCCTGAAGGTAGATCCGCGGCTTCGCCTCGACGAACCCTCTAACGATTCGAACTCCGGATGCCTGTGTTGCACCAAGATCGTCTAACAAGTCGTCGAAGTTGTCTTCCGGAGGTTCGGACGCCGGCCGTTGCAGCGGTACTCCGCCGTCTTCTTGGCTCGGGCTCTCTTGAGCCAGGCTTGGCAAGGGCAGGAGAAGCGTCATGAGCATGACTGCGGAAAACAGTATGTTGGCCATTCATCACCTCAACAGCGCGCGGGTGGTGAAGACAGATTCCGTGAGGTTCTGGCGCGGCTCGCCTGTTCGGCTGTCCGGGTAGAGCGACAGGTTCAGAACTTGATTGTCGATGTCGAGAATCGTGCGCTTTCCGTTCTGGGTGTTGCGCATCTCGATTCGGGTCGCGCGCCAAAAACGGTCGTGGAATTGCGTGAAGCTGGACTCGTATCGCGTCTTCAGTAGGACCCCCGCCAAGTCGTAGTAGTCGACCTGCACCTGGCGCCACGTCTGTGGATCGAGGTAAATCGTTAATCGTGAGTACCCCGTATCGGCATACGTTGGCACGGCATTGATCGTGTGCGCCGTAACGGTCTTGTCGTCGACTGAAACGGGGGTTTCGCCTTCATAGCTGAAGTCGTACTCGCGCGGGTCGAGCGAACTCAGATCCTCGTAGGTGAACTCGCTTCCCTGAAAGCTCGACGTATTGTTGGCCCCTGAGATTCGGCGGGTGCGCTTGGTCGATGGGAGATACAGCCAGTTGTCATCACTACCGCCCCGATTCTCGAAGGTCAGCGCCGCGACGCCCTTAATATCGTTCGGACTCGTGAAGCGCACTATGATTTTGTCGCCCTCCCCGCCCCGATCGAGACCCATACGTACGAAGGCGCGGCGGACTGATCTTCCCGACGCATCCTCCAAGGTCATCGTTCCCTGAAGAACTTCATCAACCCAGCCGCTATCAAACGTGTCCGCATATTCCATTAGTTGGGAGCCGTATACCGCCTCGTTCGCAGGGGTAAGAACCGGCGCAGGGGGAATGTCCTGAGCCGCAGCGGGCAAGGCTATTGACAGCATCACGAGCGTGAGTGCGCCAGCGGCCAGGGCACGGCCGCCGGGGGCGGTCCAGCGTTCCGTCGCGACGAGGAACGCCGGAGTGACGACAAAATCTGCCAGGAACGCGATGATGATCATGATCGATCCAAGCAGGCCGATATAGATGTTCGGTGAGAAGTCGCCAGTGGCTATCATCAAGAAGCCGATCACGAGGACGATGGTCGTGATCGTCACGGCATTTCCGCACTTGTGGAACGCGTAGGCGATCGCCGCCTCGCCATGCAACCCCTGTCGTTCCGCGTCGCGGAACTTGCTAAATAGGTGGATCGTGTCGTCCACGCACAGACCGAGCGCAATCGAGCAAGCAACGATTGCCGGACCATCAAGCGCAATGCCGAGGAATCCGAGCAGGCTGATCGGTACGAGGATGGGAAACACGTTTGGGACCACACTCAGTAGCGCGAGACGCACAGACCAAAACACCAATCCAATGAAAAGGCAGATAACGCCCAGAGCAACCGCAACCGATCGCGTGTATCCAGCGGCGATGACCAAGCCAGACGAGTCCACGAGCATCGACTTACCTGACAGCGCGACTCGTGCGAGCGCAGCATCGCCGTCGCCGGACGTAGAGAATTCCTCTTCTGCAATCGCACGGATACGCGCATAGGCCATTTCCCGCTCATTGGAGGAGCCCATGCTGATGCGGCCCTGCATACGCACGTGTTGGCGATCCGGACTCAGTTGCGCCGCCAGGTTCTCGCCCGGCCGGGCACCATTTTCGTACTGGAGGTAGTACTGCGAAACGAGTGTGGAAGCGTCCTGGCTCGGTGTCCGAACCCACTGCTGCTGGAAGTCGTCAAAGAACAGCGCGGCATTCTGAGCGTCCGGGTGGACATCAGCCAGTTGCGGCACCCGGTAATGGTCCGCTCGGTTTTCGTTTTGCACTTGGTGGATCTTGCGAAGGATGTCCAGGGGAGAGCTCAGGTCTGTAACGAACCTGAGAGGTGAGTTTGGGTCTGCCATCTCGCGGCGCAACCGCGCTTCGAAACTGTCGAGCTGCTCCAAGAACGCAGGCGAAAGCCCGATCTGACTCCCCTGCCATCGCTCCTCTGCCTGTGCGAGGCGGGCGAGTTCCTGGCGCTCTTGCGCGGTCAGTGACGGGAAATCTCCGAGGCCACCCTGCTGACCGAGTTGGCGAATCCGCAGTTCCTCGAGTCGTTCTAATTCGTCCGTGCTCAGCGGCTGGGCCTCGCTAGGCCCCGGCGCACTGAACACCAGTTCGAGGTCCCCAACACCGCCGAGGTGATCTTCGATCCACGCCATCTCCGAAATGACCTTGTTGTCATCGGGGAACATAGCGCGAGGGTCCGCATTGATTTGCACACGGGACATGCCAAACAGCGCGACGATTGTTAGCAGGACGGAGGCAGCAATAATTGGGCGGTGGCGGCGAACGACCCATGCTGCGAGGCGCTCGGGACGGGTGCCAGAAAACAGACCGGCCAGCGCGCGCCTCGGTTTGCTCTTCTTGGGAAGCGGCAGGAACGATAACAACAGCGGTACAAGGGTCATCGTGACGACATAGGCGATGAGCGAGCCGAAGCCCATGGCCGCCGCAAGTTCCCGGACCGGCTGTAGGTTGATCAGTAGTAGCGAGTAGAATCCAACCGCCGTCGTGATCGAAGTGAGGAACACGGGCCGCGCGTTGCGCCGGATCACAGCGGTCAGCAACGACCTCCGATCGGTGTGCTGAGGTCGCATCATCAGGTACGCAGCCACAAGATGGACGGCGTCCGCAACGCCGATGACTGTCATCATGTTCGGCAGCATCGCTGTCATGTTGTTGAAGACGTGCCCCGACCAGAACAGAGCGCCGACGGTGCCGAGGACCGAGACGAGGACAACAATCAAAGGAAGCACAGCGCCGACAAGACTTCTAAAAAGGACGAATAAGGCGATGAAGATGACCAGCCAAGCCAGCGGCAGCAGCGCGGCATCGGCGGTTCCTGTGATTTCAAAATTGCGCTCGAAAGTCGGTATGCCGGCCAGACGGTAGGTATACGGACTCGAGGCGGTTGGAGAAAAGCTGAGCGGTGCCACATGGTCAGCATCCAACGCGTCGACCCACTGGCGATCAGGACCCTGCTGGTACTCGTGATATTTCTGGACGGTCGTGCCGTCGAGCGCCACGACGAATGCCTGCGAGGGATCGCGCATGTCACGAGCCAACGCGTCATTCTCTGGACTGCCCGGGGCGTCGGAAATTACCTGTCTTAGGCGCTCGAATTCCTCGGTTGGCACAGCCAGCCCCGCTTCGCGGTTAAGGATGTGCTCCACGCCGCGTAAAGCGCTGCGTTGATACAGCACGGTGTACAAGTTGGCTGCGAGCTCACCGGCCTCAGACCGAACGTCGTCCGCAACGTGGGGGCGAATGACTTGAATCTGAATGGCCGTGGACGTGCCCTCGGTATTGACTAACGTGCCTAGGAGGAGTGGCTCACCGATGTAGTCAGCGAAATCTGCGTTGGGTCCGAGGACGGTGCGTACGCGATCCTCGCCAACACGCGCCGCGGCGGCGCGCGCTCCCAGCACGGCGACCATTCGTTCGACGATATCGGGTTCTGAAAGCGCGGAAACGTTCTCGACCAGGTCTGTGATAATCAGACCTTCCTCAGGGTCGTCGGCATCTGCTATTGACCCCCATCGAATCCACGGGTTGTGGGTCAGACTGCGCACGTGCCGGACGCCTGGAATGGTTAAGAACGCATCCGTCAGGCGCGCGATCGTGGCCAATGATTGCCGATCAAAAACACCGTTCGGTTGATCCGGCACTTCGAAAGCGACGACGAGGTAATCTTCAGCGACAAAGCGATCTTCAATCTCTCGGAATGTCCCCATCGTTTCGTCGTCGGCGGTGAACCAGACATCCAAGCTGGGGTCGAAAAGCTGAGGGTCGATCGATCCCCGGCCGTCCGACACATCGCCAATCTGCATGACGTTGCTCGTCTGTGTGCCGACGAACCCGATCCCCTGGGTGAACAGGACTCCAACGATTGCCAACGCGAGAATTGTGGTGAGCACACGCCATCGGTAGATGGCTGCGGCGAACCTCTCCCCGAACCCCTCAGATTCCTGTCGCTTTTCTTCCATGTCATTCTCCTTTGTCCGGCTGCTTATATATCGGGAACTCACAATACGATGTCTTCTAGGCTCGTCTCAAAAGAAGGAGTGCTGAGCAGACCGGCGGGGGACGATGATCCTTCCCTGCCCAGATTGCGCCCTCTCGTCCTCCCACTTACCCTCTTGAGAAACCGGTCACGCCGCAACGTCATCTCTCGGACGGTCGATAGTGGCGACGCCTTCGTCCACAGCCTTCGCGAAACCAATGGCCTGTTTAAGCCCCACCAAGCCGTTCTAACGAGCGTCAACCAACTAGTTGGTATCAACATTGA
>JAZFYE010000310.1:0-3553 GCA_036475395.1 Phycisphaerales bacterium
TATCCGCCCAAGGCTGAGACCAACTGCAACAACTGCCACATGCCGATGGTGGCCGTCTCGGACCGGCCGAACTTCAGCGCCAGAGTGCGGGATGATTCGGGCCTCCTCAAGACAACCGATCACCAGTTCCCGTCCGCCAATACGGCCATCCCGTACCTTCTGCGTGACACGCTCGCTGATGCGGATGGGGCGATCGAAGCGCATCGAGTGTTCCTCGACGGTGTGATGCGGGTGGATATCTTCGGCCTCAAGCCCGGCGGCACCATCGACGGCGAACTGATAGCGCCTCTCCCGCAGAAGATGCCCGTGCTCAAACCCGGTCGCGCCTATCTGCTCGAGACGGTCATTCGCACGGTCAAGATGGGTCACGTGTTTACGCAGGGCACCGCAGACTCCAACCAGGTGTGGATGGACGTGACGGTCAGATGTGGTGATCGGGTGATCGGGCGCAGCGGAGGGCGGCGGACAAACGACAACGCGGTCGATCCGTGGTCGCACTTTGTCAACGCGTTCGTCATCGACCGTTATGGGGACCGCATCAACCGGCGCAATGCACAGGATATCTTCATCGCGCTGTACAACAATCAGATCCCGCCCGGCGCAGCTGATGTCGTTCATTACCTGCTGAACGTGCCGGCTGACGCCGACAAGCCAATCACGGTTGATGTGAAGCTTCAGTACCGAAAGTTCGACACCGAGTACATGCGATTGGTCACGAACGACGAGCACTACTCCAACGACCTGCCGGTGGTGACCCTGGCCCACGATACGGTGACGTTCCCGCTCGAGGGCGCAGATCAACCGGTGTCGAATGAAGATTCAACGATCGAGCTGTGGAAGCGTTGGAACGACTACGGAATCGGACTGCTGCGAAAGGGCGGCGGCAAAGGCGAGTTGAGGCAGGCCAGGCACGCGTTCGAGCAGGTGGAGTTGCTTGGTCGGCCGGATGGACCGCTGAACCTGGCCCGGGTCTACATCAACGAAGGCCTGGTGCAGACGCACGCTCAGCAAGCGCTGCGGCGGGCGACGAACTTCAATCCCCCAGCCAATGAATGGTCGCTGCTGTGGTTCGGCGCCCAAGTCGCCACCCGCAACGGCGATTATGACCGAGCAATCACGAACCTCCGAGACATCATCCGTGGGGGGTTCGCGCAGGCTCAGGGCCGCGGCTATGACTTCTCGAAGGACTATCGCGTCTTGAACGAGCTGGGCGCCGCTTTATATCAGCGCGGCCTGCGGGAGCGAGGCGAAGTTCGCCGTCGATCCATGGATGATGCGCGGCAGTGGTACGACAAGGTCCTGACCTATGATCCGGAAAATATCGCCGCGCACTGGGGTCTCAAGCAGGCGTATAAGGACCTCGGCGATCAGGCCCAGGAGCAGCGCCACGCGAAGCTGCACGGCAAGTACAAGCCGGACGACAACGCGCGTGACGAAGCGGTCGCCAAGGCGCGAATCAAGTATCCGGCGGCGAACCACGCGGCCGAGGCGATCGTAATCTACGACCTGCAGCGGCCCGGGGCGTACGATCTGCCCGTGACCGAAGTCGTGGGAGCGCCTAATGACTGATCGGCTCACGAAAAACCCACCGCAGGATGATCCGCTCGATGACGCGGAACTCGTTCCCGCGGACGACACGATCATCGGCGTGGCGTTCAAGTGGTCGCTGATCGTCATCGTGTTGCTGGGCATCGCGGCGGCCACGGTTGCGTTCGTCTTACGGCCATCGAAGACGGACCCCGTGGTGATTCAACGAGATCCGGTCACGCCGCCGGACCAATTGACACAGAACACAGCCGATCAACCTTCGGTTCAATTCACCGACATCACGCGCATTGCCGGCGTTGGTTTTGTTCACGCGAACGGCGCGACGGGCAACAAATTGCTCCCGGAAACGATGGGAAGCGGCTGCGCATTCTTCGACTACGACAACGATCAGGATCAAGATCTTCTGCTGGTCAACGCTGCGCCTTGGCCGGACGCTAAGCCGACAGGTTCACCGGCGACGATGGCCCTGTATCGTAACGACGGCAGCGGGCACTTCGAGGACATCACCTTAGAAGTCGGTCTTGCCGTGAGCTTCTACGGCACCGGCGTCGCCTGCGGCGACTACGACAACGACGGCGACGTCGATCTGTTCATCAGCGCGTTGGGCGCGAATCACTTGTTTCGCAATGACGACGGCGTCTTCGTGGAGGTGACTCATCACGCCGGCGTGGCCGGTGACGAAGCGGCTTGGAGCACGAGCGCGGGGTTCTTTGATTACGACGGCGATGGGAACCTCGACCTGTTTGTCTGCAACTATGTGCAGTGGTCGCGCGAGATCGACCTGCAGCTGAACTTCACGCTCAACGGGACGGACCGCGCTTACGGCCCGCCCTTGCAGTACCAAGGCACGGATAACTACCTTTATCACAACAACGGCGACGGGACCTTCACCGACGTCACGAGGGCGGCCGGCATTGCGGTGGAGAATCCGGCCACCGGGGCGTCGATGGGCAAGGCGTTGGCGGTGACGTTCGCCGACGTTGACGATGACGGCCATCTCGACATTTTCGTGGCCAACGACACGGTGCAGAACTTCCTGTTCCGGAATGTCGGCGACGGAACGTTCGAGGAACTGGGGGCGGACAGCGGCGTGGCGTTCGACACCATGGGCGGGGCAACTGGCGCGATGGGCATTGACGCCGGGGAGATCCGCAACGACGGCCAGCTTGCCATCGGAATCGGCAACTTCGCCAACGAGCCGTCCTCGTTTTACGTTCAGCAACCGCACGACCCCTGGCAGTTCGCCGACATGTCCAGCGCCGAGGGCGTCGGCTCGCCCAGCCGGCTCAAGCTGACCTTCGGGCTGTTCTTCTTTGACTACGACCTGGACGGCTGGCTGGACATGCTTCAGACCAACGGGCACCTCGAGGGCGAGATCAACGAGATTCAGCCGAGCCAGCACTATCGCCAGCCGGCACTCCTTTTCTGGAACTGCGGGGCCAAAGCGAGCTCGTGCTTTGCCGTGGTGCCGGAGGCCAATCTCGGTGATCTGGCGCGACCGATCGTCGGGCGCGGCGCCGCCTACGCCGATGTCGACGGCGACGGCGATCAGGACGTCCTGCTGACCCAGACCGGCGGCGCGCCGATTCTGCTGCGCAACGATCAGCAGCTTTCTCGGCATTGGTTGCGCGTCAAGCTCGTTGGGCGACGATCCAACCACGACGCGATCGGCGCTCGCCTCGAGCTGACCGCCGGAGGCCTCACGCAAACCCGGCAAGTGATGCCCACGTGCAGTTATCTTTCGCAGGTGGAATTGCCGGTCACGTTCGGACTCGGCGATTCCACAAGGGTTGATTCACTGCGCGTCATCTGGCCGGACGGGTCACTCCAGACCATCGCGGTTGATGACGTGGACAGGACCCTGACGGTCGTACAGCGAAGTGACTGAGCACGATGGTGGTCCCCAGACAACAGCGGCATCAGCGAATTCGCGAGATCCTGTCCCACAACGAGATCCACAGCCAGGAACAATTGCAGGATTTGCTGTTCGCAGAAGATCTTCAGA
>JAZFYE010000311.1:0-6262 GCA_036475395.1 Phycisphaerales bacterium
TCCGCCGCCGGCCATCTGTTTCGTCACCTTCTGCATCATCTCAAACTGCTTCGTGAGCTTGTTGACGTCCGCCGCCGTCGTCCCGGAGCCCTTGGCGATGCGCTTGACGCGCGACTTGTTCAGCAGCTTGATGTCGTCGCGCTCACGCGCGGTCATCGAATGAACCATCCCTTCCAAGCGGTCAAGCTGTTTGTCATCAATATCAATGCCTTTGAGCATCGACCCCACGCCGGGCAGCATCCCCAGAATCTGCTTCATCGGCCCCATGCGGCGAATCGAGCGCAGCTGCTTGAGGAAGTCGTCCATGCCAAGCCGGCCCTCGGCCATCTTCGCGGCCATCTTCGCCGCCTCTTCCTCGCTGACCTCAGCTTGCGCTTTCTCAACGAGCGAAACGACGTCACCCATGCCGAGGATTCGCCCGGCCATTCGCTCGGCATGGAACTCTTCGAGCGCATCAAACTTCTCACCCACCCCGATGAACTTGATCGGCGCGCCGGTGACGGCTCTCACGGAAAGCGCCGCTCCGCCACGCGTATCTGAATCGAACTTCGTCAGAATGATCCCGTCCACCGCGAGCCGTTGGTGGAAGGCCTTGGCCGAGTTCACCGCGTCCTGGCCCACCATTGCATCGACGATCAGATAGATCTGATGGGGCTGAACCGTCCGGTTGATCGATTCAAGCTCCACCATCAGCTCGTCGTCGATGTGCAGCCGTCCGGCCGTATCGAGGATCAGTACATCGACCTTGGCCTTGCGGGCCTCGGCATAGGCGCGCTGACACACGCCGACCGCTACGCCCGTCACCTTGCCGTACTCGGCGCACTTATCCGGCTCGGCGTAGAAATGAACTCTGACGTTTCCTTTGCCTTGCTGATCGACTTGCTCGGTGACAATGCCCAGCTGCTCGACCGCAGCGGGGCGTTGCAGGTCGGCGGCCCCGATCATGACACTGCGCCCGCGCCGCTTGAGATACGCGGCGAGTTTGCCGCAGGTCGTCGTCTTGCCCGAACCCTGCAGACCGCACATCATCACGACCGTGGGAGGCGGCTCGACGAGCATGATTGGATCGGCCGACGTGCCGTCAGGCGGCGTCATCAGCGCCGCCAGCCGCTGATGAACGATGCCGATCATCTCCTCGCCCGGCTTGAGGCTCTTGGTGACTTCGCGCCCCACGGCCTCCTGGGCGACTTCGTCACAGAATCGCGTGACGACATCGAGATGAACGTCCGCTTCCAGCAGGGCGGTGCGGACCTCGCGCATGGCCTCGGAAACGTTGTCCTCGGTGATGCGCCCGCGCCCTGAAAGGTTGCGGAAGGTCGTGTTGAACCGTTCAGAGAGTGTTTCGAACATTCAAACTTCCTTCGAAGCCGGACCTGAGACGTCTTCGACCGAAGCCAAACCGCCCTGACGATATTGCCAGGGCGGATTCTAGGCCGATTGCACACTGGACAGGGCGGAATCGGACTTTGACGACCGACTTGGTGATGACCGCGACGGCCAGTACCACGGTACTGCTGCGCGGGGCGTCGCCGGACGGGCCTGGGCCGCTACGCGGGTCGCTTGGGTCGCTCGCTTACAAACTCTCAGATAATGAAGAAAAAAGAGGTGGTCGTGGGGGAAGAGAAGTCATCTACGGCCTCACGCGCGCACGCGCCTGGAAGTAAGCTGCGCGAAGATGGGGCCGACCTCACCTAGGAGAACACCACTGCCAGACCGTGCCGGAGAGCGAGCAGCAACGGATGAGGTTAACGAGCTCCAGGCTGGGGTTGATGAAGTGCAGGCCAACCTCGTGCTTACGGAATCCCAACCGCTTGGTCCAGACGACTTTCGCGTTCACCAGAAGGGGGTCCGCCGTCGTATGCAGGAGGAACTTGACCCACTTCTCCTTTGGTACCCGCCGACAGGTGACCCGCATCCCTGTCGAGGAGATATCCATCACCTGGCCGAGGCTACATTGCAGCTCAACCTGGTGGTTCCGGATCTTCGAGCGGCGCTCCGTGACCATTTCGTAACGGTGGTTTGAAGATTCGGCCGACTCCTGCATATCGCTTGGTATCGAGCGGAACGGAGCGGCGTTTGAACGATCTGCGGCGTGATGAGTTCGGCCGTGCCGATCGCACCAACGGCGCCGATTGCGCCGGTCCTCCAAAGGCTGGGAGGCTGTTGGCACCGCTCATTCCCGCCGCCGGTGTCCGATATGGCCCGTTGTGCCCTGCCGTTTCTCAGGGCAGCTTCGCATGGTCACGCAGGACGGCCTCTAGATCATTCAGAGCGGCCGCGGTGGTGATGATGCACCGATCGGTGGCTGCCCACGCATCGGCCCTCTGATCGCCTGTGGACGGCTCTCCGTTGAATCTGTAAATACTTGGCAGCAGCCGGTCGAATTCGACTGCGAGTTCCGTGAACCATTCAGCCAAGTCGGCGACGCGCTTGAGTTTGGCTTGTGGGTTTCCGGGCATGTGGAAATGTAGGTGCGCGCTCGAGTTTGCACCAGGGTACAACGAGGGGTCGCGCGCAACATCTGGTGTCCGGACATCAATTTGTTTGCAGATGCGGGGCGCTCGCGGATTGCACACCAAACTGCACACCAACTGAGGCGCAACTGCGCTCAACTGCGGTCAAGACAGATACACCTATGCTCATTCTAGATATCGTGGGGGTGTTTCCGCCTCGTGGGCGGGGGGATAATTCGGACTCTTCGGTCGAAGATCCAGGTCGATCGACTCGCCACGATCGTGGCCGCTACGGAGGCTTGATGTCGTCTTGCGATATACGATCCTTGCCGTACCAACCCACGGCTGGGGCCGTGGGCTATCGATCGTTAGCGCTTCGCTCTGAGCCAAGCGTGCAGCTTCTGCTTCGTCCACGTATTGATGCACTGCTTGGGCGTCAGCCAACCGCGGCGAGCGGTCAGTATCCCGTAGCGCAGAAAGTCAAAGTGATCCGGCGTATGAGCATCGGTGTTGATCGCGATCAGCACCCCGGCGTCTACGGCCGCCTTCACATGGACGTCGCGCAAATCCAGTCGCTGGTAGTTGGCGTTGATCTCCAGGGCCGTGTCGTGCTCGAGCGCCGCTTGGATCAACGCATTGATGTCCGGATGCAGTCCCTCGCGCTTGTTGATCAATCGACCCGTGGGATGCCCCAACACATGCACCAGAGGATGGCTGACCGCCGTGACGAGTCGCCGTGTTGCGGCCTTGTCGTCCTGACGTAGGGCTGAGTGTGGTGAAGCGATAACGACATCCAGCTCGGCCAGCAGCGGTTCGTCATAATCGAGCCGACCGTCGGCATGGATATCTACTTCCGAACCGGCCAGGATCGTAATGCCTTTGATGCGGTCGTTCGCTTCGCGCACCGCGTCGATGTGCTCGCGCAATCGCTTCGGCGAAAGTCCATTCGCTTGAATGCTCGCTTGAGAGTGATCCGTCACTGCGACGGTATGGAATCCGCGAGCCTTGGCCTCGTGCGCAAGTTCGTCGATCGTCATCTTGCCATCCGAAGCGATCGTGTGCGCGTGCAGCTCGGCTTTGATGTCGTCAAGCTCGATGAGCTTCGGTGTTGTCTTGACATTCAGCTCACCACGATCTTCACGAACCTCAGGCGGAACCCACACCAAATCAAGCGCTGCGTAAATCGCTTGCTCGGTCTTCGCGGCCACGGGCTTGACGCCGCGCTTCTGCGGAGGTTCATCGTGTTCGCCGTCGTCCGGGAACAGGCCGTACTCGTTGAGCCGAAGCCCCTGCTTGATCGCTCGCTCACGCAGAACGACGTTGTGCTGCTTTGACCCGGTGAAGTACATCAGCGCCGCGCCGAACGACTTGTCATCGATCACACGCAGATCAACCTGCACGCCGCTTTCGAGCCGAACGGAGCTCTTGGTTTCACCGGCGGCGAGAACCTTCTGGACGCCGGGCATCTCGCGAAACGCCCTGCTGATCGCCTCGGGGTTCGTGGTTGTGGCAAGAATGTCGATGTCGCCGATCGTGTCCCGGCCACGGCGAAGTGAGCCGGCGTACGCCACGCGATTGGCGCCCTTGACCTTGGTGAGAAACTCGACGATCGCCTCCGCCAGAATCATCGCCTCACCTAATCGCGTGCGCTGACTCGCTTTGGCGGCAAACGCGAGCGACTCCTTGATGTTCGCAACCGTCTTCGCGCCCATGCGCGGGAGTTTTTCGAGCTGCCCTGAGTTCAGCTTCTTCTTGAGCGTGGCCAGGCTCGTGATGCCCGCTTTCTCCCACATGAGTTTGACGGTCTTGGGACCGAGCCCGGGGATGGCCATCACATCCAGCAGCCCGCGCGGGATCGAATCGAGCAGCTCCTCGTACTCCTTGACCTTGCCCGTCTGTACGAACTCGATGATCTTCTTGGCCGAACCCGCGCCGATGCCGTCGATCGCGGTCAGCTTGGCCGGATCATCGGCGAGCTCGGCGACATCGACGATCATGTCCTTGAGAATACGAGCGACGTTGGCGTGCGCATTGATCCGGAAAGGATTAGCGCCGATCAATTGAAGCACCTTGCTCATCTCGTTGAAGATGTGTGAAAGCTCGGCGTTGGTGGCCATGACGGCAGTCTATGCGCTGGAAGAACCTGCGGATATTCATCCGCAGCTAGCAATGAGGTCTAGCGCCGCCTATGCCACGTCGCCCAGTCCTAGCGCTTTGCCGTGGGCCTTGAGCACGCGCGTCCGCAGCAGCGCGTCGCGCTCCCCGGCCAACGTGGGATTCTCTTCGATCCACGACCTCGCATCCCGTCGGGCCATCCGAAGCAGCTCGAGATCGCGTGGAAGCTGGGCCACTCGAAACGGAGCGATTCCTGATTGCTTGGCGCCGAACAGCTCGCCCGGCCCGCGGATCTCCAAATCTTTCTCCGCAATCTCGAAGCCGTCATCCGTGGTCGCGATCACCTCCAGCCGGGCCTTGGCGTCGTCAGTGACGGGATCGGCCAGCAGCACACAAAGGCTGGCCCGGGTGCCCCGGCCGATGCGCCCACGAAGTTGATGCAACTGCGCCAGCCCGAAGCGGTCGGCATGCTCGATCAGCATCACCGACGCGTTGGGCACGTCTACGCCGACCTCAATCACCGTCGTCGCCACGAGTGCGTCAATTTCGCCGGCACGAAAGCGCTTCATCGTTTGCTCGCGTTGATCTCGATCGACTCGTCCGTGCAACGACGCCAGCCGCCGTCCCCGGAAATGCCCCTTCTCCAACCAGTCGAGGTGGGAATGAACGTCTTTCAGTCCGCGATCAGATTCATCAACGACGGGCACGACCACATAGGCCTGCTCGCCTTGGGCGAGGCGCTTCGCGACGTACGCATACACCTCGTCCGCCTGCGACTGCGACACGTACTTGGTGATCACAGGCTTGCGGCCGGGCGGCAGACCGCGGATCGTTGAGACATCAAGATCGCCGAACAGCGTCAGCGAGAGGGTGCGGGGGATGGGCGTGGCGGTCATGACCAGCGTGTGCGGCGCGGACGCGGCTTCGTCCGACTTGACGCGCAGCTTGGCCCGCTGATGAACGCCGAAGCGGTGTTGTTCGTCGATCACGGCCACGGCCAAGCTGTGAAAGCGGACGGTCTCCGTGAGCAGGGCGTGCGTACCGATGAGAATGTCGAGCTCACCGGAAGCGAGCCGGGCCAGCACGCTCTTTTTCTCCGCTACGGTCAACGAACCCGTCAGGAGTTCGATCGAGACGCGAGCGCCGCTGAGCATCTCGCTGATGGACGCGAAATGTTGTTCAGCCAGCAGCTCGGTGGGGGCCATCATCGCGCTCTGATGACTACCAGCCACGGCCATGAGCATGGCGTACAGGGCGACCACGGTCTTGCCTGCCCCAACGTCGCCCTGCAACAGTCGATTCATCGGCGTGGCGACCTTCAAGTCGGCCGCGATCTCGTCAATGACCACGCGCTGACTCTCGGTCAACTGAAAAGGAAATCGCGCCGTGATGTGCGAATCGATCGCCTCGTTGTGTTTCAAGGCCGGGGCGTGCAGCGCTTCACGGCGATGGCGCCGCTTGAGAAACACCGCCAATTGCAACAGGAGCAACTCATCCAACGCCAGTCTTCTGCGTCCAGCCTTCGGTTCGTCCGCATCGGTCGGCCGATGCACCATCCGGTACGCCTCGGCCAGCGTCGGCAACGCGCGCTCCGTGCGGTACTGAGCATGCAAATGATCGTCGAGTTGCGCCAACGTCGGATCGAGCACGGCCTGCACGGCCCGCTCGATCATTGCCGACGGCAGATCCTCCGT
>JAZFYE010000312.1:0-7585 GCA_036475395.1 Phycisphaerales bacterium
AGGTCGCGGCTCTGCCCTTGGTGCCTACGTGCCTACGTGCCTCCGTCCCTTCTCTCTGTCCCCATCTGTGTTCATCTGCGGTTACGTCCTATCCCCAATTCACGAGAAGTATCAGTAGATCACTCGCACCCACCGACCCGTTGCCGTCAAGATCACTTGGGCATCCTTTGCACCGCCCCCAATTACTCAGGAGGATCAGCAGATCCGACGCTCCAACTGAGCAATCCAGATCCAGATCGCCCAGCGGCGAATTGATCGGCATAAGCAAAACGGCTGCTATGCCGAAGGCGCCGCTGGCCGTTCCCGTAATCTGTCCTACGCTGTTGATTTCGCGGGCGATCTCGATATGAATGTCACGGTTGTCCACAATAAGCTCGTCCATATCGGTCATTACGCCATCTTTCCAAATGAAGCCTGCTTGGCCGGCACCCCAGGCTTGCCCTACGATCGTCCCATCATCGCTAATATCCGATCCTGCGCTGCGAGGGAAGCCCGGTAGGATGCCCAGGTCGATCATTTCGCCGTTCTCCCAAAAGAATGCGTGCGTTAACGTTCCAGGCCCGTCTTGCTCGGCCAGAAAACCAGCGCCGGTTATTTGATTATGGATGTTGATTCCTATGCCCAGTGAAGAGAACCCCCCGGGAATAGGCCCCAGGTCAGTCATCTGACCGTTATGCCAAAGAAAAGCAATGCGCTCACCACCTTGCTCCGGTCGCCACCAGCCGGTGATCGCCCCCTTTTCATTGATATCGAATGCTCGGTTGGCTACACCTCCGATCAACGGGCCAAGGTCGTTCATCACGCCGTCCTCCCAGATGAACGCCTGCCACGGACCGATGATATGGTTACCCCAGTACCCCGCGATCTGGCCGGCAGTATTCACGGCCAGCGCTTCGCTGCGAGTCCCGCCCGGCAGAGTTCCTAGGTTGGTAAATTCGTCGGTTTGGAAGTCGTAAAGGAAGCCGAGTCCGCCGAGGCCATCACCGCCAAGGTCGAACGTACCGACGATCCGTGCCCCTTCGATGTCGAATGCCGCGCTGCCGAGTGTTCCCGGCGGCATCGGGAGCGTGATGAATTTGTTTTCATTGCCGATCCAAAGGAACGCTTGATCCTCTCCGGCTGGGCAACGATAGTATCCCACCACGTCACCCGCCTCGCTAACTCCGAGGCCCACCGTCGGCGGAAACCCAAACGGCGGACACTCGGGCGCATGAATAATCGCCGTAACTTCATACCCCCCGCACGGAATCTGCGCGCATACCACATTGGAAGCGGCGAGGACCCCGGCCGCCAGACCAGCCATCGCCAAGATTCGGCGTCTGGTGTTTCTAGTACTCATCGCACATCCCTCATGTTGCTCGGAACCCGCCGAGGTGGGGCTCATGGCCACTCCGTCCGGACGGACCGTCTCCACGGCGTCGCTGCCGAACCTTTGTGGGGTCCCTTTCATCCTCATGCCCGAGACTCTCCAATGGCAAGAGCTGTGCTGGTAGTTTAGCACCGGCTAGGAAGAATGGGGCAAGAAAGTGCCAATTTGCAATAATCGTGCGTCTGGTCCTCATGGCACCTCGTTCTACGCCACCAAACACCCAACAATCCGGGGCTGATGATGCACAAGGCGCTAGTCGTTTCGGCCGGGGAGTTGTTGCCCCAGTGAGGCGGCGGTGTGGATTACGTCCGGGACGTCTGCCACCGCGTAGGGGCGAAGTCGTTCGACGAGCCGTGGACCGAGCCCCGCCACCCGCACGAGGTCGTCCAAGGATGCGAACGACCCTTCCGTGCGGCGCTCCTCGACAATCCGGGCTGCGAGCCGCGGACCAATGCCCGGCAACAGATCGAGCTGGGCCTCCTCGGCTGAATTGACGTCGATTCTCAGACCGGGCCAACCCAGGCCGGGAATCGGGGCATGCTCGGTCCCAACGTCTTTCAACACGGCGACCGGACGGTGGAGGCGCAGCCATCCGGCGAAGCCCAGTCCCAGCGCCAGCAGACCGCTGACGAACAAGGCCCCGGGCAAACGGCGGGGCGGCTCACGCATTGGCCGAGCCCGTTGAGACGCGATGCAACAGTCGGCGCGACGGCCCCAGTGGCTTGCGGAGTCGTTTGCGTATGCCGACCAGCCGTTGCAGCGCCGGTTTGGTTCGTCCCGAGGCATCGACCAGCCCGGCCGCGGGCAGCTCACTTCCCGGGTGATCGTATAGATCACTCCAGATGACCGATTCGACAAACGGTTTGGACATGGCGATCGAGAAGGCACGCGACACCCATCGCGATTGTATCTGAGCGGTCCAGGGTTCATGCCACCAGCCGCCTCCCGGTTCAGGCGCTTCACTAGGCACGCCGACGGCTGAGACCAGCACTGGTAGGTCGAGCGTCAGGAACCGATCGAGCAGGCTGCTGATCTGCATCAAGTCCCTCGTCTCTCGTCCACGACCCTTCTGACCGAACAAGAGCTGAACGCCCACGCAATCCAGGGGGATTCCTTCCTGCACAATCTGGTCGAGGTAGGTCAACGGTGCGACCGAGTTTCGGTTGGCGGCGCCGAACTCGCCGAACGGCTCGACGATCTCAACCATCGTCCGCGCGCTCTTGTGAACTTGACGAACGATCAGCGAACCCATATAGGTCAGGTCGATCATCTGCTGGGCCGTAAACTGGAAATTGTCATTGACGTTCAGACCGGAGGCCACGTTCCACATGTCGACCGCGGAGCCGTAGCGTTGCACCACGCGCTCGACGTGCTCGTACACCAGATCACGGCACGTGCTGTAGTCGTGCTGCCAGACATACATCCACTTCGGCAGCGCGCGTTTTGAGAAATCAAGCAGCGGGCCGAGGACGCACGGCTTGTCCTGGGTTTGGGCCCATTGAACCCACCGGTCCAGCGGTGCCCAGTCATAGCGTCCTTCTTCGACCTCCAGTTCGCTCCACCGCAGCGGGAACACGAGGATGTCGAAATCCCGCGTGAGGAGGTCGCGCAGGGCTGAGGTGTCCTTGCCCGTGTGAATACGCACGCCGAGTGTCGCCGACGGTGCGGGACGGTTCCCGAACCGCCAGTGGAGGAAGATCTCAGCATGGGCCAGGGCCAATCGCTCGTTCGACTGAACCGCGTGAATGAGGGAGCGCTGAGCCAAGCGGTCCGCCTGAATCTGGTCCTTCTCGTTGAGCGCTTCTGAAAACAGTTCCCGTGCCCTTTCCCACTCCCGCGGAGCGGGATGATCGGATTCGAGTTCGAACATCTGCCATTCTTCGCTCTTGGCGATGAACGTCTTGATCCGATGCCGCGCCACCTCCAGGGATAGGAGGTATGGCCGGTCACGATCGGGCAGCAAACACGTCTGGAGCATGAGCCGACCGAGCGGACCAGCGTCATAGGGCAGGCACAGGCCGACCGTATGGTTGGCGCGCGTGGTGCACCGGATATGACCCGCCTTGAAGGTCAGCTCCCCGCGCACCGCGACATCGTCCGGTCCAATCAGGTAGGCTGCGTCAAGCGGCCAGTCTTTCGCTGGTCCGCGGTCGTCGTAAACGGCAAATCGAAGCATCGTGAATCAAGCAAAGGGTGCAGCCGCCAGCGGTCTCGCAGGGCGGGGGCAACACTATAGTTGTACCTGACGTTCCGCGTGAGATTTCACCGGCGAAAACCGCCGGCCGGCGTCTCTCGCCCCAGACCGGCGTAGCTGATACAGTGCGTGCATGTCCTGTGAATCCGACGCCGCCCTTGTCGATTGTCCCGGGGTGATGATCCGAAGCGATCTGCCGTTGCCGGGCCGGCGAGAAGGGAAGGTCCGCGACCTTTATACCCTGCCGGCTCAAGGGGATGGCGCACCGCGCCTGCTCATGATCGCGACGGATCGAATCAGCGCCTTTGATGTGATCCTGCCCACGCCGATCCCCGGGAAGGGGCGCCTGCTGACGCAGATCAGCACCGCGTGGTTCAGCTTCGTCCGATCGCTCGGCGTCATCGGCGATCATGTGCTCTCGACCGATGCCGGCGATGTCGGCCCCTTGAACG
The DNA here is from genome assembly GCA_036475395.1 of Phycisphaerales bacterium. Taxonomy (GTDB): domain Bacteria; phylum Planctomycetota; class Phycisphaerae; order Phycisphaerales; family SM1A02; genus JADFNO01. The sequence goes on from JAZFYE010000312.1 coordinate 4,016, forward strand.
CCTCGCAGCGGCTGTCGATCGAGTCACGGACCATGATTTGCCGGGCGGCCGAGGTCGTCCCGGTCGAGTTCGTCGTCCGTGGTTACCTGGCCGGGTCGGGTTGGCGAGAATATCAACAGCGCCGCAGCGTCTGCGGCGTCCCGCTGGACAAGGGCTTGCGCGAATCGGAGAAGCTTGCCGAGCCGATCTTCACGCCGACGACCAAGGCGGCCTCGGGCCACGACGAACCGATGAACTATCGGCAGGTGTGCGCCCAGATCGGCACTGAGACGGCCGAGCGGTTGCGGGACGTCTCGCTGCATATTTACACCACGGCCGCCGAATTCGCGCTTTCCCAGGGCACTATCCTGGCGGATACGAAGTTTGAGTTCGGCTATGCCTTGGACGGGCGAGGCCGGCCGACCGACGAGTTGATTCTCATTGACGAGGCGCTGACGCCGGACAGTTCGCGCTATTGGCCCGCGGACGCCTACACGCCGGGCGTCGAGCAGCACGCCTTCGACAAGCAGTACGTACGAAGCTACCTGCAGGGGCTGGTCGATGCCGGGGCGTGGGACAAAGCGCCGCCCGGACCGCCATTGCCGCCCGAGGTCGTCCAGAACACCCAAGCGAGGTACGCCGAGGTTTGGACTCGCCTCTTCGCGTCCACTGCATGCTGAGCCGCGCCCGGACGAAGCACAATCGCCCCGCCTCTGCGGAGAACCGGCCCAGACGCCAAAGGCGGAGTTCTCGGTCGAGCCCAGCCTACGCCCGCCGACGCCGGCGAGGAACGAGCATGCCGCAGGCGATAAGCGCCAGGGCCCCCGGCGCGGGAACGGGCAGTTCCTTCAGCACAAACTTCACCGGATCGTCACGAGACAGATCGACGTTGATCACCAGCGCGCCGCTGTCCAGGCCCGGCGTCCAGATCGTGCCGTCAAGCACCGTCCCGCCGCCGAAGATCACTTCCGTGTTGTCGTCGATGAAGGTCATCGTCGTGAACGGGTCGATGCTGAAGTCAGCGGAGGCCTCCGGATCAAAGGCGACATGCGCGCCGAGCAGAATCTCCCGAAAGGCCGACCAATCCACTGCGGTGTTGTTGAAGATGAACGCGTCGGTCAGAACAATGTGACTGACCGTCTCGTCATCAGGAGCGATCTGCGCGAAGGCAATGCTCAACGGCCCGGGCAATCCCGTCTTCTTATCGATCTCAGTGAAGTTCGCGAACTTCTGAAGGACGATGATGTCCTTGTCGAAATCGACGAAGTCGACCGTGAGATCGACCTGCTCGCTGAAGATCGTCGCCTCCCAGCCGCCGCCGAGATCGATGATGATGTCGGCCTGAGCGGAAACCGACAAGCATAAGGCGGCGCTCGAGAATACGCACAGTGCGCTGAATCGCATTTCTTGGCTCTCTCTTGTTACAGCGGCAAGGCGGGGTCTTACCACTCGTTCTCTCTCCAGTTCGGACCGGGCCATCCATAGCACAATGGTCGCCTTGTTGGAGGTGGCCGTCCCAAGGTGACCAAACCGCGCCCGGATGGCCAAGAGCCTCCAACTCGCCAAAGCCTACCACAGGCAGGCGACAAAGCAAGGCGAACTCAAGCAGGTGGCGCGGAACTTCAGGCCGCTGAAGAACGAGCTTGCGGCTTGGATCGACCTGCTTCAACCAGCGGTTCGCTTACAAGCGCGGCCACCGCAACCGTTTAGGCGCAGTCGAGACCCGATATCTTCCAGGCCCCCACCGTGCCATCGGATTGTCGGGTCTCCGCGCGCGACCAGCGGCGACCGGCGCTCAGCCGTGCTCAGTTTGAGTAAACACCGGAGGCGAAGTTGACAAACTCTGGCAAGAGTGTCGACTACGGGGCACGCTACCCCCCCGCACTTCGCTGCGCGGAACCTGCGGTTGCCATGCTGGGCCGCCACGCCAAGAACAAAAAACGACCCGTCAAACGACGGGCCGGTTCAAAACACTGAACTATCCAGCAGGCGCTCAGGCTCGGCGGCGACGCCGAACCCCAAGCAGACCGCAGCCCAACAGCGCCAACGCACCCGGGGCGGGCACCAAGCTGCCCCCGATGAATGCTCGGGTGTTCCCACTAGCGAGGTGGGTAAAGGAGGAGAAGACTCCGGAACCGGCGAGGCCCTCGAATATCCCGGTCCCCCCAGTCATCACCCATTCGCCCGCTGTGACACCGAAATCGCCGCTGCTGAAGAGGATACCTTCGAAGTCAGCGTTCAGATCTCCGTTTGGCCCGCTGAGCGTGAAATTACCGTCGATGGTAAACGGGACGTCGCCGAAATCGATGTCGAAGTGGGAAACCAACTCAGTCCAGCCCAACTCAAAATCCGGAAAAAGGACGATACCCTCAAACTCAACGTGGTTGTCCTCGACGGTGCTAGTACCCGCCGCTTCGAGATCGAATGGGCCAAAGATCCCCGCGGTCGCCCCCGAAGTGCAGCCCAAGAGCGCGATCGCGCCTACCAAGCCAAGGATACGCTGCCTCATGTTGCCTCTCCTTATCCTTACTTTCTCTACCTTCCAAACCAAGTGCTTCACGGTCAGAACCGGGCGGAACCACGGGTTGGGGACGCTCCGCTAGGCGGAAGACCATCGCCTCCCGACGTCCGCTCCAAAGCCAAACAGCACAGCTGGACGCACCTTGCGCGCCAGCCACTTTTCTCCACGCCCAGGTTAAACTAGATTCTCAGGGACGCAAGAGGCAAGAACCCGTTTTTTCAAGGAAGTTAAGTTGGGCAAGCAGGTGGGCGAATGGTGGACGGCCTGGTAGGGCCCGGAGGCCGAACCGAAGCCCCCAACAGCCCCTCTCAGGCCACACCCGCCCGCATGCTACCGCGCTGAGCCGCCTCGACGGTGTTGCGAAGCAGCATGGCCACCGTCATGGGGCCGACGCCGCCGGGAACCGGCGAGACATATCCAGCCACTTGGACGACCTCGTCGAACCTGACATCCCCGACGGTGCGCGACTGACCTTGGGATGTTGTGACCCGGCTGATGCCGACGTCGATCACGACGGCCCCCGCCTTGACCATCTCTGATCCAATGAGCCCGGGCACGCCCGTCGCCGAGATCAACACATCGGCGCTGCGGGTGATGTCGCCCAGGTCCGGCGTGTATTTGTTCACCGAGATCACCGTGGCCTCCGATCGCATCAAGAGCACGACGATGGGCTTGCCGACGATGTTGCTCGCCCCGACACAGACACAACACGTTCCCCGCAACGGCACGCCGGTCGATTCGATCATCTCCATGACGGCCAGCGCCGTACACGGGACGAGGCTCCGCCGGCCGTACACGATGTTGCCGATGTTCGCCGGGTTGACGCCCTCCACGTCCTTGTCCACCGCGATCAATGACTGAACTCGCTCAGTATCAACCCCTTCCGGCAGCGGAAGGTGGACCATGATCGCGCTGACCTGCGGGTCGGCGTTCAGCCGCAGCACGCGGTCGGCGATGTCATCCTCCGACGAACGCTCGGGCAGTTCATGCAGGTGGTGTTCGACATCCACCTCTCGACACATCTTGCCTTGGTTTCGCGCGTAGATCCCGGCTGCGCCGTCTTGGCCAAC
>JAZFYE010000313.1:0-12814 GCA_036475395.1 Phycisphaerales bacterium
TTCAAAGCAACCCAACTGCTCGAAGAAGTCAAAAAGGCCCTCACCGCCAAGTGACGGCCACGGGCAACGCCCACGGATCCCAATCCGTGGGAACCAATCCGTGGGAACTGCCATCCCTCTCGCCCCAAGCCTCACCCCTCACGCCTCAAGCCTTCCTCACAATCCGCCCCGCGATGTTGTGGTAAGGTGCAGAATCAGCTCACTCGGGCGGCCCAGCAGCTGGAGCGAGTGGTTAGACTGCAAGCGACGATAGCTATCGGATTGCGAAGAGGACAACGGTCAGAATGGCAGAGATTGGTAAACACGAAAGAACGTACAGTGCACCGCCACCACGAGGATTCAACAACACCGCGCAGATGAGAGGAATGAAAACCAGCGCGTTGACCAAGAATGCGAGCAATGGGACCCACCAGGTGAAGATGAGGTATCCCACAATCAAGAGTATGGGCAGTAGGAGCAGCCCGAGGAATCCAAAGAGCAGATAGACGGAGCGAAGCGAAGTCTCGGCGGGTTGATCCAAGCGCGAGTTCATCGTCTTGACGAAGCCGTAGTTGGCAAGCTGCGTGAAAAAGAGAGCCGCGATGTATACGGTGATGTCCACTTGCGTGCAGTATAACGTGCTGCGCTCAGTTGCCTGGCGGGGGCGGGAGCAAAACGGCGGCTCAAGGCAGACTATTCATCGCGGGCGTGGCCAGTCAACCGCAGCGGACGGCTACACGCTCGCGTGGTACCTCGTGAGCGCATAGCGCCATTCGCCCCACCACCCGACTACGGTTACTAGCACATCGTTTTTCATCTTGGTTTGTTCGTAATGTGCGGGGAACCTCTCTGCGAGGTGGTCGCACAGTGCATCCGCTTTTGCAATATCTAGATCCTGATCAAACGCAGAAACGAACAGCCGAAAGATATCGCTCTTGTAGGGATCTTGACCGATGTAACCGTAGAACCTGTCGCCGGCCGCGTGACCTTCGATAATCTCATTGAGTCGGTCGAGAATCTCATCATGGGAAAGAGTCTGTTTCATTTTGCCTTAAATCTCCGCGGTCACTTGCACGTCCCGGCGCATCCCCGCTGCGCTTTGGCCTGCCGCGGGCGGGAGCAGAACCGGCAGCAAGAGATTATCCACCTACACCCACGCGCAGGTCAATGGCAGCGGGTGGTTATCCCGCATATGAACCTACGACACCTCTTGAGTCCACATATCACGAATTTGTGCACCCGTCAGCATGAAGATACGCGGGTGAGTCTTGAAAAGCTTGATCAGAAAACCCAGGAAGTTCAATCCATCAAGCTCTTTCTCACACTTAACCATCAATATCTTGAGTTGGAAATCGTTGATGATGTCTGTAATCGTTATGGGAGGATTTACCTCAATGCGAGTTAGGGTAGGTCCGGACGTTATAAGCTTATTTGACGCCCCGTTTATCAGCGAAAGAATCAAGTCGCCGACGTCCGCCTTACCTTGTGCTCGTTGCCCATACTCGTCCATCCGCGATGCGATTGCCTTGATGATGTGGTCACGGTCGGCATCGAGCTCGGGCCGCTCAAATCGCACCGCAATTCCGAGTTCACAGTTGTTCATCAGTTTCGTTCGATCTGGTTCTGATAGACGCCCACATGCGGCATAGTCAACCTTGAAGAGGTTGTACACTTCGAGTTCGAATCGTGCAGCCGGTGAGGCCAACCAGTCTTCGCCGATTGCGTTCTGGAGAGCCTTTGCTGTCCGATTTGACAACTGCATCACGCTGCCGAGGATCGTCTGGATCACCTCAACGTCGTTGGCAGGTGCTGGCTTGGGCTTCCGGTCGAATCCGAACATGGTCCCCCCAAGGGAAGAGCGGGATAACAGTTGATTCAACGGTTCAGTATAGCGGGGCCAATGCCATGCTGAACGGAAAGAGCAAACGCTGAGTTAAGCGTACCTGTCGCGTTTACTTACCAGAGAACGACTGAAGCCGATTCTTTTGTCAAGTTCAGTCAAGAACTCCTCGTCATCCAGCCCAAACGCAGGGAAGATCAAACGATAGCACCGAGCAAGGAGTTCCATGGACCAGAAGGCAAGCAGGATGGTCCGTGGGGTGTCGAGGGCCTCGAAAGCTTCAATGGAAGCTTTCTCCAGCGGTAGAATAGGGAACAAGACCGCCCCGGGCGCGCCGTGGGTGTACATGGACCAAACCGGGAAGAACTCCTGGTACTCGGACGACCAAGGCTCTCCCATCGAAGAAGCAAGCTCTGCGACTGATACGCCAGTGGCTCGCCCGTGTAGGCGCAAACGACCGTGCTTATCCCTGGAGCGGTAGTCGTTCAGAACGCGCTCGAACTGCTGATCGAAGGCGTCAAGGGTTTCTCTGCGCGCTTGGGGGTCTGCTTCGATACGCGAGAGGAGCCGACGGTACTCGACACAGGTGTACTGCACGAAGCGACGTGATCGCTCTCGCGGTGCGTCTGAAATCCACGAGATGTGCAGAGCTGTTTCCCACAGGGTCCGGCACAAGGATGAGCTTTGCTCGTAATAGAGGTCCGGAAGAAGCAGGTCGATGGCCTTGTAGCTATTGAATGCGTACTGAAACAGCCTGACGAGTGCCAACCCGAACTCCGGTGGACCGATCTCCCATTCTCCATCGATCGTTTCCGCGACTCGGTCACGAAGTTCCTGGTGCGCTTCAATGGCGTCTGATAGACTGACACTCATCAAGTTCGTCCTCGCGACGCCAACGTCAAGCATGAGGCAGAGCTGACCGGGAGCGCGCTTTCAATGCAGGACAGGGGTGGTGATTCCGGGAGGTCGGGGACCGCCCCCAGCACACCCGGACCCCCGGACCGCTGGACCGCTGGCGATTGTGCATATTGTGCTTGGGTTCGTCAATTCTACGGCAAGTGAATTGCCCGTGGCCGATGCCGTGAGTGCGCGGGATCGTGCTACGGCTGCGGCCGGTCGGCGATCAGTACCCGCCAGAAGTCTTCGTGATCCTTCAGGACGATGGGGTTGCTGAGCAGGTCCGCCTTTGCGACCAGTTCGAGTACAGCCTCACGCTGACTGTGGGCGATTTCCACGACGAGCTGTCCGCCCGGCCGAAGCAATCGGCCCGCCTCGGCGATCAGTACGCGAATGACATCCAAACCATCGGCGCCGCCGCGCAGCGCTGCCATCGGCTCGAAATCGCGGACGTTCGACTCGACCTCGGCCCACTCGGCATCGCAGATGTACGGCGGATTCGAGCAGATAACGTCAATCTCAGCCCTCGGCGAACCGCCGGTAAACGGTTGAAGGTCGCGTCCGAGTCGAAACTCGATCTGATCTGCCACGTGGTGGCGCTGCGCATTTACCCGGGCGAGGTCGAGCGCCGCGGGCGATTCGTCCGTGGCGATGACCTTGGCGTGAGCGATGTGTAGTGCAAGCGAGATGGCGATGCAGCCGCTGCCGGTCCCGATGTCGGCGATGATGGGATTGGCATGGCCGGGCGCGGCGCGGCGATGTTGCAGCACGTGCTCCACAAGCGTTTCCGTACACGGCCGAGGAATCAGCACACGCTTGTCGATCTGGAACTCCCGGCCGAAGAACCACGCGTGTCCGACCAGGTATTGCACGGGCTCATGCTTGGCGGCGCGGGCCACCAGTTCCCGAAGCGCCATCAGCTCCAGCGGCGAAGCGGGACGATCCACTTCCATGTACAACCGCATCCGCTCGCAGCCGATCACGTGGGCCAGCAGCATTTCGGCCACGAGCCGCGGCGACTCGATGCCCTTGGAGCCGACGTACTCGGTGATCCAGCCAAGGAGACGCCGGGTGGTCCAGGGCGCTTCCGTCTGCTGCGGCGGGTTTTGATCAGGATCGTGCGTCACTGCGGATGATTCTAGTGAACCATGAAACGAATGGAGTCGGAAGCCAGAGACCGGACAGTTATGTCTTCTGGTCCCCCGATCTGAACGGCCGGTTCTGGGCGCGCCGAATCTCTGTGCTTCGGCGGGTTGAGATTGCGGTGGATGATGGGCTATGGTTCTCACCATGCACATCGCCCTGGCCAAATGTACCAAACTTCCGAATTGGGAAGTCGATGATCGGCCGCTGTTCGAGGCGTTCGCTGAGCGCGGCGTGCAGATAAGCCATCCGGCGTGGGATGATGCGAGCATCGATTGGAGTGTGTTCGATGCGTGTCTGATTCGCACTACCTGGGACTACCAGGAGAAACACGAGACATTCATCGCGTGGGCTGAGCATGTCGATCAGGTCACTCGCTTGTTCAACCCTGTTGCGATCGTGCGATGGAACACACATAAGACCTATCTTCGCGATCTGGCGGAGCGAGGCGCACCGATCGCACCGACGGTCTGGTTGGATGCCGGCTCAACCGTTGACGTGAAAGAAATCGTGAACTCGCAGGGTTGGAGTCGCGCGTTCATCAAACCGTTCATCGGGTCGACATCCCGAGAGACGTTGCGGTTTGATGCGGATGAGCAGGGCTTGATCGCCGCCCAAGCGCACCTTGATCGATTGTTGCCCAACGAAGGGGTGATGATTCAGCCGTATCTGGAGCGCGTTGAGACCGAAGGCGAACTTTCCGCGATCTTCATTGACGGTGAGATTACACATACGGTTCGCAAGATCCCTGTGCCGGGCGATTACCGGGTGCAGAATGATTTCGGGGCACGTGATGAGCCGTTTGAATTTGAGGCTACGGAACTCGATCAGGCGAGGCAGATTGTGAACCTTGTCGACGGCGATTTGCTGTACGCACGGGTGGATTTTCTGCGTGACGACGCGGACCGGCTGTGCCTGAGCGAACTCGAGATGGTTGAGCCGTCGCTGTTCTTCCGGCACGGCCGCCACGCGGCTGGAGCTTTAGCCGAGGCGGTGTGCTGGCGAGTGGACGGCCGATCGTCCAGGCCTGCTTGAATCTGATTGTTGGGGGATGCGCGCTTGGGGCAGCGCTCCCATATACTTGACGATCCTGGCCAACCAGCGGTGTGGTTGGGGATCGTTTTGGACCTCCCTTTGCAGGTTAAGGATGCCATGGCCCTGTTTACCCGATCGAAGTCTTCTGAAGCGGTGGAGATCGGCGCGAAGCCGCAAGCGGTAGAGGATGCGCCCAATGGTGGGCTGGAAGCATCGATCCGGCGGATCGGGACCGAGTTGCTCGACGCCTCCAGGCGGCAGCGGGCGGGGATCCTGTCCACGGCCTTCTGGTCGGACAAGCTCATCGACTGGGCGATGAAGGACGAAGCGTTCAAGGTTCAACTGTTCCGGTTCGTCGATACGTTCCCGATGCTCAAGACGCCGCAGGAGATTCACGAGCATCTGTCGGACTACCTCAGTCAGCCGGGCGTAACGCCGCCGCCGGGGTTTGGACTGGGACTCAAAGCCGGGGGGCTGATGAAGTCAGCGTTTTCCAAAACGGTGGCGTCACAAGTGAGGTCGATGGCCCAGAAGTTCATCGCGGGAACGGACGCGTCGTCAGCGCTCCCGAAACTCAAGAAGCTGTGGCAACAAGGCATCGGTTTTTCGGTGGACCTGCTGGGCGAAGCGTGCGTCAGTCGCGCCGAAGCCGAGGCCTATCAGGCCAAGTACCTCGATCTCGTGAACAACCTGCCGCGCGAAGTCAATACCTGGCCCGACGACGCGCGACTGGTCAGCGACCACCTCGGTCCGATTCCGCGCACCAATGTTTCCATCAAGATCAGCTCGCTTCATTCCGAAGCGGACCCGATCGACACGGAAGGATCGATCCGTGAGCTGATCGCAGCGCTGCGGCCGATCCTTGAAGCGGCGGCGGCGAACAACGTCTTTATCAACTTCGATATCGAGCAGTACGAGTTGAAGGACCTGACGCTCGAACTGTTTATGCGGTGTTGCGACCAGATCGAGTTCCCCGCCGGTGTAGCGCTGCAGGCGTATCTGCGCAGCGGGGACGAAGACGCCCAGCGCATCATCGAGTGGTCCACCGCCAGTGGACGGCAGGTGACGGTGCGCCTGGTCAAGGGCGCGTATTGGGATTACGAAACCATCCACGCCGAGGAGCAAGGTTGGCCGGTGCCGGTGTGGAGCCGTAAATCCGACACGGACGCTTGCTTTGAGCGCATGACCAAGCTGCTCATCGACGCTATGCCAAGTTCAGCAGATGATGGCGGGGTGAAGCTTGCCCTGGGCTCGCACAACGCCCGATCGATCGCGTACGCCTTGGCGTTGATGGAGCAACATGGTGTACCGACCAACGCGGTCGAGTTCCAGATGCTGCACGGCATGGCGGATCAGCTCAAAGCCGCGACGGTGGATATGGGATTGCGGGTGCGTGAATATGTGCCGGTGGGCGAGATGATCCCCGGCATGGCGTATCTCGTTCGCCGTCTCCTGGAGAACACATCCAACGAATCGTGGCTGCGCGCCGGCTTCCATGAGAATGCGTCGATTGACGAACTGCTCGCCGCGCCGCCTCGACAACATCAGACGCCGGACCCAGGGATCCAGCGTATCGAGCAAGCGCCGCAGCGCCATCAGTTGACGCGGGCGATCGAAGGCGTCGGCGACGGCCGAGCGTTTGTCAACGAGCCGCTGCGTGATTTTTCGCAGCGCAGCGTGCGTGAATTGTTTGCGAAGGTGATCGGCGCCGTTGAAGTACCGGAGGTAAAGGCTAACGCCACGGAGGACGATGCCGAGCGCGCCCTGACGGCGGCGCAGGGGGCCCTACCGCGATGGCGCGCGATGCCCGTTCGCGAACGATCGGCGGTGCTGATCAACGCCGCGAGAATCATGCGCACGCGGCGCGATGAGCTATGCGGGATCATGATCCGCGAGGCGGGGAAGGTCTGGCGCGAAGCCGACGCCGATGTGTGCGAGGCCATCGATTTTTGCGAGTACTACGCTCGAATGGCCGTCTCGTTGTTTGAGCACGAACGCCTCGGCTCGTTCGTCGGCGAGTTGAATCAAGTGATCTACCAGCCGCGCGGGGTGGCCGTCGTCATCAGTCCGTGGAACTTCCCCCTGGCGATTCTTTGTGGCATGACCACCGCCGCTTTGGTGACCGGCAATCCGACGCTCATCAAACCGGCGGGTTCAGCGTTGGGCATCGGCAAGCGGTTTTTCGAGATCCTTCTCGAGGCGGGGTGCCCGCCGGAGGTGATTCATTTCATGGCCGGACCCGGCCGAACCGTCGGCGCGAAAATGGTCCGCGATCACCGCACCGCACTGATCGCGTTCACCGGCTCCATGGAGGTCGGACTGGACATCATCGCCGCCGCCGGTCAAGTGCCGTCCGGCCAGACGCAAATCAAGAAAGTCATTAGCGAGATGGGCGGCAAGAACGCGATCATCGTGGATGCGTCAGCCGATCTCGATGAAGCGGTGCTTGGCGTGCGTCAGTCCGCGTTCGGATATCAGGGGCAGAAGTGTTCCGCCTGCTCCCGCGTGATCGTGCTCGAATCATGCTTTGACACGTTCCTGGCGCGTCTGTGCGAATCGACCAAGGCGCTCAAGATCGGGAACCCGCTTGACCCAGCCGTTGAGTTCGGTCCGATTATCGACAAGAGCGCGTTTGATTCGATCAACGAGTACATCGAGATCGGCAAGTCTGAGGCGCCGCTCGCCTTGGCGTGTGCGTTGCCGCACGAGCGCGACCTGGCGCCGGGACGACACTACATTGGGCCGCACATTTTCGCCGAGACGCCGCCGACGGCACGAATCGCCACGGAAGAGATCTTCGGACCCGTGTTGTCGGTTATGAAGGTGCGGACGTTCGACGAAGCGCTCGCGTTGGCCAATGCCACGGGCTACAAACTCACCGGCGGTGTGTATTCGCGCAAGCCGTCCAACATCGAAACGGCCCGGGCCGAGTTTCGTGTCGGGAACCTGTACATCAATCGAGGCTGCACCGGTGCGTTGGTGGGGCGGCAGCCGTTCGGCGGCTTCGGGCTGTCCGGGGTCGGCACCAAGGCCGGGGGCCCGGACTATCTTCTGCACTTCGTCGAGCCCCGGTCGATCTGCGAGAACACGATGCGGCGCGGGTTTGCCCCGGGGTTGTAGATCATCTGAACCGCACCAGCGGATCATCGGCGACCGCGGCGGCGCCGAAGAAAAGAGAGAATCGCCCACGAGGGTCAGTCCATGGACGTCGTTGTCATTGTCAACCGACATTTCCCATTTGACCTTCGCCCGGCTCCACCGCCGACCTTTCCGAGCGCGAGTGTAACGCCTCACCCCGGGAACCCAAGTTCCTGATCGCTTGCTTCGAACCGGACTCGACGGTGACAGGCCGGCCGCGAAAAAGACTCCCCTCCCCTTTTCTTACCCACGTCAATCGATTCGCACCTCGACACGATGGAGCGCCCGGCCGCTCCGGTCGATTACACGCACGCGATACGCGCCTGGCCGCAGGAGGAGCGCCGGCTTGGGCCTGTCCGGCCACCACACGGTCTGATCCAAGGGAACCGCATGGACCGACTCGCCCGCGAACAGAGCCTGCAGCAGAACGGGTTCGTCGTAACCCGGGCAGTCCATGACATGCGGCGAGCGCAGACCGCCCATGCTCATCCAGTGGGGACGACCATGCACATAGGTCGTCCGGGGATGAAACACGGACGCGTCAAGCCCGTCGGGGTTTCGGCTCCACAGTCCGCCCTTGTCATCTACCAGCACTACGGGTTCATCCGCGAGCCAGGCCGCATCGTCCACGGTTCGGAATGCCCAATGCTCGAGCTCCCGCCGGCTGTGCTCGACCATGCCGAACAGATCGAACGTCACGGGATCGATGCCTGACAATTCCTTAAGGATTCCTCCCATGGGTGTCCACCGACCGCCGGTGTTCTCGGCAATGTGATCGCGTCCGCTGACCACCAACACGCGCGCATCGGGGTCCTTCTGGAACGTTCGCTCGAAGATGTTCCTCGCCTGTCCGCGCTCGCGCCGATTCATGGCGTCGACCGGCGACGTATCTTCAGGCCGTGGGGCGCTGACTTTGCGACTGGGCTCGTAGGCGAGGACGGTATAGCCGAGGCCGATCGCACGACGAATCAAGTCGCCGAAGGCCGGATCGTCGGTGTAGGTTCCAGTCTCCAGGACCGGGTAACCACGTTCGTTGAGAGTCGCTGTGTCCTCGTGGATGGTCTCTACCGCCAGATAGGTGAATCCCAGTTGGCGCAACGGCACCAACAACCGATTGGAAAACGCCCGCTGAATAGTGGAGCGGTGTTCCTCGTTGACCATCACAAGTCGCCGGCCGTGGGCGGCCTCGATGATCGCCTCGAGCGCTGAGACCGGTCGATATGATTTCAGCAGCGCCTCGGTCACGCCGCGAGTGGCTGATTCATGCTGCCGCGGATACGCCTCGTCGCCCCGTCGGGTTGCTCGCTCGTGTTCCCCGACCATGGCGAGCCGCGTGCCGAGTATGTCAAGGTAGAGTACCTTCAGCCTCTCTGAGGCCAGCGCCTCCGCCTCTCGATCGAGCAAGTTGAGCACAGACGCCAGGTAGCCCCTCGAACCAATGGATTTAAACGGTTCTGACGAGACGGTCACCGGCCACGGAGCCGCGGGGGCATTCTGAGACGCGCCGACGGGTTGGGCGGGCGCGGCTGCGGCGAGCACTAGTGACAGCAGGAGTATTCTTGTCATGACGTTGCGACGTTCCTTCTCACGCCGACGGGCTGCGTCCGCCCCGTGGTCGGGACGCTGGTGTTGGGCGACGAATAGCCCGTTCCTCTCATTCATTTTGGCAGTTTCACATCCGCGACGCCTTGGATCACAACCTGGTCGTCACTGGGATTATTCCTCCTCCAGATGGTCTCGTCCGGCATTTCCCATTTGACCTTCGCCCGGCATCCACCGCCGAGCTTTCCCAGCACGAGTGTAACTCAACCGTTAGCATACGCCGGGGTGCGGGAACTGGAGATTAGGAGCAATCTGCCGACTCCAGTCTTGGGCCCTGCCCGGCGACTGCAATGACCGGTCTCTTAGAGGGCATCTGCAGGTGACACCGGAAGAAGCTCTTGAGTTTGTCGCTCTCCACGGGATTGTTCTTGAATCAGCAAAGGGGCCCGTCCCCAACTTGGCCGATACGGTTGCAGGTGAACGAATCCAAGGAAGCTACTGGGGACATCCCAAGGGGGACGAGATTTTTGTGCTCACTCGCACAATTCGTTCTTCAGTGGAAATTCTCGTCTGCCGCTTGGTAGAGGGGAAGGTGACCTATGTCCATCAGCGCCTCTGGCCGGCCATCTTTCGACTTCAGGCGAGCTTCGGAAAGGAAAACTTGGGAGCAATCCAAGAGATACACACCTCGTTTGGAAAGCACCAAGTGAGCGTTACGCCATTTCCCGACTGGGTGCCGGCTAGCGCAAAAGAAAAAGCGGAGCGATTGACACTTTCGGAGGCTACTTCTCAGTTGGGGGAGTGGTTTGAGGCTTCATTCGAAGACCCGTAAGATCATCACACACGCGAACCACTCGCTGGAGCGGACCGGGCCTCAGCGGGCCGTGAATTCCCGAGTTGCTTGGCCGGGCCGCTCAGCTCGCAACCGTTACGCAGAGCCTTCCCGGCGTCCGGAGGTCTCGCTGACTCCCGGCGCGCCGGGATCCATGTCGAGGATCAACTTCTTCATCGGGCGGTATTGGCGGATTCGATCCACCTCTTGGCCGAGCATCGCCATCAAGTCGGCGAGGACTGTGCTGAGGATCCCCAGGACGACGTAGCGCGCGATGGAACGAATCAGCCGAGGCATAGCCTCCGCCTAGATGGCCGCTCCACACGCAGGACACTGTGCATCTTCGCTGCTCAGGGTGTTGCCGCACGTATCACATCGACGACATTTTGCCAGCCGATTCTGCCGAGCGCCGAGAGCCAAGGCCAGCACAAACCAAACGCCCGCGATCGGCATCACAACAAACAGCACCGACGCTGTACTGAGTCCAAGGGCCCGGAGGCCCATATTGATCCAACCGTTGATCGGATCGCTGGTACGGACTACGAACGTGTCGATGAATGTCTTTGACTTGTACTTCTCTGCGCGTGGCACGACTGTATAAAGAATTTCGCGAGTCGGTCTGGCTAATGAATAGTTAGCGACCTTGCGAGTCGTCTCGAGGACAATGAAGACCCAAATCAGTGTCGCCGGTTCAAGGCGGGATAGGGATGTGCCAAGAATCGCAAACCCCGCAAAGACCACGATGGGTAGAAGCGCAAGCGTTAGGCCGACGCCGAGGGCTTTGATTACGCGCGAGACGAGCCACGCCTGGCCGAAGAGAGAAAAGACGTTCACCCAGAAGTTGACGCCCGCGAAGAACTTGATTCGCTGAAGCTCCTCGACAAAGTAAGTGGCGGCAATTTCGGCTTGAACCAAATACATGAACGTACCACTTGCGCTCCAAAAGAACATGAATAGCGCGATACCCATGAGATAGGGCGACTTCGCGACGCGCACCATTCCTTCCCATATAGTGCCGCGGATCGGTTCATCCGGTGTTGTTTGAAACGACGACTGTTCAGGAATCGGCTGATGCGGTTTCGAGCCGGCGTCGGCCGCAGGGTCTTGCTCTTTAGGTCGCCTCGACTGTCCATCAGTTCGCTGCCTGGCGCTTATGGCGATGCGATTGAGCGGTCCCACCGTCCGGACCGCCCCTTCGAGCAACACCGCTCCAAGAAGCATGAACAAGAATGGATCGATGTAGTCTACGAGAAGAATGACCAGTGCCGAGCCGATCGTGCCTCCGAGGCTCGCGCCGCTGGCGATGAATCCGAAGAGTCGTCGGCTCTGTGGGTTGCTGAAAATATCGGCCATGAACCCCCAACCCACGGACATGACAAAGAGATTGAACACGCTCAGCCAGATATAGAACACGCGACCGAGATACATGTGTGGCTGCCCCTGGGGAAAGACCTTGAACAACACGAAGAACACAAGCAGGTTCGTGATGAAAAAGCGGTAGACGTAAGGAATGAAGGTACGTCGGGGAAACCGGGCGACGATCGCGCAGAAGATGGGATTGAGCGCAATGACGGCCACCAACGTTCCGGTCCACAGCCACGCAATATTCTCGATCCCACCCTCTACGCCCATGTTCTCCCGCAACGGCCGCAACGGGTAGTAGCCAAGCATCAAGAAGAAGAAGTAGGCCACCGCCCAAGACAACGCCGCGATCTCATCGTCCCGCACGGGAACGACCCATCTCAGAACGCGCTTGGCGAGGTGCTGATCTTTCATGGACGCGTCAGGATACGGTCTTTCCCGCAACAGCCCGAAGTTGGCGGCGATCCGAAGTCTTCGTCACTGCTTATGGTTGACACTCCCCCGGCCTTGCGGATTTCCTCGAACCGTCAAATCATCCGATCCAAAAGTCGATATTGAACAGCCTCAGCGACGTGATGCGATTGCACAGCCTCGCAGTTCTCTAGATCGGCGATCGTTCGCGCCACCCGGCGGATCTTGTCGTAGCCGCGGGCGCTGAGCTTCAGTTCGGTCATTGCCTGGCCGAGCAGCGTCTGGGCGGGCTCATCCAGCTTTGCGTGCCGATCGAGCATCTTTCCGGAAAGTTCAGCATTCGTTAGCTGCGGTCCTTGCCTCGATGCTTGCACGCTCCGGGCTTGGGCAACGACGGAACGAATCTCGGCGGTACTGGTCCCGCGCTGCTTCGAGGCGAGCTGCCGGTACGGCACGGACGGCACCTCGATATGAATGTCAATCCGGTCGATCAGTGGACTGGACAACCGTGACAGATATTTTTCCATCGCCCGCTGGCTGAGCTCGTCCATAGCCATATTGCCTTTGGGCGTTGGGTTTAGGGCCCCAACGAGCATGAACCGCGCCGGGAAACGCACTGAGGCGTGGGACCGAGC
>JAZFYE010000314.1:0-10348 GCA_036475395.1 Phycisphaerales bacterium
CCCCGGCCGCCTCGGGTGACGGGCGGCTCGACCACCTGCGACCACCCAAGCCGGAGGCGCCGGACACGTATGTGACGATCGACGCCACTTCCCTGTACAGCCTTGAAATCATGCGCACGATGCGAAGCGGGACCACGGCAGGATCGTTGCTAAGCATTTTCCACCGCTGCCGCACCGCCATGGGCAAACGGCTGCTTCGTCGCTGGCTTTGCTTCCCCCTGCGCAACCTCGAAACTATCAACACCAGGCAGCGGGCCGTGGCCGCTTTGGTCGATGATCAGAACCTGCGCGCCGCCCTGACCACGCAGCTCTGCGACGTGCAGGATGTCGCGCGCATCGTCGGGCGGGTCGCGACCGCACGAGTCACGCCGCGCGACGTCGTCGCCCTCGGCTATTCGATCGGCAGGATTCCGAATCTGACGGCTGTGCTGGCGGATCAACGGGCGTTCGCCGCAGCGCTCGACCGGGCCAAGCAGCTCGCCGGCCCGCTGAACCCGCTGGGTGAAACTATTCTCACCCGCTGCATTGATTCACCGCCGGGCCATCTGCGCGAAGGCGGACTCTTTCGCGACGGTATCGATCAACCGCTCGACGAGGCCCGCCAACTTCAACGCGACGCCAACACCTGGCTGGTCGAGTATCAACGACAACTCATCAAGCAGACCGGGATCCCGTCGCTGAAAGTTGGATACAACAAGGTGTTCGGCTACTACATCGAGATCACCCACCGGCATACCGGAAAAGTCCCCGACACATTCTCGCGCAAACAGACGCTCAAGAACGCCGAGCGCTACGTCACGTCCAAGCTCAAGGAGTTCGAACACAAGGTTACGTCCGCCCAGACGCGAGCAGTCGAGCGAGAGACATTGTTGTTTGAACGGCTGTGCCGGGATGTCGCCAAACAGGCTGAAGCGATCGGTGGATTTGCGGACCTCGTAGCGGAACTGGACGTTCTTTTGTGCTTTGCGGAGGTTTCGGCCCGGCACGCGTACGTTCGCCCCGCCGTTGTGCCGGAGCCGGTGATCGACATCAAGGCGGGTCGACACCCGGTGCTCGATCGGACGCTGGGCGAGCGCTTTGTGCCCAATGATTGTGTGCTCGGCGCGAGTGATCCAGTGACGGCACCACGAAGCGACGAAGGCGAGACGGCCGACGATCCGATCTCAAGTGACCGGGCCACGCTCGCCCTGATCACCGGGCCAAATATGGCCGGCAAAAGCACCTACATTCGCCAGACGGCCTTGATTGTTCTGCTGGCGCACACCGGTTGCTTCGTGCCGGCTGAGGCGGCGACGATCGGCCTACTCGACCGCATCTTCACCCGTATCGGCGCGTCCGATGAATTGCACGCCGGTCAGTCCACCTTCATGGTCGAGATGACCGAGACGGCCAACATTCTTCATCACGCGACCGAGCGCAGCCTGGTCATTTTGGATGAGATCGGACGGGGCACGAGCACCCTGGACGGGCTGTCGCTGGCGTGGGCGATCGCCGAGACACTCGCCCAGCGCGGCTGCCGCACGCTCTTCGCCACGCACTATCACGAGCTCACGGCGGTCGCGGATCGATTGGGCAACGTCCGGAACCTGCACGTTTCGGTGCGGGAATGGGGCGAGCAGATTATCTTCCTGTATCGCATCCTCCCCGGGCGAACTGACCGCAGCTACGGCATCCATGTCGCGAAACTGGCGGGCATCCCGCCCCAGACCGTGCGGCGGGCCTCCCAACTGCTCGAAACCCTGGCCGTGCAATCCGAAACGACGCCGGTGACGGCCGAAAGCGGTGCATCTGCATCGCCGTCCGGCACCGACGCCCGTCAGCTGGGGCTCTTCACGGAGTATCTCCAGCACCCCCTCGTACAGGAGCTTGGCGAAATTGATCTGAGCCGGCTCAGTCCGCTGGAGGCGTTCGACCTCTTGCGAAACTACCAACAACGGGCTCGCGAAGAACCCACGGGCTAGCGATCCCGCCATTGGCGCTACACAAGACCCCCGCCGGGCATCTCCTGATACGACCGGAACTTGCCAGGCCACAAGACGCTCGTACCATGGGGTCGATAGGTCCGAAAGTTCCCTGAGCCGGAATACCTACGGCAGCCAGACTCGTTATCCCGGGGCGGCGCTTTCGACGAACGTCGCTACGGGTTGTCGCGGTTGCTTTGAAAGTAAGGAGAACCACATGGCCGACTACGCTCATGCAGACACGCTCGTCTCGACGGACTGGGTAAACGAGCACAAGAACGATCCGAACGTGGCGATCGTGGAGGTTGACGTCGATACCGAAGCCTACGGCCAAGGCCACATCCCCGGTGCGATCGGGTGGAATTGGCAGACGCAGTTGTGCGATACCGTGCAGCGCGACATCATCAGCCAGGCCGACCTGGAGAAGCTGCTCGGCAACAGCAGCATCGGCAACGACACCACCATCATCCTCTACGGCGACAACAACAATTGGTTCGCCGCCTGGGCGTTCTGGCAGTTGAAGATCTACGGCCACCAAGACGTGCGGATCATGAACGGCGGGCGGAAGAAGTGGCTGGCTGAGAACCGCGAACTGACCACGGACGCTGCTTCCCCGACTCCAACGACGTATACGTGCAGCGCGCCGGACAACACGCTCCGGGCGATGCGGCGCCAAGTCGAAGGTGCGATGGGCGCAGGCAATGCGGCGCTGGTCGATGTCCGCTCGCCGGACGAGTTCTCAGGCAAAATCCTCTCGCCCCCCGGATTGCCGGAAACCTGCCAGCGGGGCGGGCACATTCCTGGCGCGGCAAACATCCCCTGGGCCATGGCCTGCAACGAGGACGGCACCTTCAAGCCCGTCGACGAGCTCAACAAGATCTACGAGGATAAGGGCGTGACCGCCGACAAGGACATCATCGCCTACTGCCGCATCGGCGAGCGCTCCAGCCACTCGTGGTTCGTGCTGAAGTACCTGCTGGGGTTCCCCAACGTGTCCAACTACGACGGTTCGTGGACCGAGTGGGGCAATCTCGTCGCCGCTCCGGTCCAGCGCGGGTCTTGATGTATGTCGAACGCGCAGGACTATCAGGTTGATGATCGCCGGATCAACGGCGTGGCGGTGAAAATCACGTCGTACCGGCTCGGTGATGCGTACTATTGCCAAGTCGCCAATGCCGACCCCGGCGCGACGATCGCCCGGGCCGACGGAGCCACGCGCCGCCAGGCCGTGGACGCGGCGATAAGTAAGGCCGTGAAGCAGTTGTCGCCTTAGCTTCGTGGCTCGATCGGCCTGTCATGTATCTGCGGCGAGTACGATCGCCGGTTCCGTACCCCTTGCGACCCCAAACGTCGAGGCTGACCCATGAAGGAAATCACCAACAGACAACTCACCGAGATGTTCGAGTCCGGCTCGCCGGTGACCGTCATCGACGTTCGGGAACCGGAGGCGTTTGCGAGTTGGCATATCCAAGGGAGCAGAAACATCCCGGTTGGCGCTTCGCTTCGATCCGGCGACGCCGCGCCGCTTCAGCACGCGGCGAAAGATCTTCCCCAAGACCGGCCGGTCGTCGCGGTGTGCAATGCCGGAATCACGTCGCAAAAAGCCGCACAGGTGCTCGAGTCGCTCGGGCGAGATTCCTACAGCCTCATCGGCGGCATGCGCGGTTGGAGTCTCGCCTGGTCCGAAGCGCGCCTCGCGCTGCGCTCACGCCCGGAAGCGGTTTTCATTCAACTGCGGCGGCACGGCAAGGGCTGCTTGTCGTATCTGCTCGGTTCAGCTGGGGCGGCCGTGGTCGTGGATCCTTCCTTGGGAATCGAGGTCTACCAGGAAATCGCGCTGCGCGAAGGCCTCACGATCACCACGGTGTTGGAGACACACGTTCATGCCGATCACTTCTCGCGGGCAAGAGCGCTCTGCGAAGCCCTCGGCGCCGACCTGCTCATTCCGCGGAATCAGCGGGTCAGTTTCGACTATACCCCCGTTGAACATGGGCAGACGATCGAGATCGGCGATCTGAAGATGCAGGCCATTTCAACCCCCGGACATACCGGCGAAAGCACGTGCTACCTCATTGAAGATGAGGCGCTGCTCAGCGGGGACACGCTCTTCGTCGAGAGCGTGGGCCGACCCGATCTCGAAAAAGGGGATCCGGGCGCTGAGGCGGGCGCGCACGTACTCTACAACAGCCTTCACGACCGGCTGCTGAGCCTCGCCGAGTCAATCGAGATCTATCCCGCGCATACGGGCTCGGAGATCGGGTTCAACGGCAAACCGGTGAGCGCCACGCTCGGCCGGATCAAAGTCGGCGTCGAGTTGCTGAGCGCTGATGAGGACTCGTTCGTGGCGACGATCCTGGCGAGCCTGCCCGCCAAGCCGCCCAGCCACGAATGCGTGATCAGCATCAACGAGGGGAAATCAGATCTTGGGAACGCCGATCTGCTGGATATCGAAGCCGGCCCCAACCGCTGCGCCGCGACCTAGGAGCCGATCAGGGTTTCGCGATGCTGCTCTCTACCTGATGCTCGGCGTGTCTACTGGGAGTTTCGATTGAGCGGGGCCGCTTGGAATCGGCGGTTGTCCGGCCTACCCTGAGCGGCCGTTACCACTGGGGCTCACGAACGACTCCAACCGACCATGAATGCAGCCTTCCTCAAGAAAAAATTCGACAGCGCGCTCGACTACGACGCGTATCTCGCGACCGACAGCGAGAAGGCGGCAAACTGGAACAAGATTTATGAGCAGGTCCAACTGACCGACGAGCAGCGGCACCTCGTGAGCCGGTTCGCACGGAACGTCAAGGCGCTGTGTATCTCGGGCATTTGGTGTGGGGATTGTGTGCAGCAAGGTCCGCTCCTGCAGCGCATCGCCGAGGCCAACGCGTGTATCGAGCTGTGCTGGTTGGACCGTGACGAGCATCTCGACCTGGCGAAGCAGGTGATGATCAACGCCGGGTTCCGCGTGCCCGTGGTCGTTTTCATGGCCGAGGATTTCGAGCCGGTCTCGATTCGAGGTGATCGAACGCTGACACGCTATCGAGCGCTGGCCGCCAAGCAATTGGGCGCTTCGTGCCCGCTTCCGGGCGCGCCGGTGCCCGCCGACGAGCTTGAAGCTACGCTTCAGGATTGGCTGGACGAATTCGAGCGCGTCCATATTCTCCTGCGGCTCAGCGCCAGATTGCGCCAAAAACACGGCGATTGAGCCTGGGGTGGACTCCGCCGCTCGAACCGTGTGGGGCAAATCCCAAGGAATGCTGATGGGTGCGCGAGGCCGATTCCGTGTGCCCTGGGAAGCGCCCCCTAATTGAAGGTGGTGGCCGATGCGGCCGAAGAAGAGCTCCGGACGACCCTGACACTGCGTCTTAAGGTATTCTTCCCTACCCGCACCACGCCGACCGCTGCTTGCGTCCATCCAAAGAAAGGAATCGCTCAATGAAGCAAGAAACCGTTATTCCCTGCCGTTGCGGCTGTGTGCTTTTCGGCGCTCTAGCACTTGCCTTTATCTCGACGATCAGCGTTGGCCAGGAGACCAAGCCGGAGGCGGCCGCGTCCTCGCAACCGAGCGCCGATCTCCCCGAGGCCAGTACGATCTTTGCTCGGTACATCGAGGCCATCGGCGGCAAGGACGCGCTGCTCAAGACCGTCTCCCGGCATATCAGGGGGACATTCTCGGTTCCCGCCCAAGGTATGGAAGGGAGTCTTGAGATGTTCCGGTCCATCCCCAACAAGCTTCTCATCCGCATCAACATCCCCGGCATGGGAGACATCACGCAAGGCTTTGACGGGCAAGTCGGGTTCACGAGCAGCCCGATGCAAGGCACATCGATCCTCGAAGGAAACCAGCTCAGGCAGATCGGTGAAACCGCGGGCTTCTATACCGAGCTTCACCGTGCTGAGAAGTTCACGTCGATGGAGACCGTCGAACTGACCGAGTTCGAAGGCGAACCGTGCTACAAGGTAAAGCTCATTTCAAAGGCCGGCCGCGAATACGCCGAGTTTTTCGACCAGCAGACAGGCCTCCTCGCCGGGAATGTCGGCGAACAGGACATTCCCGGGCGCACGATCGAGCAGATCACCGTGTACAGCGACTACAAAAGGTTCGGCGATCTGCTCCTGCCGACCCGTACGGCAGTGCGCGTCATGAACTTTGAGCAGGTGATGACCTACGAGTCGATCGAGTTCAACACCGTTGACGAGACGGTCTATGTGTTACCGGAGGACGTCGAGGCCCTGCTCAAGCCGAAGCCGTCCACACAGCCGGATGAGAACTAAGCCCACCAACACTCTCGCGGCTCGGAACGCGACGGACCGCTCCCGGGCGAACTTCGGGTAGTATGCCTTTTCAGCCATGCTTCTGGATGCAGACACTCTTCGCGTACGGTTCGACCAAGGCGTCGACTATGCCGGCTTCGTCGCCCTGGGCGAGCCGGAGGGTCATCGCCCGCCGTGGGATCAGCGTTACGCGCAGCTGACGCTGACGGCCCAGCAAGAAGCGTTGATCAAGTCATTTGCCCGCGAGATGAACGTGCTGTGCATGACCGGTACCTGGTGCGGCGATTGCGCGCTGCAAGGCTCGGCCATGGCTCGCATCGCCCAGGCCAATCCCGATCGGATTCACCTGCGTTTCATCCTTCGCAGCGAGGACCACGCCCCCCTCATCGCCAAGGCTCAGATCAACGCCGGCTTCCGCGTGCCCGTCACCTGGTTCATGGCGGAGGACTTCGAGCCCGTGGCGGTCTTCGGGGATCGAACCCTCAGCCGGTACCGCGCAATGGCCAGGAAACAGCTACCAGATGGAGGTGTGACGATCGTGGCGGAACCGCCGGCCGACCCGGTCCGCGCGGTGCTCGGCGAGGTGCTCGACGAATTCGAGCGGGTACAGTTGTTGCTGCGCACCAGCCCGCGACTGCGCCAAAAGCACGGCGACTAGGCGATCCCTCAGCCGCATGACGATCCCCGGGCCGGACGCGGGAACAACTCGCTGCCCACTGCGGATTGATTGACGGGAGCGTGCACGCCCCCCATCCTGGTAAACGGAGCCGGCTGATCTTTCCCACCCCTCGAGACCCCACCGCATGCGCAGACTCACCTTCCGCGGCCTGATCCTGAGCGTTCTTGTTACCGCCATCTTGCCCGGCCCAGCCCTCTGGGCCAACTCGGCGATGGGGGCCAAGGTGCCGTGGGAATCCATCACTCACCGCGAACGAGCGGCCCTGGAGCAGTACCTCACCGCCCCCGACTGGCCGATCCGCGTCTTCGGCCTGCTGAGGCTCGAACGCTACACGGGCGAGAAGGTCCAACAGCTCGTCCATGATCTGATCCGTGACGAGGCTTGGCAGGTGCGCTGCTTCGCGCTGCGCCAAGCGCTGCGCATGGATTACACGATCACGCAGGCGGATCTACGCCCGGATGAGGATGCCACATATGTAGTTCGCGCGGCCCTTCGCCACGGGATTCAACTCGACGAAGCCGTCATTGAGCCGTTGGCGACGAAGCTGATGCAGACAAAGATCGTTGACGATCTGGTCCTCGGTCTGGAGATCGCCGCCGCATCTCAGATCGAATCGGTGCAAGCCGAGGCCGCGAAGCGAGTTGTAATGCTCATTCGCAACATGAACAACACCGTCGCGGCGGTCGTTTCGCGACGATTGGCGGCGCTACTGGGGCTGCCGCGGGCCCCGACCGACGTTCAGCAATGGAATGCGTGGCTCAACGGACAAGAGGGCAAGATCGAGTTCCCCCCGCTCAGCGCCTTCAGCGCCCGCGCGAAGCTCGCCGGGCCGTCGCTTGTCAGCGAAATGGAGGTGGATACGTTCTCAAGGCTGGTGGACTACCTCGATACGCTTCGGCAGCGCGATCTCGACCTCGTCATCGTCATGGACGCCACCTTCTCGATGGTCCCCATGATCAACGAAGCGCGCGTCGGCGTGGACGGACTTATTCTGTTTCTCAACGACATCTCTAGGACCATGCGCTTGGCGTTCGTCGCGTATCGCGACCACGATGCCAAACCGGTATGGGAAGGACATCGGTTCACCGTTGAAGTCGCGTTGATCCGAAACTTCTTGTTTAACTTGCGGATCATCGGCGGAGCCGATCTGCCCGAAGCGGTGCTCGAGGGTCTGACCGCCTGTGGGAACCTGAACTGGAATCCCTATGCAGCGAGGCAGATCATTCTGGTCGGCGACGCGCGTCCGCATGATGAAGATGTCTACAAGATTCTGAACCTCGTCGAGACGTATCGCAACGAGGGGCTCACCGTTCACGCCGTGCATGTGCCGACGCAGATTTCCAAGCGGGCCGAGCGATACATGACCCCGCAACGCCGCGCCGAGGTGCAACATCACAACGCGAGGACGGCCGCCGCCTTCCAGGACATCGCGACGCACGGCGGCGGGCGGAAAGTGACGCTCTCCGATCCGGACCAGCTCGTGCCCTCGATCATGCACACGACGCTCCAAGAGCCGTGGTGGCCGGCCTTCGACGAGTTCTACGACCTGTACCTGCAACTGTGTCGGTAGGCCCGGGCCCACCCTACGCTATGATGAATCGTCGTATGCGATACGCCGGGACCAACTTGGCGAGGACGATAGGCTGTATCACGCTGGCGGGCCTGGCTACAGCCGTCGCGCACCGTGAACTCGTCGCGCAACCGACGGCGACATTGGATCGACCGAGTCTCACTGATGCCGCGCGGCTTGAGAAGAAAACGATCGACGCACTTCTGCAGGGCGAGTCGTGGCCGCGGCGGGCGCTGGTCGCGATGCGACTCGAGCGATACGGCTGCCAGGAAACCCAGCACATGTTGCAGCGCCTGCTGAGCGACGACGCCTGGCAGGTCCGCGCCTTCGCCACGCGAACACTCGGCCGACGACGCGTTGCGGCCGAAGAACACTGGTTCGCCACCGAGCCGGAGCCGCGCGTCCTGCGGACCGCCCTTCGACATCGCTACGAACTCGATCTCGAACGGCTCGGCCGCGGTGTGCGGCTTCTCGCGCGCGCCAACAACCTCGACGATAGACTGCTGGCCGCCGAACTCGGCGTGGCCAGTGGCGATGAGGCGCTCGCCAAGCTTGCCGGCGAGACCACAAGGAAAATCATCCTGCGCATGCGTCGGATCAATGCCGGAGCCCTGTCACCCCGTCTGGCCGTGCTGACCGGCGCACCCGACCTCCGCCGGCATTTTCGCTGGCAACAATGGCTGCGCAAGGTCGGGCGCCGCTTCGAGGTCCGCCCCGCCTACGCCGTTCCGGCCCCCACGGACCCGCCGCTGCCGCCCGGACTTCTGGCGGGGCTTGAACCCGAACGCTTTGCGGCATTGGAAACCTACATCGACACGCTCAGCGAGCGTCACGTGGATCTCGCCATCTGCGTTGACTGCACCGCGAGCATGTCCGGTGAGCTTGCCGAAGCCCAAGGCGGGATCGACGACATGATGCTCTTCATCGGCGACGTGGTCAAGTCATTACGTGTCGGGCTCGTTGGGTATCGAGATCGGCGCGACGAGTTCGAGACCAAAGCCTGGGACTTCACCCACGACATCAACGAAGCCCGCCGGCGGTTGTGGAGCCTCACCGCCGAGGGAGGCGGAGACACGCCCGAGGCCGTGTATCCCGCGCTGCGCCTCGCCTATACCCGGTTCAGTTGGTTGCCCAGCCACACCAAGGTGCTGGTGCTCATCGGCGACGCCCGCCCGCGCGTCGGCACGGGGACCCTATGCGTCTCGCTCGCCGAGCGCGGCGCCAAGATCCAACTCACCACCCACGTTATCCAGGCCGACGGCAAGGACGTCAAGCACTTCCCACAGATCGCTGAGGCCGGCGGCGGGCGCTGCGTCAATCTCAAAGACGGCGACTCCCTCATCGCCGAAATCACCGGCCTCACACTCGGCGACCGGTTCCAAGCCGAGCTCGGCGAGTTCTTCGACACGTACCTGGAGCTGTGCCGCTAGCAGTCAACCGCCCTCAGCCGCTGGTCGCTGTCGAGCCGCGACGGCGGCGCGGGCCGGCGAGACCGATCAGCCCGAGCAGCGCGAGCCCGCCGGGAGCGGGGATGTTGTCAACCATGAACGGCGAGACAATAAAGCCAGGGCCGGCACCCGGTGGGTTCCAGAGGATCACACCTTCCAGATGAAAGCCATTATTGTCCGGGAGCGTGAACTGAGCCAAGACAACTTCCGGGCCCAGGACAGGAGAGCCCGGATTACTGTCGAAAACGAGGCCACTCTTGAATGAGTTTCCGACGATCACAGCATGAATGCCGTCACTTCCGAATCCGCTGTAGTCGGTCTGGTTACCGGCGAGTTCCGTGGCGCCGACGGTCACCCAACTGTCGTAGGCTTCAGAGATGGGGAAGGCTGCGAAGTCTTCCTCCTTCAGACCGGCGAACTT
>JAZFYE010000315.1:0-24802 GCA_036475395.1 Phycisphaerales bacterium
CAGCCCCCGGATGCCGGTGAGGGTGACGTGCACGCCCATGTACTGCGACGCCTTCTCGACGGGCGCGAAGTCGTGGTGTCCCAGGTTCCACGCCAGCACCCCGCCGCCGAACGCGAGTCCCTTCAGCGTTGCCCCCAGGAAGAGCAGCCAGGGTTGCATTGTCAGCGCCGCGATGAGCACGGTGGCAGTGGCGGCGACAAACGCCCAACTGTGAACGGCCCGAAATTGAAGGATGTGCACACGGTCAAGGAGTCGAGACCACAGCGGGATGCTCAACGGCATGAGCAGTAGTGGGATCGTGGTCATGATCGCCACGGACTTTGATTCATTGAACTGGAATCGGTCCTTGAGCATGATGATCAACGGCGCGCCCACCATGAGGTTGCCGGCGCCGAAGACGAACATGCAGGTCATGTATCGCCGGAACTTCGCGTCCCCCAGCAGCAATGCTCGCCATTGCAGCGGATTGAAGAGTGAGACGCCCGATTCTTTTGCGTTCAGTTCGGCTCGGATCACGGCGCGGTGGCCGCGCATCCGCATGCCGCTGTAGACCACCACTCCGATCAGACCGATGCCCGCCGCTGCCGGATACATGATGCGGAACGCTTCGGGGTTGAAGTTCATGGCCCGACCGATGGCGTAGGCGGTGGCCGCCATCAGAATCGCCTGGACGGTGGCGAGCTTGCCGGCCAAGGTTGCCCGGGCGTGGCGCGGGTAGTTGGCCCGCCACACGGTTGAGCGCAGCGTCACCACGCCCGCCCAGGACATCCGCGCCCCAACGGCGCCGAGGACGAGAATCAGCAGTCCCGGCCCGGTGCGCGGTGCCAGCGCGATCATCGCCACCATCAGGATCATCAAGAGCTGTAGCGATGCAATGAGTCGGATCTTGTGCCGGCCGTGGCCCAGCGCCGCCCAGAGAAAGCTGACGACGTTGGCCAGGGCGGGAGCGCCCTGCAGGACAGCCACCGCCAAGCTCAAGGCGGCCGGACCCACCGTCCCTTCAAAAGCGTTCTTGGCCAGGACGCCCGTCACCCCGCCCTCGACCGCCCCTAGGGCCACGGGCAGCAACGACCACACCGCCAGTTCGCGCCGGTAGTGCCCTCGACTGAGACGCGGCATCGACGCGGGGTGGAAGGACGTGATCGCTTTGGTAATGGTGTTGATGGCCAGGCTGACAGGACTCACAGACTACCTTTGGCGCATTGAACGGTTGGGGCAAGCCCGCCGCCGCCGCGCGCAATGAAACGCTCCCCGTTCACGGACGGAGAGCGTCTTGGTTCAAACCAGGCAGACCAACGACCGCGCCTACCGCGGATTGCCGCTCGTGTAGGTGATCGGATATGGGCTCAACCGGCTCGGGTGGTCGGTGTAGAGCGCGCGGCCGAGATCGTCTTCCATCATCCGCAAGTTCATGTTGTTGGTGACGGCCAGGTTGCGCTGGTCATCGACCGGGCGATCGGTCAGGCCTTGAAGCTCCGGCGTCAGGTTGCCGCTGATGGCGCCAAAGCTCACGTTGTGGGGGCTGGAGCTGCTGCATCCCACAAGCACGGCAGCGCCGAGGGCCCCAAGAGTTAGTCCAGCAAGAATCCGCATTGTCTAAAGCCTCGTATAAGGGGCGTTTACGAACTTTCTCCGTTACTAGGATGTACCATGCGGCGGTTTCCGTGTCAATGATCGGAAAAAGCGATCAGGGCAAAATCGACGACCAGCGGGGAAAATGATCGACGGGCAGGGGGTCCCCCGCTACCCTGGCCATGGCGGCGTTCAGCCCCCTCGGGACCGCCCAGGTGTGAACGGGCGTATTTGCTCGAGCCTGGTGAACCTCAAGGGATCGCTTTTCCGCGACGATGGTCAAGCCTCCATCGAGTGGAAGGCCGGGATCGATGGTAAGCGAACCCACCTTGCCTTGGGGTTCGAGCAAATCCCTGGTGCGCGTGGGAGACCTCCATCCCGTGGGCGACCCGGAGGGACTGAGCGCCGCCTTCCTTTTGCCATGTCCTTAGATTGCCTCGGTCCCGGTCAAGATCCGACCGGCTGGCTGATGCGCACTTCGTGCCCCGCCGCGGCGACCGGAACGATCTGAACCGATCCCTCATCGTTCAACAGAATTGCCTCCTGCGCCAGATTCACCGTCGGGCAGACATGACGGGGAACGAGCAACAGCAGATCGCCACGCGCCGGACCCGGGCCTGATTCGATGAGAAGCGGCAGGTGCTCCTCGCTGGGCTTGATCGCGGTCAGCTCGGGATGACCGATCACGATCGCACACGGATCGCCCATCTCGGCCGCGATGGTTTTGGACCCGGCGTCGCACGTCGCGATGTCCGCTGTCGGGCGCGAGATGATTCGTGAAAGAACCACCGCTGCCGGTTCGAGTCTCGCGTGCGCCACCGCCGTCTGTGTCGTCGTATCTGAAAACACGACCGTGCCCGGCGAGACGCGGTGCGTCGTCTCGTTCAATTCGGTAAATGGGTGGTAGGCGAGCGCATCAAGGAACGTCAAGGCGCCGCTGGTGATGACTTCGTCAACACGAAATCCTTTCGCCATGAGATGCCCGCAAAGATCAAGGACTTCGTCATAGATTTTCCACGCTTGTTCTCTGCGAACGCTCGGCTCATCGTCGCGGATATGCCCGTCGTAGGCGTGAATACCCCGGAACCTTGAGCCGGCTGATTGCGCAACCTCGATCATCCGCGGCCGATCATCGATCTCGATCCCGGTCCGGTTCATCATCGGATTGACGTCGACGAAGATGCCCAAGCTCCCAGGGATGCGATCAGCCGCGGCGGGGTCCTCACACAGCACCGACACGGCGGTGCGTCCGTGATCTCGAGCCAGGTCCACCGCCCGCTCCAGCCCCGGCCCGAGCAGGGGGTAGGCGATCAACAGATCAGCGCCCTCGAGGCCGCGGTGATCAAGCAGCGTCAAGAGGCACGCGGCCTCCCGGGTCGTGGCGCACTTGAACTGCCGCACACCCGCCTCGAGAAGTCGCTCCCATACTTGCGGAAGCTTCGTCGTCTTCAGGTGCGACCGCCAACGATTTACATCACCGCCTGTGTGTGAAATGACCTGCTTGATATTCCGATCGACCTTGTCCATGAAGATGACAAGGGCCGGCGTCTGAATGCGCTCGGTCAGCGCCGGCGGGATGTGGTACGAATCGGGATCGATTCCGGGCACGGCGTTCATTGCGATAGCTCTGTTGTCCTAGGTCTTCAAACTGCGCATCGCTTCGGCGGTCTTGCGAAACGCCTCGGCCATCTTCTCAAGAGAATCGGGGATGACGCGGACATTTCCGACGACGCTCATGAAGTTCGTGTCGCCGCCCCAGCGCGGAACGAGATGGGCGTGCAAGTGTTCGGGCAGCCCGGCGCCGGCGGCCCGCCCCTGGTTGAGCCCCATGTTGATCCCCTGGGGGTGAAGTGTTTTCTCGATCAGGTCTGCGCTGATTTCGATCAGCTTCCAAAAAGCCGCTCGTTGCGCAGGCTCGTAGTCCAGCAGGGTCGGGCGCGGCTCGCCCAGCGCCGTCAGCAGATGGCCGTTCGAGTAGGGATAGCGGTTCAGCAGCACGATCCCCTGCTCGTTGCGGTAGATGACATGGTTGGCCCTGTCGTCTTGCGGGTTGCTCCAGTACTCCGTCAGGAACGGCCCGGCCGTGAACTGGGCTTCCTCGAAACCCTCAGCCTTGCGCGTCAATTCCCGCAAATACGCCGCTCGCCACGGCGCCCAGAGATTCTCGTGGTTCATAGCCGTATCGTAGCGGCTCTGCCGTGAGGCGATCCATGCTCTAGAACCGGAACGTCCAGCCGATCTTCGTCGTCACTTCCGTTGACGTCCCGTCGAATCGATCATCGAACGTGTCGAACGCTTGGTTCACCACGAAGAATATCTCATTGCCCGGCTCGATGATCCAACGCAGTCGGCTGTTGATCCCCAGCGAATCCGAAACATTGTCCCATTGAATGAAGTTCGTCCACGCGATGTCCGGCGTGAACAGAAAATTCACCCGCGCTTGAGCAACCTGTACCTGGAACTCGCCGGCCGGCAGACTGATGTCGTTCTGCTCCCAAGCTAATCCAAGCAGCAGATTCGGTGACGGCCGCCACTCGATCAACGCCGCTGTATCCAACCGATCACCATCAAAAAACTCGCCCGCTTGGATCGCGGCGCCGAAGCTCAATGGCCGACTCTTGGAGGTCGATCCGCCGACATCGACCCGGTCAAAGCGATGATCACCGACGGGAATCACTATGCCGGGACTGATCTCAAACGGCCGAGTCAGGACTTCGCGATTGAATTTGTACTCAATATTGAATTCATCGCCAGCGTGGTTCTCGATGCTGATCAAATCCAGCTCGAGGTCGCCTGACTCGGTCCGGTCGCTCAAATCGGTAATCAGCATCGGGTTGAAACCGACGTCGATCGTGCGGATCCAACTGTTTTCGGGCCGCCAGCGGTATCGAAAGCGCCCGAAGTATTCACGTATCCCGCGCCGCGGGACGAATCCCAGTGCAGCGTCATAACGATCACCGATTTCCGTGAATCCGATCGTGGCCCTGATGCGATCGTTGGGGTAACTGATGCGCGCTCCCCAGGCGTGATCGTCGCCGTCGCCATCGGGTGAGGAGCTGTGCAGAAAGAAGGCGCTGCCTTGGACGATCTTGTCGCCGAAGACGTGGCTATTTCGGAAATTGAAGTCACCGCCCACGACAGTGTTGTCATCATTACTCGCGGGATCGCCGATTGTTGTGATCAACCCGACGGTCGATTCCTCAAGGACGTTCAGCGATGCCCGGCCAACCGTCAGCAGATTCTGGTCCACATCATCAGTATCATCGGCGAGCACCGTCAACACGCCGAGGTTCAGCGGCCCGGTCCGCCCGGTGAGTTTCACGCCGCCGATGAGATCTACCTGTTGGCCGGCCGAATCCAACCCGATTCGCCGCGATTGAAACGGCAACGGATCAAAACGGATCCCACCGAAGTTGAAAATCCCCGCATCCTGCAGGAAGAAGTCGCGCTTCTCCGGGAAGAATAGAGGGAATCGTGTCAGATTCACTCGACGCTCATCGACTTCCGTTTCCGCGAAGTCCGTATTGAACGTCAATGCCAGCGTCATCGAAGGCGTGAGCTTGTAAAACGCATCGAACCCCGCGTCAAGATCAAGACCATCGCCGCGAACGTCGTCCGTGCGAAGTGTGGACTTCACATACGGCTTGAAATCCAACCCAATGCCTTTGTCAATGTCACGAATTTCTTCCAGAACCCCGGCGTCGATGGCCGAAATGACCCTCTTGTTCTGTAACGGCGCCGACCATCGAATGAGCTCGTTGGATCGGCGGATCCGGCGCTCGATATTCAATCCCCACCGCGTCGTCGCCTCATTGAATGAGATCGTCTTGAATGGGATGGCGATCTCCGCCGACCATCCTTGATCGTCGATCCGGGCCTTGGCGTACCAAATCCCGTCCCAGTCATCGATTTGTGTTCGATTGTCCTGAATCAAGGCGTCGCGCCGCGAGCCCAACGGGTTCACCTGAAACAGAAATGCATTTCGCCGATCGAAAAACGGATCGATCACGATGGTGATCCGGTCATCCGACTCCGGCGGCACATCACGCTGAAGTTGCTTGGCAATGATCTTGTCCGGCTCGGTATCAAAGCAGCGAATCCCAAAATAAATGAAATCACTGTCGTAGAGGATGCGCACTTCCGTGCGCTGACTTGGCGCCGCACCTTCAATCGGCTCGACCTGCGTCAGATCATCGATGAGCGCGGCATCTTCCCACAGCGGTTCGTCCAGTACGCCGTCGATTTGGGGCGCTATTTCGGTTCGGACCAACGAAACGCGCGGTGTGCTGGCGGCCAGCGCCAACGCCTCTTGATCGGCTTGCCCAACGACCGGCGCAGGCGACAAGCAACAAACAAACATGACGATGACTGATATCCATCGACTCGCTTGCTTGGTTTGATCGATCACCTGTCGCATGTTCCTCCACTCACCGCGGCAACTCACACTCAACAATCGGCGAGGGAGTGTACATTCATTTGATGTCGAGCATCATTGTTTTCTTATGATTCCAATTGCGGGCGATTCGGGTTGGTCCAGTCCAAGTGGAAGAAGGTACCGCGCGGCTCATCGACCCGTTCGTATGTGTGAGCACCAAAGTAATCGCGCTGGGCCTGGATGAGATTGGCGGGCAGCGTCGCCCTTCGATAGGCATCGTAATACGCCAAAGCTGAACTGAACGCCGGCGTGGGAATGCCCTGCAACGCCGCTTGTGACACGACTTGCCTCCACGCGGCTTGCCGCTTCGCGATCTCCCGCCGGAAAAAGGAATCGAGCAACAAGTTCGCTAAATTCGCGTCCCGCTCATACGCATCGGTGATTTTCTGCAGGAACGCCGCACGAATAATGCACCCACCTCGCCAAATGCGCGCAATCTCGCCGAAGTTCAAGTGCCAATCGTATTCGCTTTGCGCCGCGGCCATGAGTTGAAACCCCTGGGCGTAGGCGCAGATTTTCGAGCAATACAACGCATCACGAACCGCTTCTCTAAAGCCCTCTCCCATTTCCGGGGGTGAGGGTTCTTTGGTTGGTCCTGTTAACACCTTCGATGCGGCGACGCGCTCGTCTTTCAGTCCACTCATCCCGCGCGCAAAGACCGCTTCGGCAATACTCGTCGAGGGCACACCCAGCTCAAGCGCGTTTATCGTCGTCCACGTGCCCGTGCCTTTCATTCCCGCTGCGTCGAGAATCACATCAACCAGCGGCTGACCCGTCAATGGATCGTCTTGGCGCAATATGTCTGCGGTGATCTCAATCAAATAGCTCGCAAGCTCGCCCTCGTTCCATGTAGAAAAAACCTCGCCGATTTGTTTCGGCGCAAGCGGTAACGTCGTTCGCAGCAGGTGATACGCCTCGGCAATCAACTGCATGTCCGCGTATTCGATCCCGTTGTGAATCATCTTGACGTAGTGGCCTGCACCGTTGGGCCCAATGTAAGCTGTGCAAGGTTCAGCCCCGCCCCCGGAATTGGAACTGGAACTAATCACACCTTCCATCGGCTTGCCGCTTCGCGCATCCACCTTCGCCGCAATCGCCTCCCAAATCGGTTTCAACGTCTCCCACGCGCGCTCATCCCCCCCCGGCATCAGCGACGGCCCGTAGCGCGCCCCAACCTCGCCCCCGGAAACGCCCGAGCCGAAGAAGGTCAATTTGCCGCGGTAGTCTTTCTCGCGCCGAATGGTGTCGGTCCACAAACTGTTGCCGCCGTCCACCACGATGTCGTTGGGTTGTACTTCGGCCTCGATGAGTTGCCCACACACCGCATCGACCGCCGGCCCGGCCTTGACCAACACAATCATCACCCGCGGAGATTTGATGGCCGTGACGAACTGCTCAAGCGTCTCGCAACCGATCAGCCCGCCGGCTTCCGAGGGGCTGTCGCCGTCATTCTCGGCGATGAATTCCTTCGTAACGGAAGTCGTGCGGTTATAGACGGCCACGCGATAGCCGTGGTCGGCCAGGTTCAGGACAAGGTTCTTGCCCATCACACCGAGGCCGATGAGACCAACGTCAGCGGTGGCGCTGTTGCTCGTCATTCGCGCATCGTGGCGGACTTCATACCGAAACGCAAATCAACCACCGCTGACACGCCGCCAGGGGGGAAGTGAGTCGTCGGTTTGGTCGGCGTTGTCTTGGGAATCGCGCGCACGACTCACTTGCCTTCGGCTCGCTTGCTGTGCGTGGCAACCGCAATGCGAGTGGCACGAGGGACTCGCTCGTCCTTCATCTGGACTTCAAGCCGTGCGTTATTCGACCATCTCCAGGGAAGTGGCAGGCTCAAGGCCTGCCCTACTTCATTTTTTCTCAATATCCCGTGTCAATGGCTGATTCGGAAAAACAATCTCACCCTGCCAGATCCGATTCAGTGCGACTCTGCCTTCAGCGATTCGGACACTACTTCGCAAGATGATGTCAACATGCGTGGCGTCAATAGGGAATCCCTTGGCGCCGAACCAATGCCGGTGGCTGTACACAGAGCCCGCGGATTCCAAGGCCGTGATGCTCTGAACAAGCCATTCTCGTTCGCCTACCCGCCAAAAGACTTCGAATCCAACGGGCATCGGCAAGGCGTCGAACTCAAACCAGCACCGCGCTTCAAGTCGGCGACCCTGGGTTAAACGAATCTGTTGAATAGTGATCGCCTTGCGGATGATCTCTTTCAGCGCCGGATCATCCACCAGGTCAATTACAGGGTCGCCGGGCGCGACCACTTCAACGGGAACTCGTACTGTGTCGATCCAATCGAGAAACTTGTGGGCTTCAACGATCTTCTCGACGTCCTCCCAGCTCATCTCAAAGAACGCTTCAGCCTCGATCGAATCCGAGGGGGCCGCACGAAAACGACACTGCAATGACATCTCATGCTTGCCTAGGGATGCGTTTATTGTGAACATGCTTCCATGCCTGCTACTCCCGCCACGGCCGTCAAGGCTGCTTGCCCGATGTCCAAACGAAGCTCGGACTTCGATGTCGTCGATTCGTAGGGGGCCATAATCGCGGGTTACGAAAATTCGGTGTGAGTTCCCGGCGCGAACATTGGGACCGAAGCCGCGTCGAATCATCACACACTCACCTTGGCGAACTCGCGCTCGAACGGAAAGATGCAGCGCATTTCTTACCGCGGTCTTGATGTACCGTATGAGTTGGTCCTCGCTAATCTTGTCTTTGTCCCATGTCTTTTCGATCACATCACCCCAGAAGTAATCCCAAGTTTTCGTTTCGTCCGCCTGGATTGAGAGCGCCTTCTCAATCAGGCCGTTGATTTGTCGGTCCGAGAGCTTGTCATCTTCTAGTCGTCTGCGGATTTCTCGTTGGGGTAAGTTCACTTGGCCGCGGGGGAAGGTGCTCATCGCCTCGTTGCTGAGCATCCAAAGCGGTTTGTAGGGATACCAGTCAAACTGCTTGGCTTGTGACCAACCCAAAAACCCGCCGCTGGAAAGTGACAAAAGAGACACGACCAAGCCGACGGTCAGCGTCGCCCGTCGTCGTCTGCGATTGCCGATGCGAGTCGCGCGAGGCGTTGCGAGTAACGAGCCGCACTCAGGACATTGCTTCGGGATCGCCTCAGTCCCGACCAAGTCGTACTTACATCGCCGACACAGGGGATGGTCGTCGGTGCGCTTACCGCGCCAGCCAATCAACGCCAAGGTGAAACCCACAACAAACGCCACCCCAACGAGGGTTAGCAGCATGGCCATGGATCATCTCCCAGGTCGAAGGTCCGGGGGCCGGGGCCGCAGCGGGCACGCGGCGTGAAGCATATCCTACTGGACCATGTGTGGACGATATAGCCTCAATGCCCGGGCGGATGAGATCGTCGAGCTGTTCAAGTTGGCGGAGTCGATTGCGTTTGGCCCACGGTACAACATTGCGCCAACGCAGTCAGCTCCCATCATTCGACTCGATGGCGATACACAGCACCGCCGACTCGATCTCGTGCGGTGGGGATTGACGCCGAACTGGATCAAGGGTCAACGGCCGATCATCAACGTGCGCAGTGAGACGATCGGAGAAAAGCCAACGTTCCGCAAAGCGTTTCAAGAGCGGCGGTGTCTGGTGCCTGCGACCGGTTTCTACGAATGGCAGAAGCTGGGTACCGCCAAGCAGCCGTTTCATATTCGTCAGAGCGATCAACCGGTCTTCGCCTTTGCGGGGATTTGGGATCGATTCAAAGGGGCTGACGATGAGGTGATCGAGTCGTATGCGATACTAACGACATCGCCCAATGAGGTGACGGCCCCGATTCATAATCGGATGCCGGTGATCCTTGAGCCGGCCGGTTGGGAGCGC
This sequence comes from Phycisphaerales bacterium, assembly GCA_036475395.1. Classification (GTDB taxonomy): domain Bacteria; phylum Planctomycetota; class Phycisphaerae; order Phycisphaerales; family SM1A02; genus JADFNO01. Next base: position 9,860 of record JAZFYE010000315.1, read on the forward strand.
TGGCTCGATTCGACGATTGAAGAGGCGGGGGTCTTGGCGGACCTTTTTGAGCCAATTCCGGCCGAGCGGACGATCGCGGAGCCGGTGAGCAGGCACGTCAACAGCGCGGCCCACGACGATGACCGGTGCATCCAGCCCTTGGCCGAAGGGTCGTAGCAGCCCCCCGGACGCCGCCCGGACACCTCCCGGACGCCCCCTGGGCACCCACCGACAAGACATGAGATTTCTGTGAAAAACCGGTTGACGCCACTGATCGATATGTTACTATTAGGTCACATATGGCTCAGAGCCTGGATGAAGTATGGAAAGCACTGGCCGACCCAACCCGACGCCGACTCTTGGATCTGCTCAAAGATCGCCCGCAGACGACCGGCGACCTGTGCGCCCGATTCGACATGTCTCGCTACGGGGTCATGAAGCACCTGGGCATTCTCGAAGAGGCCGGTCTGATCATTGTCCGCCGCGAGGGCCGCACGCGATACAACTACCTCAATGCCGTTCCGATTCGCAGGATTTACGAGCGGTGGGTCAGCAAATACGCTGGCGTTTGGGCGTCCTCGTTGCTGGCGCTGAAACGGCACGTGGAGAGAGGTGGATAAGATTGCCAGCCGGGGTGTACGTAAGATCAGCGTGGAATGAAAGAAATATGTCCCTAACCAAGGAGTCCGAAAATGAAGATCAGAACACTATTGAGCATGGCGGTCATCGTGGTCGCCGCTGCGACTATCGCCACGACCTATGCCGATGAGACGGCCCCCCAAAAGACGAGCGCATCGGTTGCCGCTGCGCAATTCGAGCAGCTGAAGACCCTCGTCGGTGAGTGGCGCGTCACCGGTACGCATGGCGAGGAGGTCATGGACGCGAGCATTTCCTACAGGATCACCGCAGCGGGAAGTGTGGTCATGGAGACTATGTTCGGCGGGACCGAGCACGAGATGGTCACCATGTATCACCTCGACGGCGACAACTTGATGTTGACGCATTACTGCGCGATGCAGAATCAGCCGCGCATGAAGGCGGCACCCTCATCGGATACGAACGAAATCACCTTTACGTATCTCGACGGCACAAACATGGCTTCGGATCAAGCGCCGCATATGCATAGTGTAACATTTGTTTTTCTGGGCGAAGACCAGATCAAGACCGTGTGGTCGATGCATGCTGAGGGAGCGGAACAAAGTCAAGCTAAGTTCAGCCTGAAGCGCGTGGAAAAATGACGGTCGTTGATTGACTACGTCCACGAAGGAACACGACATGACAGCTACGGAGACGGCCGATACGGATGCGCCGCCGATCACGGAATTTCAGATTGCTCAAGAGGTCGTCATCGATGCGCCTCGAGAGAAGGTCTGGGAAGCGTTGACGAGCGAGATCGATCAATGGTGGTCCAAACGGCTGCATCACACGATCGGCGGATCAACGCTGAGTTTGGAGCCGAGGCTTGGTGGATGTTTCATCGAGCGATGGGGCGATGATGAAGGCGCGCTATTGGGGACGGTTATCTTCATTAGGAAACCGGAGATCTTGCGCCTGAATGGACCGCTGGGAATGATCGAGGCGCCGGTGACGAGTGTTTACAGCTATGAGCTTCACGATCAAGGCGATGGGACGCTGCTGAAGCTCATGCATCACGCTTGTGGCCCGATCAAACCCGAATGGCATGTGGCCTACAGTGCCGGCTGGACTGAATTGCTCGGCTCACACCTAAAGGAATATGTCGAACAGGGCAGGACTCGCCAGGACGTCACGACTGACGCCCAAACGCCCTGATGCGATTTGAGCTGCATGGGCGATCGCAGGAGCAAGAACATGTCCGAGGAGTCAACTCACCGCGAGATCATGTTTTCGGTGGATATCGAAGCGCGACCCGAGGAGGTGTGGCGGAAACTTACCGACCCCAATGAGATTCCCAAGTGGAGCTACATGGAACGCTGCGAGCTTTCGGAGCTGAAAGTGGGCGGGACATACCGTTTCATTGATCCCCCGGGACCGGATGACACCGGGCAGATCCTCGTGTTGGAGCTGAATCAGCGTCTGGTCTATGAATGGACGTCTTCAGAGCCGGAACCGACGTATATGGAATATTTGCTTGAGGATCGGTGTGGCTATACGAGATTGACTGTGCGCAACTCACCGTTTAAGAAGGGCCCGCAGTGGGACAAGTTCTATGAACAGAATTTCAAGGGTTGGCTTGACTTTACAATGCAACTGAAAGCTCTTTTGGAAGGGAATGAAGCTGCACCGGTGACGGAATCAACGCTTGGTGATCCGAATCGCGTATGATGATTGTTGGCTTGGCGCGTAAGTATACGGCGCCGTTTGAATGGATTACTCTAAGAACGACTCGATAGGGAGCAGACGACTATGACGACGGCAGCGACTCTGAGCGCATTTGAGATAGGAAAAGCCACGCTCGACCTGGCGCGCGGGAGCACGTTCAAATTGGCCGATGGCATCCCGCAAGACAAGTTGACGTTCCAGCCGGTACCCAAAGCGAATCACGCCCTTTGGATCCTCGGGCATTGTGCCGTGAGCGACGAGCATTTTCCCAAGGCGATGGGTTCGGATCAGGTTATTCTCGATGCCTCGTGCGGCGAACTTTTCGGCATGGGATCGACGCCGATCGATGACCCCCGGAAGTATCCGGCTCTTGACGAAATTACCGATGGTATGGAACGTGCTCGCGAAGCGCTGCTTGATTGGTTCGGCTCGATGGATGAGGCGAAGCTGCTCTCGCCGTTGCCGGACGATTGGAAAACCTTTGGGCCCAACTTCGCGGGACTGATGAATTCAATCGCCTGGCACGAAGGCCTACACACGGGTCAGTTGTCCGCGATTCGCCGCGCGTTGGATTTGCCCAACGCATTCGGTTGAGGAGTCTAACCATCGGCCGGTGCGTTGGGATTGACGGTTACAGCGTCGTCGTCATCCGTCCACCAAGGGCGGGGCGGCGCTTCGGCTTGCCTCGCTCGGCGCACCTGCATGGGGGTCGAAAACTGCCCGGCCCAGTATTTGGTCGCTCCCGGAACGCGCAGCGCTAATTCCGCATCGCCGCGCACATGCATCTGCCACTTTCCATCGCGACCGGTGGCGGTTCGCAGCAGCGGCTCATCTTCGTACACGACCTCCCAATCGACGCGCCGCGTTCCGGCCGGCCACCACAGGTCCAAACGCCGCGCGACGTGGCTATCGCATAGCAGTTCGACGATCACGCCGATGGCGACGCCTTGGATCGCGGGGTCGTTGGTCTGCCCTGCGTTGACGTTGACTCGAACGGGCGATCGACCCTTTTGCCACTTCGTGACCCGGCCGGAAAGCGCTCGTGCCATTGTCTGATCGAGCACTGCGTCATGAACCGGTTCGAGCAGGTCCGCCAGCCGGCCCTTTCTGACCAGGGGCACGGTGATGGTGTACGTCCCGACGGGCTCCCAATCGGTTTCGTTGTCGGCCGTTCGTTTCCGATCAATCGCAAGATCGACGACCACTTCGGCGGCGTCCTCGGTAAGTGGAGGGATCGGCAACTGATACGCCGGCCGACGAAACAGCGCGTTCGTCTTGTAGAAGGTGGTGGTGGGCTCGCCGTTGATCCGAGGCCGGGCACGTACCCTCGTTTCCATACCGCTCGGCCAGAAGTCCTGCACGTTCACCTCCAGCCTCGGTGAGACATCCGCCGGCCAACTCTCACGGGTGGTCACGTCGATCACCGGCGCGAGGTCAAGCAGCGGCGCCTCGACCTCGCTGCCTGATTCAAACGTGCCCCGCCAACTGAGAATGACCCGCCCGTAGGACCCGAGCCACTCGTCACTGATCGGTTTGCGCTCCCAGTCGCCTTTGGCGCAGCGCTTCATCAACATCCGCCACTCGCGTTGAGATAGTTCATCGGCGCGCATTCGGCGAAGCAGCTCCTCGTACGTATCCCCGTTGAGATCCATGGTGAACGGCAGCGACAGGATCAAGGCCTTGGTCGGCGCCAAGCTGAGCCAGCCGCCTTGCTCCGTGAGGCGTTCGCTGATGAATCCCGCCACCGCGACGCAAGAGACGATCGCCAGCACCGCAAACAGCGGTCGCCGCCGGCGTTTGGAGAGTTGTTTCTCGCGGTGGACGGTGAACCCGCATTCATTGCAGGTCATGCCGGGGGTGCCGCACATGTCGTACCAACACTTGGGGCAGCGTCTTCGACCTTTGTGGCGGTCGCTGAATAGCGCCCACCACGCCAGGTAGATCATCGCGCAGTAGAACGCGATCGTGCCCACCCACCCCAGCCAATAGAGGATGTCGCCTGAGATCATACTGCTCAAGTGTAGTTCCTATCGCGTCAACCCGCTGTGGCGAGTTCCTATTCGTGACTTGTGGCGTTCCGGCTGCACCTGAAGGTAAATCCGCATATGACCGGCCGTTCTGCCGGGGAATTGTCCCCCCGGGCGTGCGATGTGTCGGTTCAAGGCGCAATCCCCAGTACGGGGACGATGATGGCGTAGGCGAGGAGGGTCACGAGGGCGATGCCGATGAGGTTGAGCCATAGGCCGGCCTGGCACATTTGTGGGATCGTGATGTAGCCGGAGCCGAAGACGATTGCGTTGGGCGGTGTGGCGACGGGCATCATAAACGCGCAGCTGGCCGCGATCGCGGCGGGCACAATCAGCAGGTAGGGATGCAATCCAAGGCCGACGGCGACGGCGGCGAGAATCGGCAGCAAGGTCGTCGTTGTCGCCGTGTTGGACGTGAGCTCTGTGAGGAAGATCACGCCAGTGGTGACCAGCACGATCAACAGCAACGTGCGCAGACCTTGTGTCCCGGCCAGGCCTTGTAGTGTTGGCACGGTACTGCCGATGAACTGGGCTACGCCGTTGACCTTGACCGCCGCGGCGAGACTTAGGCCGCCGCCGAAGAGAATGAGTATTCCCCAAGGGAGCTTGGATGCGGTGCTCCAGTTCATCACGAACTCGCGCTTCTTCAATTGCACCGGTACGACAAACAAGATCATGGCGGCGATCATCGCAATGCCCGAATCACTGATCCCCGGAATGTAGCGTTCGATTATCGTTCGGAAGATCCACGCGATTGCCGCGAGTAGGAAAACGATCAGCGTCACCCGCTCGCCTGGTTTCATTGGGCCGAGCTGCGCATGTTCGCGCGCGATGAACTCGCGGCCGCCTTCGATACGCTCGATGCGGATTGGGTAGAGCACGCGCGTGAGCCCAAACCAAGTAATGGGCAGGAATACCACGGCCAGCGGTACACCGATCATGAGCCACCGCGCAAAACTGATCGTTTCGCCATAGGTCTCCTTGATGAACCCGGCGAGGATGGCGTTGGGCGGCGTGCCGATGATGGTGGCGATGCCGCCGATCGAGGCTGCGTAGGCGATCCCGAGCATCAAGCACAGGGCGAAGTTGCGGTCGGCCGAGGTAGGCAGCGCTGCGGTTTCAGTCGTCGTTTGGCGTGTCTTGTTTCGCCGAACGAGGCCGATGACACTCAGTGCGATGGGCAGCATCATCGCGGTGGTGGCCGTGTTGGAGACGAACGCGCTCAACACGGCTGTTACAAGCATGAATCCGCCAACCATATTCACCGGTTTGGCGCCCACGAGTTTGAGTGTGATCAGGGCGATGCGCCGATCCAAACCCCACCGTTGCATCGACAGGGCAATCAGAAATCCGCCCATGAACAGGAAGATGTATTCGTTGGCGTACGGCGCGGTGGCGGCTTTGATGCTCGCTGCGCCGAGAATCGGAAAGAGCGCGATGGGTAATAGCGCGGTGACGGAAATATCGACCGCCTCGGTGAGCCACCACAGCGCCATCCAAATCATGATGCCCAAGGTGACACGGCCGGCCGGGGTGAAGACGACGAGCTGTCCGGCGCTGTCGGTGTAATCTTCGGGTAATACCGCGTAGCTCAGCGCCGCCAGCACAGGCCCGCCGACGAGTCCCGCCCATCGAATGATCGATCGCATCTTGCCGTCACCTTGTGCCATGGTCTTGCGCACTGTACCGGTCCGACGCGTCGCCGCCAGCTGAGGCTCGCACATTGCGGAGCTGCTCAGCCGTGATTGGGTGGCATCGCCGGAGGGTCTGCATAGGCGTCTGGTACGTAGCCGTGCGCTTCATTGGTCGGCCAGTCGCGCAATGCGGTACACTGCCGTGTTGAGGGACTGAGTGATGAGCGACGAGCCTGAAACGCGGGAGAACCTGGGTCCGCCGGACGACGACGCGACGGCTTCCACCTTGCCGGGCCAACCGCTCGGTGTGCTGGGAGCGCCGGTGTCGATTTCAGGCGCGCAGCAGATCGTCGGCGAGCGATATCGCCTCGAACACGTGTCCGGGTCCGGCAGCATGGGTCGAGTCTTCGTCGCGACCGACACGACACTCCAACGGCGCGTGGCGATCAAGTTACTTCATCAACGAGGCGCAACCGCCGGCCCCGAGCAGGATCGCGTGCTCGCCGAAGCGCGGGCCATGGCCGGCCTGCGCCATCCCAACCTGTGTCCGGTGTATGAGGTATCGGTGAAACCGCCAGTTCCGTTCCTCGTGATGGATTGGATCGACGGGATTGAGCTGCAAAGGGCATGGCGGGAGGCTGATCTCAAGAAGCGTCTCGCGTTGTTCGTGAAGATCGTGGAGGCGGTGGCGGCGGCGCATGCGGCGGGCGTTGTGCATCGCGATCTGAAGCCGACGAACATTCTGGTGGACCGCATGGGCGAGCCCATCATCGTCGACTTCGGACTTGCCCGGTCAGGCGAAGCCAACGGAGGCAGCGCACACACCGTGGGCGGGACACCCGGATACGCGGCGCCCGAACAGTTCGACGCAGGCCAGCCCCTCGGTCCCACCGTGGATGTCTATGCACTCGGCGCGATGATGTTTGAGATGCTGACGGATCGTCTTCCGTTCACGGCCTCACGACTGTCTGATCTCCTGGCGTCGCTGAAGAATGAAGACCCGCCATTGCCGGAGACTTTCGCGCCTGATGCACCGTGGCCATTGCAGCGGATCTGCCTGGTGGCGCTGGAGCGTAACCCGCAGCGACGATATCCCAACGCCCACGCCATGGCGGCGGATCTTCGCCGGTACCTCAAGGGCGAGACGGTGGCGGCCCGTCCGTCGATGCTCACGCACCAGTTCGTTGAGCAGGTCGAGCAGCACATGGAGCAGACCCAGTCGTGGCGGCGGCAGGGTTTCGTCACCCAATCCGAGGCGGATCGACTCGTGAGAGTGAATAGCTCGCTCCTGCGCCCGGAGTCACATTGGATCCTGGATAGCCGCCGATTGTTCACGTCGCAAGTGACGCTCTACCTCGGTGGGTGGTTTGTCCTACTTGCCCTGACGGTCGGAATGTGGATGGCATGGGATGCGCTGGAGGCGATCGCGGCGGTACGGTATCTGACAGCCTGGGCGATCGTGGTTGTCCTGCTCGGCGTGGGGTCGGCCATACAACGTCAGGGCGAACTCCGGGTCGCGCTTGGGTATCAGATGACCGCTTGCCTGGTCGTGCCCATTGCCATGTGGCTCACGCTTCGAGAAACAGGGTGGCTGGCGGGAGCGCTCACTGAGCAAGGGCGTGTCGGCATGGGAGAGCGCGAATGGCAGGTGGTGTTCTTCGATGTCGATGCTGATGAGCAGTGGCCGGGTCTGCTGAATCGCCAAGTGTTTGTTATCACGATGGGCTGGCTCGTCACCTCGCTTTGGCTGCGCCGCTTCAACGGGTCAAGCGCGTTCACACTTTGGGCTGTTCTTGCCGGTGGGCTCGCCGCTGTCGCTGGCTGGGCGAGCACCGGCCTGCTGTTAGCTGAGCGGGAGCGCTTCGGGCTCTTGGGTGTGTGGATGTTGCTGGTTGGTCTGGCATCGCTTGGGCCGGGACTCTGGCTCAACAGCATCGAGGAGCGATATGCAAAAGAACACGGTCTATCTCGGGTACGCACGCACGACGCTTGGCCGCTGCTCACCGGATCGATCCTCATCATTGGGATCGGGTCTTTGCTCACAGCCTGGAACGCGGCGGACGTGTACACCTTCAAGCTCCTGGGAAACTACGCTGATAAGTCGGTGCGAGCCGTCGCCTTCATTGTCAACGGCTGCGCGCTCCAGGCGCTGGCTCATCTTTTGGCGCTGCATACGACCACCGTGCGCGGTCGGCTCGCCGAGGCTATCCGTTGGGTGAGTCCATCGCACTTCCTCGCCAGCATCGTCGTGCTCGAGTGGGATGTCGATGACGGACACGCCTGGATTCTGTGGCTCATTGTGCTGGTTCTAGCTGCAATCGCGTGCTGCTATGTGAGCGTGTGGAAACAGTGGCGTCCGTTCTTGTTCACCGGTCTGTTTTATATCGCGGTCGCATACTTCCGGGCATTCTCGCGCCTATGGGACGAGCTTGAGGGTGAAGCCCTCGAGACGGCGCGCCAGGTGCTGATGGCGAGCATGCTGGCGCTCGGCCTTGGGACCATGATCGTGGCCTGGCGACTCCCGGCGTGGACCGCGGCGCTGAGGCTCGGGCATTGGTCCAGACGCGACGAGCAGTAGCCTTGAGGGCATGGTCGGGAATATGCTTCGCCTTCCTTTGATATCCCCGTCCGGAACATTGACCCATGGCGCTGCTGAGCCTCGCCAACGTGCATCATGCCTTTGGCAACCACGTCGTGCTCGACGGGGTGACGATGTCGATCGAGCCGGGCCAGAAGATCGGGCTCGTGGGCCGGAATGGCTCCGGCAAGACGACGCTGATGAAGGTCATGCTTAAAGAACTCGCCCCGGACGCCGGCGCCGTGCAGGTGCAGCGGTCCGCAGGCGTGGGATATCTCAGCCAGGATCCCGAGTTCGATCCAACGGACACCGTGCGCGAGGCGGCGGAGCGTGCGTTCGCCAACTTGCATGATCTGCACGTGCAGATCAAGGCGGTGTTTGAGGACATGGCTCAAGCGACCGGCGACGAGCTTGAGAAGCTGCTGCGGCGCCAGGCGGCGCTGGAGTCGAAGATCGAAGCGACGGGCGGGTATGCCATCGATCACAAGATCGACGCCACCCTGCACGGGCTTGGATTTCCCGACGATCAGTTTGGCTTGAACGTGCAGGTGGTGTCCGGCGGGCAGAAGTCACGGCTCGCCTTGGCCAAGCTGCTCTTGGAAGCGCCCGATCTTTTGCTGCTGGACGAACCGACCAACCACCTCGACATCGACGGCCGGCAATGGCTCGAAACCTTCCTGGCCGAGGAGTATCGCGGCGCGGTCGTCCTGGTCAGTCACGACCGGTGGCTGTTGGATCGAGTCGTAAGCCGAATCGTTCAGATCGGCCGTGGCGCTGTGCGTGAATATCCCGGCAACTACAGTAAGTACGTGCAGCTCCGCCAGCAGCAGCAGTTCACTGACGCGCGTACGTATGAGAAGCAGCTCGACAAGATTCGCGCCGAGGAGCAATTCATTCGGCGGTACAAGGCCGGGCAGCGCTCCAAACAGGCCAAAGGCCGGGAGAGTCGGCTTGAGCGGTTCAAGCGGGACGAGCTGATCGAGCGCCCGATCGAGTCGCGTGTCATGAACCTGAGGCTGCCCAAAGCGCCCAGATCAGGCGATCAGGTCGCGGTCGCCGAGCGCATCGCCAAGCGATACGGCGAGAATGTGCTCTTTGAAGACTTCAGCATCTCAATCATGCGCGGCGATCGAATCGGCGTCATCGGTCCCAACGGCGCTGGTAAGACAACGCTCATCAAGTGCCTGTTGGGAGAGCTGGAACACGATGAGGGAACGGTGCGTCTGGGCTCGCGGGTCAGCATCGGCTACTACCGTCAGCTCCATGAGCATCTGGACTTGGAGCTGAGCGTATGGGCGTACCTCCAGTCGGTGATCGTGTCGGTGGATGGCCAGGTGCAGGCGTCGGAGCAGCAAGCGCGTGATCTGGCGGGCGCGTTCCTGTTCTCCGGTGACGAGCAGGACAAGCCCCTGGGCAATCTCTCCGGCGGGGAGCGCAGCCGGGCGGTGCTGGCGGGGCTGGTCGCCTCGGCCAGGAACCTGCTTGTCCTCGACGAGCCGACGAACCATCTGGACATTCCCTCAGCCGAGCGCTTAGAGCAAGTGCTGCGTCTGGGCGGGGCGTACCAAGGCACGCTGTTGCTGGTCACGCACGATCGGGCGCTGCTGGACGCGACGTGCGACAAACTGTTGGTCTTCGACGGCGACGGCGCACTGCGCCTCTTCCACGGACGATACTCGCAATGGGCCACCCGCGAAGATCAAGCGGATCGCTCGCCGAGCTCTTCCCAGCCAAAGCCAGTTCGCAAGAAGCGCTCCGTGAAGACCCAAGCGCCGCCGCTCGACGCAGGGTTGAGCGCGCTCAGTTTGAGCAAGATCGAGCAGCGAATCGAGCGTCTTGAGCAGCGCAAGTCACAAATCGACGGCGAGATGCTGGACCCGAAGGTGTATCGAGACGGCCCGCGCTGTAAGGCGTTGCGGCAGGAGCGTGCGCGGCTAGTGGCTGAGTTGTCTGAAGTGGAAAAAGAATGGGCTCGCCGCGCCGCCCAAGCGTGACGAGCCGGTTGTTCAAGCAAGGAACCTTCGCGATCAGGCGCTGGTGAGTATGACCGCGCCGGCCAGGTCCGTGATTTCCCACCGGGTGATCGACGCAAGCAGGCTCGCGGAAAGGTTCGAAACTATGAATCCGCTGAAGATGCCGCCACTGCGGAATGTTTGCAGATCCTCAGACGAGCCATCCTCCAGGATGACGCATAGTGTGTAGTCATTGCCGGTGGTTCGTGGCAGACCATCAAAGAAGACAAACGCCTGCTCGGTCGTCTCGTTGACGTATACCGCGCCCGCAACATTGGTGCTGGCCTTCGCCGGGTGCATCGTGACCTTTTGATTGTCACCAAGTACGAATTGTCTGCCGGTCGCGCCAAGCACGACCGCTAACTGTTCGGTGTCGTCCATCAGCGCCAGACGAGCGATTTCGTTGCTACTGCGATTCGCCTCCGCGGAAAAGTAGGCCAAGACGACAACGGCCCCGGCCATGACGAACGCCGCGGCCCGCCAGAACTGACCGGAGGCCCCGAAGGCGGAGCGCCGGTCCGATTCGCCCGGTCGATGGCGGCGTCGCCGTCCAATCGTGGCCAGCGGGGCGAACTCCGACGCCTCACGCTCGATCGCCTCGGCGACCTTTCTGAGCACGCGCTCGCGCAATGAGCCGTCCGGCTCCTCCTCGGGAAGAAGCGACTCATCACTGACGATCTCAGCCTGCAGCCGCACGATCTCATCTTGCACCGGTGCCGAGGCATAGTGAAAGGAGCGCGTGTACAGCGCGGCTTCATACCGGTCCAGCAACCCCAGTGCATCCAACGCAGCCAGTTCCAATAGTTCTTGTCGTGTCATGGGTTCGGGGGAAGTCATGGATGATCTATCTCCGGAAGGAAATAAGGGCGATTGATTTCAGCCGAGGTCCGGCAGGTAAGTATGAGAACGTCAGACGGCCCAGTCAGTTTTGGCCCGTTCGCGGAGCCGGGCCAATCCACGGCTCAGGGCGGACTTCACGGTCCCCAGGGGCGCTTCCAATTGCTCGCTCACCTCCCGTAATGTGAATCCCTGTAGATAAGCTCTTTCGATAACGGTTCGTTGAAGTTTCGGCAGATCGGCGATCCGCTTCAGCAGCCGGACGTTGCGCTCCGCCTCCTGCGGCCTGCGATCCGGCCCGCGGTCTGGGCTCGTCGAGACGGGGTCGCCCTCGAAGCTTGACATCGTCCCGCGCACGGCGTTCCGCCGGAGACGGTCGATCAGATGGCGTCGAGCGATGAGCATGACCCAGGTCACGAGCTTGGCTCGCCGAGGATCGTAGCGGTCTGCGGTCTGCCATAGGCGAATAAAGACCTCCTGAACCGCATCCTCCGCATCCGCCTGGGTGGGCAGGAGCTGCCTGGCCACACGAAAGACCAGCGAGCTGAAGCGGTCGTACAGCTCGGTCACGGCCGCCTCCTCACCAGCGGCCACGCGATGCATCAGCATCCAGTCCTGCTGGCTCATGCAAGGGTCCTCTCCTGCAAGCTGCTATCCGTGGCGGGGTTAGCGGCGGTTGCGGCCTCTCGACGACTTTACCGAGAACCCCGCCCCGAACCCGACCCGCAGGCCAAATCCCCCCCAATTTACCCATCCGCGACCAGAAATCCAGGACTTTCTTCGTGCAGAACCTCTCCAACTGGTATATTCTACCCCGTACGGAGGTCAACATCCCACGGCACGGTGTCGAACCGCTGCTGTCCGGTGGTGGGCCGTGTGGTGATGGGCGTACCTGGTATGGGGGCGGGAATCCGCGTGACACACACGCATGCATTCCGAAACCGGGGTTGGGGCAAACGAGGCTTTGGTGCGAATTGCGCCGCCGTGGGCGGTGCAGCCCGACCATGCCGGGGGTTCAGCCTTCTCGAGCTGCTGGTGGTCCTGGCCGTGACCGTCCTGCTCGCCGGCCTGTTGATGCCGGCGATGGCTCACGTTCGTGAGAGCGCTCGCCGCCTGGTCGGTTCTTCGAACCTGCGGCAAATCGGCATGGGTGTGATTACCTTTGCCGACGACAACGACGATCGCCTGCCCCATAGCTTCTACGGCGAACCGGGTCAGAACAAACAAGACATGATGGCGGCCCACCTCGGTGGGGGCCCGTTCGGTCGCGATACGCGCGGTGGCGCTGCGCGCCGTGGAAGCGAGCGCATGGCCTATCAGAACTGGGAGGGGCTCGGCCGGCTGTATCAATGGGGCCATGTCAACTCGCCGGAGGTCTTCTACTGCCCGAGTCATACCGGTGAGCATCCCTATGAACGCTATCAAGACCTGTACCCGCGCTACCGCCAGCTCGACGTGATCCCCACGACGCCGATTTACACGAACTACCAATACGCCGGCAACACCGACTGGGCCAATGAAGATGAAGAAAAGAGGGACCGGCGCCGCAGGCTTACCGACGAGAATCTGATTATCGCGACCGACGGCCTGCGCACCGTTTCAGATTTCAATCACCTAGTCGGGATGAACGTCCTTCGCGGCGACAGCTCCGTCACTTGGCGCGAAGATGTCTTCACACACACGGTGCGGGACCTGCTCCCCACCGGCACGGCCACCGCCGACGACGGCGCCGAGGATTACGACGAGATCTGGCGACTTATAGAAGACCTGGTCCACTACTGACGCCTCCGGCGATCTCCAACGTTGCGGACCCGGCATCGGACGCCCCGCCCAATTCCTTCTCGTCTCATGCCGGCTTCGGGTCTCGGCCTGCTCGTGTCCCGTATCCGCCTGATCGGCAGCGACCCGGGACGGGCCGGTCTCGTTCCGGCGATGTCCCGCCTCACGCCCACTGGACGGGGCCGCTATCCTTGCTGATCCTGGAGCGGTCGTTATGTCGGCTTCGTTTGTGGTCACCGGCGTCGCCGGCTTCATCGGCTCACATCTCAGCGCCGCCCTGCTGGCACGCGGGGACCGCGTGATCGGCATCGACAACTTCGACCCCTTCTACGACCGCAAACTCAAGCTCGCCAATGTCGCGCAACTCGCGCCCGATCGGTTCGAGCTTATTGAACTGGACATCCGCGACGCCCACGCCCTGCGCGAGGTGTTTGAGCGAGCGCGACCCGCCGGCGTCTTTCACATCGCGGCCCTGGCCGGAGTTCGACCCAGTATTGCTGATCCTGCGCGCTACGCTTCGGTCAACGTGGACGGACTCGTCAGTGTGCTGGACGCGGCGCGGGCGTGCGATTGTCAGCACTTCATCTTCGCCTCAAGTTCCAGTGTGTACGGCAACAATACGAAGGTTCCATTCGCCGAGACCGATCCCGTCGACGAGCCGATCAGCCCCTACGCCGCAACGAAGCGCGCCGGCGAACTCATCTGTCATACCTACTGCCACCTCTACGGAATCTCGATCGCCTGTCTTCGGTTCTTTACCGTGTATGGTCCGGCCCAGCGACCCGATCTGGCCATCGGCAAGTTCATGCGTTTGATCGCTGACGATCAGCCCGTGCCGATGTTCGGCGACGGCTCGACCAGCCGCGACTACACCTACATCGATGACATCATCCAAGGCGTGCTCGCAGCTTACCAGTTCATCCATTCCTCAAGCCTCAAGCCTCACGCCTCAGGTCTCTATCGCATCTTCAACCTCGGCGGCTCACAACCGGTGGCTCTGCGTGACATGATCGAATCTGTTGGTGCGGTCGTGGGGAACAAGCCGAGTATCGAGCAACTTCCCATGCAGCCGGGCGATGTGCAGCGGACGTACGCCGATCTTTCCCGTAGCCGCGAAGAGTTGGGCTTTGACCCCAAGACGCCGTTTGAGGAAGGCCTGCGCAAACAGTGGGCATGGCTGCGCGATCGTCTGGAATTGTTCGCCCCGGCGACGGGATGAAAAGCGAGCCGGGTCCGCCGCCGCGGATCGGCGCGGTTCGCCCCCAAGCACAATCAGTCGTCACTGTCGGCGCGATCGCCCGGGGCGGCCCACACTGACGACGCCTCCCGGCGCGCTGGGCTTCGCTGTCACTGGCACCCACAAGCAGGTTTCAGAGCCGCGGCGTCTCGCCGCCCAGTCGAGCCCGAGCCTCAATGGCGAGGGTTCGACCAGGGTTTGCACCTGCGAGCCAGGAGGGTCAGCCGTAGGCCAGGCTTTGACCCTGCCCAATCACAAGCGAGTCAGGCCGAGGCTTGACCTACTCATTGCAAGCGCGAAACCTGGAATATGCGCTTGGAGTTCGTGGGGGGGTCGTTACACTGGTATGCGAATGGCTGGGCGATGGAGCCCTGGCGAAGCCATATTGGAAAAGTCGGTTCAAGCAGAGAGGACGGAGATGCGACATCTGATGCTACTTCTTGCCGCGGCAGTAGCAGTCCTGAGCACTGGGCCGGCTCACGCCGACGACATCACCTGGACTGGCGCTGGCGACGGCACGTCATTCGGCGATCCGCTCAACTGGTCGCCCATGGACGTC
>JAZFYE010000316.1:0-3150 GCA_036475395.1 Phycisphaerales bacterium
GCCGTACGCGTCTTCCAGCACTTTCGCCACTTTGTAACCGACATCGAGGCCGACCTCATCGACGAGCGTCAGCGGTCCCATCGGCATGCCGAACTGCTCCAGCAACCGATCGATCCGCTGAATATCAACGCCTTCCTCGAACATCCAGGCGGACTCAACCAAGTACGGCAACAGAATGCGGTTGACCAGGAATCCGGGGCAATCGCCGACCACGACGGGCGTCTTGCCGAGCCGTCTGACCAGCTCGGTAGCGGCGACAATCGTCTCGCGCGAGGTGGCCCGGCCTCCAATGACCTCAACCAGCGGCATGCGATTGACCGGATTGAAAAAGTGCAACCCCACGAAGCGCTTCGGTCGCCGCAGCGCGCTCGCCAGCTCATTGAGCGGCAGCGACGACGTGTTCGTGCAGATGATGGTATCAGGGCGAACATGCGCTTCGATCTCACGCAGGACATGCTTCTTGATATCGAGGTTCTCTGCGACCGCCTCGATCACGATGTCCAAGCCGTCGAAGCCGGTGTAGTCGATCGTGCCAGCAATGCGGTGCATCGCGAGGTTGAGCTCGTTCTCGGTCATCTTGCGGCGCTTGACGCGTGCCTTGAACATCCGCGCCGCCGAGGCGAGCCCCGTGCCAATCGCGTCCCAGTTGATGTCTTTCATGCGGACGCGAAGCCCGGCGTGACTGAGCGCCCAGGCGATACCGCCGCCCATGATTCCGGCTCCGACGACGCCGGCGGCGCGAATCGACGGCTCTTTTTGCTTGGCGGATGCGCCAACCTTCTTTAGGCGCTGCGACGCTTGGAAGATCCAGACGAGGTTGCGACTAATCGACGTGCAGGCGAGCTCACTGAACGCTTGGGCTTCGATCGACAAGCCGTCTTGGAGCGTCCGCCGGCGATAGGTCTTGGCCACAACTTCCAACGCCTTGAGCGGAGCGGGATACAGGCCGTTGGTTTTCTGGATGATCCCGCGGCGGGCTTGGCGATACACGAGCCGGCGACCGATCGGCGTAGCGCAAAGGAATCGTAGCCACCGCGGTTGTCGCCGCTTACGTTGCTGGGCGATGTCGCGTCGTCCGGTTCGAGTGACGATCCGATCGACCAACCGCCGTGTTTCGTCTTCAAAGAATTCCGGCGCGGCAATGGCGTCGGCCAGGGCGATTCGGTGCGCCTTGCGGCCGGGCATCGGTCTACCCGCGAGGATCATCGGCAATGCCCGTCCCAGGCCGAGCAGATGCGGAAGGCGCTGCGTGCCGCCCCAACCCGGGAGGATGCCGAGGTTCACCTCCGGCAGGCCAAGCGTCGTCTTCGGATGGTCGGTGACGATTCGGTAGTCACAGGCCAGCGCCATCTCCAGCCCGCCGCCCAGGCACGAGCCGTTGATCGCCGCCACCGTCGGCACCGGCAGCTCGGCTATTTTCCCAAACACGGCGTGACCGGCTTCGGCCTTTTCCTTCGCCTCTTGCGGCGTGCGGATTCGCGCCAGCTCCTCGATGTCTGCTCCCGCGATGAAGCAATCAGGTTTGCCGCTTCGGATCACGACCGCCTTGATCGCCTCATTGACCGCGAGCTGATCAAGCAGCGCGTCGAGTTCGTTCAGGGTGCGCTCGGAGAAGGTGTTGACCTTCTCGCCCGGCATATCGGAGGTCAGCCAGGCGATCCATTGCTTGTCGATGGTCAGCGTCCATGCTTGATTCATGGTCATGCCGCCTCCAGAGCCACGGCCGCACCCTGTCCGCCACCAACACATAGCGTGGCAAGCCCTCGATGCTCGCCTCGCCGTTGAAGTTCACGAAGCGTGGTCAGCACGAGCCGTGTGCCGGTTGCCCCGACCGGATGGCCCAGAGCGATTGCCCCGCCGTTCACGTTCAATCGACTGCGATCCAACTCGCCGAGCGCTCGGTCGCGATTGAGATGTCTGCGGGCGAACGCCTGCGACTCAAACGCGCGTTCGTTGGCGATGACCTGCGCGGCGAACGCTTCGTTGAGCTCAATGATGTCGAACTCGTCGAGTCGCAGTCCCGTTCGATCGAGCAGTTTCGCGGTCGCGTAGGCCGGACCCAGACCCATGCGCGAACCGTCAAGGGCCGCATACGCAGAGCTGGTGATGTATCCCAGCGGTTCGATGCCAAGCTCTTTGGCCGTACGCTCAGCGGCCAGAAGCACCGCGGCCGCGCCGTCCGTGATCGGGCAGGTGTTGCCGGGGGTGACCGTTCCCGCCTGTCGATCGAAGTACGGCTCGAGCTTGGCCAGGGCGTCGGAACTCTGGTCGGGGCGCGGGCCGTCGTCGACGAGCTGGATGCGCGCGTAACTGGGGGGCGCTGCGACCGGGACGATTTCTTCGGCCAGACGACCGGAGTCTGCCGCCGCCACCGCCTTTTGGTGACTGGCCAAGGCGAAGGCGTCCTGGTCTTGGCGCGTGATGCCGAACTCGCGCGCGAGAACTTCAGCGGTCTGCCCCATGTTCAACCCGCAGATCGGATCCATCAGCCCAAGCTGCAGCGCGACCACCGGCTTGAGATGCGCGGGTCTGAACGACGCCAGCGCTTTGAGTCGTTGACCGATCGTCCTTGCTTTGAACAATTGCATGAAGAGCGCGGTCATCTGCGCACCATAGATCAGCGGAATCCCGCTCATCGACTCCGTCCCGCCGGCGATGACGAGGTCAGCTTGGCCGCTCCGGATGTGTCCGGCGGCGGTGGTGATCGACTGGATGCCGGACGCGCAGTTGTGATGGACCGTGTAGGCGACCAGACTCTCCGGGAGGCCGGCCTTGAGACTGATGACGCGAGCGATGTTGGCGGCGTGAGGCGGCTGCGCGACGTTGCCGAAGATCAGCTCGTCGATGCGGTCTGGGCGAACGCCGGTGCGGGCCAGCAGCTCCCGGACCACGATCGCGCCCAGATCGTCGGCCGCAGCGCCCTGAAGCTCGCCCCCAGCCTTGCAAAAAGGCGTGCGGACACCGTCCAGAATGGCGATTCGCGGCTCCATCAATCGTCAGCCCCTCCCCTTGACTATACGAGCCAGCTTGGGCCAAGGTTGGTGAATGATTTCACAAACCCATTGTCTCCAATGACTTATCAACCACCGCCGTCCAGTACGAGCCCCGCGACCCAGCCTGGGGCCGTCCGCGAGCCGGTCTGGGTCGTCC
>JAZFYE010000317.1:0-8016 GCA_036475395.1 Phycisphaerales bacterium
TGAACGCGCGGCGGCTTTCCGCAGATCTCGAAGTGGACGGCGGCATCGAGCCTCACACCGCGCACGAGGCGGTAGCCGCCGGGGCAAATGTCCTGGTGGCGGGCACGGCGATCTTTCAGCAGGCGGACGGGGTCGCGGCGGCCATTCAACGCCTGGTGCGGAGCTGTAGCGGACTCTCCCCCTAAGTCGGAGAGGGTAGGCGTGAGAGGGCGAGGGAAACTGAACAACGCACGACCTAATTCTTACGGAGAAGGGAGATGAGTCGAGACCTCACTCGGTATACACGCGTGCTCCAAATTGTGGGCGACATCATGCGGGTGCGGGCCGACAAGGTTCCGCTCGGTGATGTGGCGGTGGTCGAAAATGTCAACGGCGAGGAGTCCCTGACGCGGGTCGTCGAGTTGGATCGCGATGTGGTGAGTCTTCAGGTCTTTGCCGGGACCAAGGGCTTATCCACTGGAGCGACCGTACGGTTTCTCGGCCATCCCATGGGGGTAACTTATTCGCCCAACATCTTGGGCCGCATCTTCCGAGGGTCCGGCGAGCTAATGGACGGCGGCCCGGATCTTTCGACCGACCCAAAGATCGCCATCGGCGGACCGACTGTCAACCCCATGATGCGGATCCTGCCGCAAAAGATGATCCAGACGAACATCCCTATGATTGATCTTTTCAACTGCCTGGTCGAAAGTCAGAAGATCCCGATCTTTACCGTTGCCGGGGAACCGTACAACGAGCTGCTCGCGCGCATCGGGTTTCAGGCGGACGCAGATGTCGTCGTCTTCGGTGGACTCGGTCTGATCTTTGACGACTACCACTTCTTCCGCACAACATTTGAAGACCATGGCGTCTTCCACCGCACGGTCATGTTCGTCAACCTGGCATCCGATCCGATTATCGAGCGGTTGCTGGTCACGGACATGGCGCTCGCCGTCGCCGAACGTTTCGCGGTCGAAGAGGGCAAGCGGGTCCTCGTGCTGCTCACCGATATGACGGCGTACGCCGACGCGATGAAAGAGATCGGCATTGCATTAGAACACATCCCGGCGAGCCGTGGATATTTGGGAGACCTCTACACGCAGCTCGCGGTCCGCTACGAGAAGGCGTGCGACTTCAAGGGGGCGGGATCGGTGACGATCCTCACCGTGACCACCATGCCTGGGAACGACGTGACGCACCCGGTACCCGATAACACCGGCTATATCACAGAGGGGCAGATTTACCTGCACGACGGCGTGATCGACCCCTTTGGCTCGCTGTCGCGCCTCAAGCAGCGCGTCATCGGCAAAGTGACACGCGAGGATCACTCACAGATCATGAACACGATGATCCGCTTTTACTCAGGTGGGCAGGATGCGGCAAAGAAGCAGGCCATGGCCTTTGAACTGTCGCCGTTCGACGAGAAGCTGCTGAAATTCGGGCGCCTGTTTCGCGAGCGGTTTATGGACATCAAGGTGTCGCTGCCACTCGATGACGCCCTCAACCTGTGCTGGCAGACCCTGGCCGAGTGTTTCGAGCCGCAGGAATTGTTCATCAAGCAGGCACTCATCGACAAATATTTCCCGCGGACAGACGGTGGTTCGGACCAACCAGTAGACCAGACCTAGTGAGGCCGACATGGGGCGACTCACCCTCAGTAAGAGTGCACTGACCCAACAACGTGGCCAGCTGCGTCTGTACCAGCGCTTCCTCCCCTCGCTCGACCTCAAGCGGCGGCAGCTGATCGGCGAACAGGCCCGTGCCACGCAGGCGCTGGCCGAGCGTGAGGCCAAGGTGGCTGAGCTGACTGCCCAAATCGGCAAGATGCTCCCGATGCTGGCGAATCAGGAGATCGACGTCGCCGGGCTTGTGCACGTAAAAGCGGTGCGTCTCGGCGAGGAAAACGTGGTGGGTGTCAAGCTGCCGGTCCTCGCCGAGCTCGTGTGCGAGGTCCGCGACTACTCCATGCTCGCCAAGCCCCACTGGGTCGATGCGCTCGTCGCCCAGCTCCACCGCATGGCCGAGCTGAAAATCCAGCTCCAGGTCTATGCCGAGCGGGTGCGCTGTCTCGAACGGGCGGTCCGGCGCACTACCCAGCGGGTAAACCTGTTCGAGAAAGTCCTGATTCCGACGGCCAAACAGCATATCAAGCGTATCCAGATCTTTCTCGCGGACACTGAGCGAGCGGCGGTTGTCCGCTCCAAAATCGCCAAGGCGAGGCATCGCCCTGTGGCGAGCGAAGTCGATACCGGGGTAGCGCCATGAGCATCGTTCCACTGGCCAAAGTGACCCTGTACGGCCTGGTAGAGGAGAAGGCGAGCGCTCTGGACGACCTTCAGACAATCGGCTGCCTCCACCTCGTCCCCGTTCGGCCAGCCGGGGAGTCCGCTGATGTGGGCGGCCCGTCGCCACAAGCCCGAAACGCCCTGAAATTCCTTCTGGACTGCCCTGAGCGACGGCGCCAGGTCCAGGATCCGGCGAAGTTCGACGCCGCCGACGTTGAGCGCCGGGCGCTCGAGATCCAGGCTCGGATGCAGAATCTCCAGAATGAGCGGGATTTCCTGGTCCGCCGAATTCGCGACCTCGAGCCGTGGGGCGAATTCACCCTGCCCCCCCCAGAGGACCTCGCGAATTTCAATCTCTGGTTCTACGTTGTGCCTCATTACCAGATGAAGCAGGTCCAGGCGACCGACCTGATCTGGGAGCTGGTGCATCGGGACAACCGGTTTTGCTACGTGGTGATCATCGCAGAGCGAGAGCCACAGGGCATGCCGGGTGAGCGCACCCATACGGGGACCAAGCCGCGGTCGGAATTGAAGCGCCGCCTGGAGGAGGTCGAGGTCGAACTGGAAGACCTGCAGGCCGAGCGGGGTGGCCTCACCCGCTGGCTGGACTTGTTTGCCAGGAGCTTGAGCCATCTGGAAGACCAAGCCACCCTTGCCCATGCATCACAGCAGACGTACGACGCCGAACCGCTCTTTGCCGTGCAAGGCTGGGCACCGCGGACGGCCGTACCACGCCTGGACGCCTACGCACAGGCGAACCGCTTCGCCCTCGTGGTCGAGGACCCGGCTTCCGATGATAAGCCACCGACGCTGTTCCACAACCCGGAGCTGGTCGCAGGCGGACAGGACCTTGTCTCCTTTTATATGACACCGTCGTATGCGGACTGGGATCCGTCCATCGTGGTCTTCTTCTCTTTTTCCGTCTTCTTCGCCATGATCCTTTCAGATGCGGGGTACGCGGCATTGCTGGGGCTCATCCTTGTCGGTCTGTGGCGACGCATGGGCCATTCGAACACGGGGCGGCGGCTCCGCACCCTGTTTACGACCCTGGTCGCTGCGTCGGCCGCGTGGGGTGTATTGGTTGGAAGCTATTTTGGGATAGCGCCGCCAGAGAGCACCCTGCTGGCCAAGTTGAAGGTGCTCGATATCCGCGACTTCGACACTATGATGCTCCTGTCCATTCTGATTGGTGTTGCACATGTGGTCGTGGCCAATGTGGCAAAGGCGCGGCGGGGTCGTGGGAACACACAGGCGCTGGCGCCGCTCGGCTGGTGCATCATTTTGGTCGGCGGCACCTCATTGTGGCTGGGGACCCAGGGTATCGGAGCAGGGGTGTTGGACGCGGCAGGTCCGTGGATTATGGCGCTCGGCGGCGTGGTCATCCTGTTCTTCACGAGTGACAAGCCGACCTTGCCAAGGCGCCTGTTGGGGGGCCTCCTGGGGATGACTCGGCTTACCAACGCCTTCGGCGACGTGCTAAGTTATCTCCGTCTCTTTGCCCTCGGACTTGCCAGCGCCTCCCTGGCCCTGGCCTTTAATGACCTTGCCGCACAAGCGGGCAGTGTCCGGGGTTTTGGCAAGCTGCTCGCCTTTATGATTCTGATCGTGGGACACGGGATGAACTTCGTGCTCGCGATCATGAGTGGGGTGGTGCACGGACTGCGTCTGAACATGATCGAGTTCTTTAACTGGGGCCTCTCGGAAGAGGGGCACCCGTTTCGAGCGTTCGCCAAGAAGGAGGTGACAACGTGGACCCCATCATCATCACCCTAGGGTGGATAGGCATCTACAGCCCCATGGCCCTCGGCGCCATCGGCAGCATGATCGGGTGCGCTCGGGCCGGCCAGGCCGCTATTGGGGCACTGCTGGACACGGAGAGTGGCCATGGCAAATACATCGGCTTGTCGGCCATGCCGTCGTCACAGAGCATCTACGGGATCGTCGTTATGCTTACGCTGAACCGCACGGTCACCGTGGAGAACGGACCTGGCCTCTTTGGCATCGGCCTGTTGGCCGGCCTGGCCCTGATGGTGAGTGGCATCTACCAAGGCAACTGCGTGGCCTCGACCATCAATGTCGCGAAGAGCAAGGCCGAGGTCTTCGGAATCTCGCTGGCTCCGGCAGCGGTGGTCGAAGGATTCGCCGTCTTCGCCTTCGTGTTCGCCCTGCTCCTCATTGGGGCGGTGCCCAAATGATGATACGGGACAGGGCAAACCCTTAGCCGGCGTCGCCGGGATGCCCAAGGAGTAGGTGAATATGACGGAACAGAGCAAAACTACATCCGGAGTACAGGAGCTCATCGAGCGACTGCGAAACCAGGGCGTTGACGCCGGTCAGCGCGAAGCCCAACGCATCGTTGACGAGGGCCACACGCGTGCTGCCCAGATCGTCGCTGAGGCCAAGGCGGAGGCTGACCAGATACGAGCCAAGACCAGAACAGAGACTGACGCCCAACGAGCGGACGCCCTCGCAGCACTCCAGTTGGCGGCCCGCGATACCGTGCTCAGCCTTCGAGCCGACATCAGATCGAACTTCGCGGACCGGGTAAAGCGGCTTGTCTCTCTGGAGGTGCGCGATCCGGACTTTTTGAAGCGGCTGATCCTGGAGGTTGCCAGGCAAGCCACACCAGATGATCTCGGCGCCCAGCCTGTGGAGATTCTGTTGCCTGCCGAGGCCGTGGGCATCGATGAGCTGCGTGCCAAACCGGAAGAGGTCAAGGAAGGAGACCTCACCCACTTCGTCCTGACCCTGACCAGTGAAATGCTGCGAGAGGGGATCATGCTGAAACCCGGCGGGGACAAGGCAGTGGGAATCCGTGTGCGACTCGTGGGTAAAGATTACGAGATCGACCTGACCGAAGGAGCCATCGCGGATGTGCTGCTCCGGCACCTCCTGCCACGATTCCAGGCGCTGATCGAGGGCGTTGTGCGATAGGGGTGTCACATGGCCCTGGGCCAAAGGCAATACTACACGTTGGTGGCAAGCCTGCCGAACTTGCCACGCTTCGACCGGGCAAAAGTGCTTCCGATCAGCATTGAACGATTAAATGCGCGCGGGGCCATGCTAGCGCCCGAAGACCTAGCAGTCTTGGACCAAGCGTTGACCTACTTTGCGTATGAACGCCAGCCGGTCGACCGCACGGACGCCCAGGTTGTGGCCTTTTATCAGGACATCATGAGTAAGACGGATCAACCGACCCTGAGGGCGATCATCGACTTTGCCTTGAGTCAGCGGACGATCATGGCGGCGTTGCGCCGGCGTCACCGCGGCCTGCCGCCACCCAGACCGGGCGAGCCGCGGGGAGCCGGCCCATGGGTCCGGCACATCGAACGTAACTGGAGTGATGCGAATTTCAATCTCGCGGGGGTCTATCCCTGGATTCCTGAATGCCGGCAGCTGCTCGAGTCCGAGCAGCCGCTGGCCCTGGAAAAGCGATTGATGGGTCTGCTCTGGGATTACGTGGACCGCTTAACCGACGGCCAGTACTTTACCTTTGATGTCGTCCTGGTCTATGTGTGCAAGTGGGTGCTCGTCAACCGATGGCTGTCGTGCGACGAGCAAGCTGCGGCCACGCGGTTCGAACAGTTGCTCACGGAGGTGATCGGTGGACACGAGCGAATTTTCAGCTGACGTCGAGGCGGCGACCGGACGTGCGCGAGGGGGCTTTGCCACGGTTGTCGCCGTGCGGGACAATCTGGTCACGATCGAGGCACGGGAAAGCCAGGTCATGAAGAACGAGGTGGCGTACGTCTGCGTCAACGATAGTCGCCTCAAAGCCGAAGTGCTCCGCGTGTACGAACACACGGCGGACATGCAGGTCTTCGAGGATACGCGGGGTGTGACGGTCGGTCACATGGTCGAGCTCACCGGGGAGATGCTGTCGGTCACCCTCGGCCCCGGGCTGCTTGGGCAAGTGTTCGACGGGCTCCAGAACCCGCTGGAGGGGCTCGCAAAGGAACACGGCTTTTTCCTCCCGCGGGGGGTGTATGTCGATCCGCTCGACCGGGCCAAGAAGTGGGCGTTCACCCCGTCCGTCAGCAACGGCACATCCCTTCGGGCCGGCGAGGTCCTGGGAACCGTGCAGGAAGGCCGCTTTACTCACAAGATCATGGTGCCATTCAATGAACCGGGCCCAGTGACGGTGACCTGGATTCGGGGGGGGACATTCACGATCGACACGCCGGTGGCGCGCATCGCAGGTACGGATGGACGCGAGCGTGATATCACCCTGACGCAGCGTTGGCCCGTCCGCCGCCCCATGCCCGAGGCCATGTTGCGGCAGCGACGGGCTGAACGGCTCTATCCCTCTGAGCCGCTCACCACGACGATCCGCTTGATCGACACTTTCTACCCCATCGCCCGCGGCGGCACGGCCTGCATCCCGGGGCCGTTCGGTGCCGGCAAGACCGTGCTGCAGAACCTGATTTCGCGCTATTCAAATGCCGATATCGTCATCGTCGTGGCGTGCGGCGAGCGGGCCGGCGAGGTAGTCGAGACGATCACCGAGTTCCCCGAGCTTCAGGATCCGCGCACCGGCGGGTCGCTCATGGACCGGACCATCATCATCTGCAACACGTCGTCGATGCCTGTGGCCGCGCGCGAATCGTCGATCTACACCGGCATTACCCTCGGCGAGTACTACCGTCAGATGGGTACCGATGTGCTGGTCATTGCCGACTCCACATCGCGGTGGGCCCAGGCACTCCGAGAGACCTCGGGTCGGATGGAGGAGATTCCGGGTGAAGAGGGGTTTCCCGCCTACCTCGACTCGTCCATCAAGGGCATCTACGAGCGGGCCGGCGTGATCCGCTGTCCCGACGGGTCGGTCGGCAGCATGACGCTGATCGGCACGGTCTCGCCGGCCGGGGGAAATTTCGAGGAGCCGGTCACTCAGTCGACGCTGGCGACGGTGAAAACATTTCTGGGTCTCTCCGCGGACCGTGCCTACAAGCGGTTTTATCCGGCCGTGGACCCGCTCATTTCGTGGTCGCGCTATCTGGAACAACTCAAACCCTGGTACGAATCTCATCTAGGATCCGGATGGACCACCGATGTGCAAAGGATGCAAGAGCTGCTCAAGCGGGGGGACGCGGTCTACCAGATGATGCAGGTGACTGGCGAAGAGGGCATCACACTGGAAGACTATGTAACCTGGCAAAAGGCGACGCTCCTCGATATGGTCTTTCTGCAGCAGGACGCCTTTGACGAGGTGGACGTATCCATGTCGCTCGAACGCCAGCTCGAGAGCTTTCGGCTCCTCAAGTCGCTGATCGAGCGAGACTATCGGTTCGCCGACCCGAACCAGGCGCGCGATTTCTTCACGCGCCTGACGGGACTGTACAAGAACTGGAACTACAGCCGTTCCGACGCTGCAGATAACCGCCGCTACCGGCAGGAGATCGATGAGCTGGCGGCGCAGTATTCGGGCTGAAGGCGGTCCTGAGAGACCAAGAGCCCATACATAAACAGGTGGTGAGCACAGAAGGAAACGATGGCGAGAACTCCCTCGAAAGGCACGAAAGGAGGACACGATGGCCAAGCCACTCTCCGAAAAAGAACTCCAGTTGATGGATGCGTACTTCCGCGCGACCAATTACCTGTCCGTGGGGCAAATCTATCTCCTTAAAAATCCGTTACTCAAGGAACCCCTCAAGCTGGAACACGTTAAACCCCGCCTGTTGGGACACTGGGGGACCACGCCGGGGCTGAACTTCATCTACGTGCACTTGAACCACGTGATCAAGAAGTATGA
>JAZFYE010000318.1:0-2111 GCA_036475395.1 Phycisphaerales bacterium
CGGCGCCGGCAGCGCGAACACTCCCGGCGGCGGCGCGCCTCGTTATCAGCCGTATAATAAAGGGTACGTAGAGCCTGCCGGATGCGCGGGTCAGTGGGATTTCAAGCCCAACCGGTCAACTCGCCTCTTCATCGAACCGATCCACAAGCGGAGGTTGGCCGACCCTGCCGTCGTCGTCCGCTCATGCTTGTCCATTCGCGAGCCGTGGCTATGAATCCCTTCGAGAAAGATGTGCTGACGACCGGGGAAGTTGCGAAGATCTGTAGCGTCGCGTCGCGCACCGTGAGCAAATGGTTCGACTCCGGACAGCTCAAGGGCTATCGGATTCCAGGCTCCAAGGACCGGCGGATTCCCGTCAGCAGCCTGACCAAGTTCATGAAGAACCATGGGATCCCCATGGATGGGCTGATGAGCGGCGCCACGCGCGTCCTGATTGTGGACGATGAGGAGGAGGTCGTCCAGACGCTTCAGTCGATCCTCGCCGAGCAGACCAACTACGAGATCCGCACGGCCCGATCCGCGTTCGCCGCCGGCATCGAGTGCGAGCGCTTCCGACCCCACGTGATGCTGCTGGACATTCATCTGGCGGGGTGCGAGGGCCGGGGCGTCTGCTTGACGATCAAGCACAACGACGACCTCCAAATCACCAGGGTCATCGCCACCAGCGGCAAGGTGACCGACGGCCAGGCGGCCCAGTTGCTGCACCAGGGTTTCGATAGCGCTCTGCGCAAGCCCTTCAGCGTGCGCCAGGTCATCGAGGCCATCGAAGGCGCCAGCGCGGTGGTGTACTAAAAGCGCCTCGCAGAATGGACCTGCTGACGGTTTCGCCGTGGTGGGGAGACGATGACGGTTGGGCGTCCCCGGACGGTCGTTGCCGTACAATCCCGGCTCATGCGCTTGGCCCTGGCCCAACTCAATCCGACTGTGGGCGATATCGCCGGCAACACCAGTTTGGTGCTCGACGCGATCGATGCGGCCCGGCGCGACGGCGCGGATATGCTCGTGGCCGGCGAGCTGGGGCTGATCGGCTATCCGCCGCGCGACCTGCTGTTTCGCCACGGCGTCGTCGAGGCGTGCGAGCAGGCCGTCCAACAGATCGCCGAGCACGCCCGTCAGATCGTCGTGATCGTCGGTCATCCGCGGCACGGCCCGGTCGGCGAGAAGCCGTTTCGCAACAGCGTCTCGGTTTGTTCCAACGGTCACGTGCTGGCCGTCTACGACAAACGCCTGTTCCCCGGCTATGACGTCTTCGATGAAGATCGCTATTTCGAGGCCGGTCAGTCCACCTGTATCGTGGAGGTGGCCGGGCAACGAGTCGGCGTGTTGATCTGCGAGGACCTGTGGCGGGCTCAGGACGCGCTCGCCGAACGCCGCTACCCGCTTGAGCCGGTTCGAGAGACGATTCAAGCCGGGTGCGACGTGCTGATCAGCCTCAACGCGACGCCGTTCGTGCTCGGCAAGCGCCGGACTAGGCTCGATCTGCTGCGCCGCTGGGCGCGATCGCTTTCGGTGCCCGCCGTTGCCGTGCATCAGGTCGGGGCCAACGACGATTTGATCTTTGACGGACATTCAGTGGCGGTGGCTGGCGATGGTTCGGTCATTGAGGTACTGCCCGGTTGGGCGTCGTGCGTGCGAACGATCGAGCTGGGGCCGGATGCCCGCGGCTCGGATGCGGCCAACGTGAACGCCGATCAGATGCACGAGCTGTGGAGCGCCTTGGTCCTGGGCGTGAAGGACTATTGCCGCAAGACGGGCAACGAACAGGTGGTGATCGGCCTTTCGGGCGGGATCGACTCGTCGGTGACGGCCTGCGTTGCGGCGGCGGCACTGGGGGTGGGCAATGTGCTGGGCCTGCTGCTTCCCTCGCGCTATTCTTCGCCCGCGTCAGAGGAGGACGCGAAGCAGCTCGAGTCGAATCTCGGCCTGCCTCGTTGCCCGACCATTGCGATTGAATCGGTTCACTTGGCTGTTCACAACGCTTTGGCGGCGTTCTTGGGACAACGAGCCGGAGGCGTGACGGACGAGAACATCCAAGCGCGGGTGCGCGGGGTGCTGCTCATGGCGTTCACGAACGCCAACGGCGCTCTGCTTCTGGCCACCGCCAACAAGTC
>JAZFYE010000319.1:0-2753 GCA_036475395.1 Phycisphaerales bacterium
GGCCACACCGACAACGTACCGATCGGCAAGCCGGCGACTCGACAGAAGCACCCGACCAATGTGCATCTTTCGGTGCACCGCGCGATCTCGGTGCGCAGTGCGCTGACGGCGGCGGGGATCGATCCGGCACGGATTCAGGTGGCCGGGTACGGCGAGTTCCGTCCCATCACGACCAACGGGCCCAAAGGCGCGGCCGAGAACCGGCGGGTTGAGTTGTTCCTCTTCCCCTTGACCGAGCCCGGGGCCTGGAGCCAGCGGCCCTTGGCCACGCCCGAGCAACCCGGCGAAGTGCAGACCGCACCCGAAATCGAGCCGGACAAGTGATTCGTCGCGTTTCGTGACGGTACGATTCGGACCGGATCGAACGCCACGATCGCCGGCACCCCCGAAACGATTGTTTCTCCTCAAGAGAGCCCAGGAACGGGAGTTCCTGGGTTTTGTGGTTGTGGTGGGCGGTTGGGCCCCGAAGCAGTACGGCCGCGTGTCGTTATTCCAGCCGCGGGCAAGGTGCGGCGCAGCTCGTTGATTTCTGTGCCGATCGTCACGGGAAACCCAAACGGCGGAGCCTCAGGCGCGTGGATCGCGCGGTTTTTTTCTTTTCTGAACGGCGAAAGGTCGAGAGATTACGCATTTGTGAGGTCGGCCCGCGGCGAGCGCCCGGCCGAGGCGAATCACGGTATCTTCGTCGGCCATGTTCACGGCTTCGGCCAATGTGGTGACACAATTCGGGCAGGGGTTGGTGCAGGCGGTGGCGGACTTCGGGCGGTTCATCCAGTTCGCCGGAACGACCGCGTCGTGGCTGCTGTTTCGAGCGACGAAGTGGTGTCGCTGGCGATTGCTGGGGCCGCAGTTGTATTCGATCGGCGTCTTGTCCATTCCCGTTGTCGCGATCACCGGCGCCTTCATCGGCATGGTGTTGGCCCTGGAAGGGTACGACCAGTTTGAGGCGCTGGGGCAGCAAGGCCGACTGGGGGGAATCATCAACGTCTCGGTGACCAAACAGATCGGCCCGGTGCTGGCCGCGGTGATGGTCGCGGGGCGCGTGGGTGGCGCCCTGGCGGCGGAGCTGGGGACGATGCGCGTCACCGAGCAACTCGACGCGTTGCGGGCCATGGCTACCGATCCTATCGGTCACCTCGTCGTACCGAGGTTCGTCGCGTGCCTGATCATGACCCCTATCCTTACGATCTACTCCGATCTGCTGGGTGTGGCGGGCGGATGGTTGATCACCGTGCGGTTCTATGGCGTCTCGCCGTATGAGTATTGGGACTTCACGCAATTCTTCGTTGATTGGTGGCAGCCGGTCTCCGGCTTGATCAAGAGCGTGTTCTTCGGCGCGAGCATCGGGTTGATCGCGTGCTACAAGGGGTTTTATTGTCGCCCAGGCGCAGCCGGTGTTGGTCGGGCGGCGACCGAAGCATTCGTGGCGAGCTTTCTGGCGATCATCACGTTAAACCTCGTCCTAGCCAAGGTCCTCAACAGCATCGATGTGATGTTCATCAGCCAAGGCGCGTCCTCAGGCCTGGGATGATCTGAACGACGACAGCGCGAGCTTCGACAAGCGTTCCTCGCGCTTGAGCTTGAGGCATGGCCTCGGCCGCGCCCGCCAAGGCCAATCTGAGGCGGTTGTTCGACCGAACGGTTGCAAGCCCCAATCCATCAGCGTAACCTATAAGTGACGCCGATGCAGCAGGGCACCGCGAGGCCTGCTGTTCGTGGATCTGCTGGCGTCGGTGAGACGGGGCGCCAGGACGAGCAACAGCAGCACGGGGCACGGACGAGACGAGCCGAGCTACTCGGAAGGAGACAAGATATGGAACGACGCAACGGCCTGCTTTCGAGGTATGCCGCGGGCGGAGGTTGGATTACGGCGCTCGCGTTGTCAGCGTTCGTTGTATCTACCACGCGAGCGTCCGGCGGTGATTCAGTCCAGTTCAACAAGGCGGTTGAATTCGAGCTGGCCAATCAAGGCGGCGGCAAGGTCGTGATCCCCAACATCAACGAGCGGAAGCCCGGTCCGTCCAACCAGGCCTTCCCGTTCAACCAGGGCAATATGCGGTACCAGCAGGTCTATGCCATGGATCAGTTCCAGGGACTCGTCGGCATCGTGACTCAATTCGCCTATCGAGTCGACGAGGACGTCGACAAGCCGTTCGACTCCGGTCCGATCGACACGCAGATCTGGCTTTCGCATACCGAAGCGGGTCCGAACAACATGAGCAACGTGTTCGACGACAACTCCGGGCCGGATGAGACGCTCGTGTTCGACGGTAATCTGTTCTTGTCGAGCGACGGTACGGGCGACTTCGACATCATCGTCGATATCGAGGATGTTTTCCTGTACACCGGCGATGGCAACCTGTTGATCGAGATCAAGGTATTCGGTTCGGCGGGTACGGCGCAGTTCGATGCGGCGGGTCTTGGGCTCGGTCAGGGTGGAACGCAGTGGACCGATCGAGTCTGGGCGTTTGATCCCAACGCCAACACAGGCTCGCAAGGCGGCGATGACGGCATGGTCACGAGCATCACGCTGGCTGAGGAGGAACCGTGCCCGTGGGACCTCGATGGCAACGGCATCGTCGGGGCGACCGACCTGCTCGCGTTGCTCGTCAGTTGGGGGAAGTGCCCCGGCTGCCCCGCTGACTTCGACGACAACGGCATCGTCGGGGCGACCGACCTGCTCGCGCTGCTGGTCAACTGGGGCCCCTGCCCGTAAGCGGACCTCGCAATCCTGTTCCAACCATCACACCCCC
>JAZFYE010000320.1:0-5593 GCA_036475395.1 Phycisphaerales bacterium
GTCGGCCTCGTCACCAAGACGGAGACAAACCCCTTCTTCGTGACCATGCGGAACGCCGCGCGGGCCAAGGCCGATGAGCTCGGTGTCGGTTTCAAATCGTGTGCCGGTGGGTTCGACACTGACAACGAGGGCCAGGCGACCTGTATCGAAAACCTCATAGCGGCGGGGGTCACCGGCATCCTCCTGACGCCTGGCGTGCCTGACGCCATCGTCCCGACGATCGAACGGGCCCAGGCGCAGGGTGTACCCGTCATCGCGCTCGACACGCAGACGAACCCGTCCGACGCTGCCGACGCGACGTTTGCGACTGACAACTTCCAGGCCGGCCTGTTCATCGGCCAGTGGGCGGCGGCTGCCATGGGCGACGCCGCTGCGGATGCCGTCGTGGGCTTCCTCGACGTTTCCAGCGGACTGCAAATTACAACCGAGGTCCAGCGCAATCAGGGTTTCATGACAGGCTTCGGGATCGACCCGGTCGACAACACCTTCATCGGTGACGAGAACGACTCCAGGATCGCCGGCTTCGCCGAGACCCAGGGTTCCCAGGACATGGGCCGCACAGCGATGGAGAATTTGATGGCGGCCAACCCGAACATCAACGTGATCTACACGATCAACGAGCCGGCAGCCGCGGGCGCCTTCGAGGCCATCAAGGCGGCCGGCCGTGCCGATGACATCCTGATCGTCTCGGTCGACGGCGGCTGCCCCGGCGTCCAAAATGTCGCGGATGGCGTGATCGGCGCGACGTCGATGCAGTTCCCGCTGCGCATGGCGAAGCAGGGCGTGCAGGCGATCGTCGACTTCGCGGCCACCGGCAAGCTCCCGGCTCCGAGCGAGGGTCTCGAGTTCACCAACACTGGCGTCGTTCTCATCACGGACCAGCCGGTCGAGGGCATCGAGTCCCAGAATACGACCTGGGGGCTCGAGAACTGCTGGGGCTAGTACACGCCTAGCCACACCGAACGGGGTGGTCGAGCGGCCACCCCGTTTTTCTTGTGATCGGCGGCCATCGGAGGCACAACGGGGAGCGAGGGAGCGAGCGGATGAGCAGCGACGGTCGCCGGAACCAGGACGCAGCCGACTTCGAGGCGACAGCCGCTGCGGTGACCGGCGATATTGACGAGGAAGAGCGGCGGGAGCCTACGCTCCTCGAGCGCGTCCAGCGCACACTCCATAAGTATCCGGCGTTGGGCACTTTCCTCGTGCTGGTCGTGATGGTCGTCACGTTCAGCTTGGTGGCGCCTGATCGCTTCCTGCGGCCCTACAACCTTTCCCTGATCATCGCGCAGGTCACAGTGGTGGGCACGCTCGCCATTGGCCAAACGATCATCATCCTGACCGCCGGCATCGACCTCGCGGTGGGGGCCATCGCCGTTTTCGCATCGATCGTTATGGCCAACCTCAATGTCAAGCTGGGCATGCCCGGCCACCTGGCCCTCCCCCTGGGCTTCGTTTTCGGAACGTGCTGTGGCCTCGTCAACGGTCTGCTCATCACACGTTTCAAGATGCCACCGTTCATCGTGACATTGGGCACACTGAGCATATTTTTTGCACTCAACCTCTTCGTCTCAGGAAGCGCGACGGTGCGTGGCACCGATATGGACTCGATCCTACTCCTGCCTGGTGTGGCCGTTGAGATCTTCGATACTCGCTTGACGCTCGGCTCGATCGGCATGCTGGTCATGTACGGGATCATGATTTACGTCCTGGGCTATACCGCCTGGGGTCGGCACATCTACGCGACAGGCGACGACCCTGAATCCGCGCGACTTTCCGGTATCCGCATCGACCGCGTGCTCCTCAGTGTCTACGCCGTGGCCGGCCTCATCTACGCTGTCGGGGCCTGGTTCCTCATCGGTCGCGTGGGTGCGGCAAGTCCGCAGTCGCTGCAGCTGGCCAACCTCGAATCGATCACCGCGGTCGTCATCGGCGGCACGAGCCTGTTCGGTGGCCGCGGCGGGGTGCTGGGCACACTCTTCGGCGCCATCATCGTGGGCACGGCCGTCAACGGGCTGACCATAGCAGGCTTTGAGCCATTGTGGCAGCGCTTCGCCATCGGCGTGCTCGTCATCGTCGCCGTGGCGCTGGACCAGTGGATCA
This sequence comes from Phycisphaerales bacterium, assembly GCA_036475395.1. Lineage (GTDB taxonomy): Bacteria > Planctomycetota > Phycisphaerae > Phycisphaerales > SM1A02 > JADFNO01. The sequence goes on from JAZFYE010000320.1 coordinate 2,101, forward strand.
GAAGGGTGGGCAAGTGACGGACACGGCGCAGAAGCCGATCCTACAGGCGAAGTCTCTCGTCAAGAAGTATGGGCGTGTCGTGGCTCTCGACCACGCTGACCTCGAGCTGCATCCCAGCGAGGTCCTCGGCGTCATCGGCGATAATGGCGCGGGCAAGTCAACGCTCATCAAGTGTTTCTCCGGCGCCGTTATCCCCGACCTAGGCGACATCCTACTCGATGGCGAGAAGGTTCGGTTTCACGAGCCCAACGATGCGCAGGCCGCGGGGATCCAGACTGTGTACCAGAACTTGGCTGTCTGCCCAGCGCTGGACATCGCGGCCAATCTCTTCCTTGGCCGCGAGCGCCGTGTACCGGGCTGGCGGGGTTCATTCCTGCGGATGCTCGACCGCACGGGCATGCGCGAGGAGGCACGCAAGCAGCTCAGTGAGCTGGGCCTTCTTACGATCCAGGACATGAACCAGGCTGTGGAGACGCTCTCCGGTGGTCAGCGGCAAGGAGTCGCTGTAGCTCGTGCGGCGGCATTCGGGCAGCGGGTCATCATTATGGACGAGCCGACCGCCGCGCTCGGTGTCAAGGAATCGCATCGCGTCCTGGATCTGATCAAGGATGTGCGTGCGCGAGGTATTCCGATTGTGCTGATCTCGCACAACATGCCCCATGTCTTCGAGGTCGCTGACCGGATCCACATCCACAGGCTGGGGCGGCGGTTATGCGTGATCGATCCCAAGGATTATTCAATGTCCGATGCCGTTGCGATGATGACCGGTGCCATGGAGCCGCCGGAACAGGCCAGTTAGCGGTTCGATGCTATCGTTTCGAATCGCCGGATCTTGACTTATCGAGTCGTTGGATTGCTTTACGATCAATTCTTCAGCAAGTTTGATCGGACCCGAATGTCTCGCTTTATCCCCTAGAACCATCGGAAGCGATGTCGTGATTAGCTGTGTTGAACACCGATCCGCCCGGATTAGGCACAAAGCCTACGCGACCAACCCCGGTCAATTCCGGGATCAAGTCAATCAAGGCTTCCCCCCAGCACAAAATCACGGTGTCAACTTCGCGGGAAAAGTGGCGTGGTTCGCGACAAGCGGAAAGCTCAAGGTCACTCTGGGGTTTTTTCTAAAGGGAGTTGTCGTACATTCGTAACCCGCTCGCCTCCCAAACCCAAGACATCCATCACCGCCCGGCGCATCACATCCGCGTCGACGTCGATGCCGGTCCAATACTTCACCGCGATCACGCCTTGGTTAACCAGCATCCCGAGCCCGTCAAGCGTAGTACAGCCTCGCGCTTCGGCGTCGCGGATAAAGACTGTGCGCAGCGGGTTATGGATCCCGTCGGCTACAATCAGCCCTGGACGAAGGCTATCCACCTCGATGTTCAGCTGGCCGTCAGTGTCGGGAAAAAGCCCAATTGTCGTGGCGTTGATTGCGATGTCGGCGCTCTCGGGAATCGTGATCTTGCTATCCCAAATCTGAAAAGTTGCCGAAGCCGGTGTCTTGTGGTTGAGCAGATCTACCAGCCTTTGGCCGCGTTCGCGGCTACGGTTGACCACCAATAGCTCGGTGGCGCCGGCCAACGCGATCTCAACGCTGACCGCACGCGCCGCGCCGCCGGCCCCGAACAAAACGACCGATTTGCCTGCAGGATCGACGACGGTACCCATCGCCTGCACGAAACCCTTGCCATCAGTGTTTTCGCCGATCAATTTGTCGCCGCGACGCACGATCGTGTTGACCGCGCGCATGATTTCGGCTGACTGTCCGAGGCCATCGAGATGTTCAATGACCGCCACCTTGTGCGGCACCGAGCAATTGAATCCCGCCCATCCCATTGCACGGACACCGCGTACTGCATCGCCAAGATCTTCAGGCGCGACTTCACAATTGATGTAGCGCCATTCCATTTCGTGATGGCGAAAAGCCGCTTCCATCATCGCGACTGTCGGGTTTTCGGCCGCGGGCATCGCGAACGACCCAACGAGTTGACACAGGAAATTCGGTGCCATGTCTTTGCTCCCTCTCGTTACTCAATGATGAGCGGTACCATTTAGAGTTAGAACGTGAAAGGAGTGAAGTTAGCTCGTCCTCCCACACGCCAAACCGAAACACGCTAAGGGTACATTCTCAAATCGATTGACGGGGTGAAATTCGAATGTCGGTTTGTCCGCAGTGCAGTCATTGCTTGGTTATTATTCCCCAATTCTTAACGAATGGCCGGATTGGGGAAATTCGCCGAGTGTTTTTGCACCTGCAGAAAATGGCAGCTATCCGCCGTCCCTGCAAAACTACCGCATCGCAGCAATCGACACAAAGGGCTCGGAGCGGTCGTTGGCCAACTGAAATCTTAACGCGCGACCCGCAATGATCGGCAACGGCAGGTCTGAGACCGGAGCGGACCATTAACTGAAACGTTTTCGCGGTAGAAGTTCTTGTAGTATCAATCTGCAATGATGAAACTGTCGGCCGTTGGACCGCAATGCAGGTTATCGTATCTATGTTCTTGCACGTGTACGTCGGATTAGAACCGGCAGTTTCCTGGTTCGAACCCTTCCTCGTAGGGCGGGTCGCGGACGACGATTTAAAGTAAACCACTGGTTATTGACGTACCTGAAGGCGGCAAATCCCATCACCCGCAGGTCGGCTTTGGGTCATAACTCCCCGTATACCGGTGGCTCCCGGCACTTCCGGACCTGGGGGTAGACCGGACGTAATCTGGCGAAAAGCAGACATCGGCCTGCGAATGTCCGAAGCTGGGTGATAAGCAGACGTAGCGCGGAGGGGGTCGGAACTTCCGTTCTTAGCCAAAAGCTGACATTCGGGTTTGTGTCCCAAATGTCACTACCTGCCCGGACAGAATGATGTTAATGGCCCAAATGGACTACCGCTCAGACTTCACCGATGCGTCGTTCGCGCCCCTTCCAATACGGTTCACGCAGATATCCAGGAGGAGGGCTTAGCACTGGCCGAGCGGGCGCGCCTGTTCACCGTAATGACGTATCTCTAGGACATTGCCGTCGGGGTCGTTGAAGTAAGCCGATTGCTCGGCCGCGCCGCGGGCCCCGAAGGCTCCGGCCCCACTCGATTTCAGCTCTACGCCGCGCTCTGCCAAGCGGGAGACGATGGCCGCGTACTCGGAAGCGGCCATCGACAGGCAGACGTGGTTGATGGGAGCTCCTCCGGCTTCGCCTCCAGTGAACTCGCGCACCTTCGGCGCTGCGCTGCGGTCCATCAGGTCGATGAGGGTCGCCTCATTCAACCGAACGCTGGGGAAGTTGGTCTTCCCTTCTGCGAACTCATCAGACCGGACAGGCTCCATGCCGAGAAGGTCCACGAAGAACGCGAGAGAATGCTGCTGGTTGTCTACCCAAAGGACGATGTGGTCGATGTTCATAACGTGGCCTCTCAGTTTCCGGTGGATTGAACGGGGTCTGGTGCGATCACGGGCGTTTCCGTGAAGCACCCGGCTGCAACCCGGTAAACTGACCGGTG
>JAZFYE010000321.1:0-5554 GCA_036475395.1 Phycisphaerales bacterium
CGAGGAGCTGGCGTTCTACTACTACGACTCACACCGGCAGCGCATGCCGCTTCGCGTTGATCGCTGGCAGCCCACCGGTGACGGCTCCGGGCATTGGGCCCTCGTCTCCAAACTGGCGCTGGACGCCGGCTCGATCACGCAGATCTTCGACACGCAAGGCAATCGGCTGAAGCGCCTCGATGCCAACGGCATCATCACCGAGCGCATTGACCCACAGGAGCTGCAACGACTTTGGAACGCGAAGGGTTTGTCGCGTCAATGAGCAACGGGCGAGCCATGAGGCTGTGCGCCGCACTGGCGACGGCCGCTCCGATCGGCTGCGCAGCGGTAGAGCCGGATTCGCTGCGGTTCGAAGTGCTTTCCATCCAACCGGCCATTGTCTCGCTCGCCGCTGAAACCATCTACCCGTTGACCACGACCCAATGGACGTACGAAACGGCCCAGCGCGACGGGGCAATCGAGCCGGTCATCTACCGCCGCCTTCGGACCCGGCGGTTCGGCGCGGCATGGGTGACGCATCAGGGCAACGAACGAAGCGAGTTCTGGCGGTTGGACGACGATCAGAACGTGGTTATGACCGCGGTGATCTCGCATGTGGATCGCGCCATCAGCTTCTTCCAGCCACCCCTGATTGTCGCCTATCGCGACTTGGTGCCCGGCGAGGTGCGGCAGCACGAAGTGGCGATGCGCGTGGTTGACGCACGCAACCCTTCACGCCAACGAGAGTCGGGCCAGGCCAAACGAACGATCCAATACGTGGGGGATTACCTCATTCGCACGCCAATGGGTGAGATGCTCACCAAGCGCGTTGACGTGAGCTTTACCGCCGATTTACAGTTTGCGGATGCGAACACCACGAGCGTGATCTATGTCGCCGAGGGCCTGGGACCGGTCGTCGAGCAGCGGATGCAGGTCGTGCGGATCCTGGGCCTGTCGGCTCGACGCCGCCATCAGACGCTGCTGCTCACGTCGAAATCGTCGGAGGATTCCGGGTCGCCGTGACCACAGAGGCTTCGGCTCCGATGACGGCCCCGCGAACCGCTTGGGCCAGTTGATCGATCATCTCCTGCGGATACAGCGGGAACGACCACGTCCTTCGATCGACGATCGGCGCCTCTTGCGCCTGGCGAACCGCCGCAGCAACCCGCCCCTGCGCCGTTTCGATGGACCGCGCTCTTCCGCGGCGAAGCTCGAATAGGCACTCGTGCAGCTCGTGGAAGAGCGCGCGACGCTGTGCTGAACGGCGCGGGGCGGTTTCAATCCGGGCAAGCAAGGAGCGCTTGGCCGGACCGGGGCCAGCGGCGTCCGCTGCGCTCTCCGGATCGTGCCACAGCTTCCGTGCCGTGCGAAGTGCGCCGGCGACAGCAATACGCTGTTCCGGGGGCGGACCCAGCGGCAAGGTTTGCGTCGCAGTAGCAACCACGATCGGCGCCGGCTCCAGCCCCAGCCAGTGGCTCACCCACAATTCCATCGCCCGGTCATAGCGCGCCCCGCCGGTGCCGTGCACGAACAGATCACACATGCCCAAGCGAACCAGGGCCGTCATAAATAGGGCTCGAGGCATCATCGCAGACGTCGGCGACTCGGCCTCCATCCACGCCCGAAGATCGCCCAGCCGCCCACGCCGCCGTGTATCGTCTGCGCCGACACGCCAGATGGGAAGCTCGACCGCGTCGCCGGTTCCTTCGAGTCGGCCGATCCCACCCTCAGGCACGGCGTCCACCGCGGCGTTGTAGGTTTCGACGCACCCCTTTGGATCCTGCGCCATCTGTTGAAGGATCGACCGGGCCAGCGTGGTTTGCACCAGATCGCTGGCGGTGACGTTGGGCATCCGGTCCACCCACGGCGACATCAACTGGGCCAGCGCAGCCGCCATCTGCAGCGCCGCGTTCGGCGCGCCGCGGTATGCAGCAACGGCCTGGAAGATTCGATCAACACCCTGGCGCACCGAGTCCAGCGCCCCCGGCAAATCGCGGGGCGCTTGGGGCGGCGTGAACGCGGGATGTCTGGCCATGGGCACGTTGTCTCGATGCGGCGTCAGGGTCAGGGTCTTTACCGCCAATGAGCCATCGTCACGCCGCACAGGTATCTCAAACTGACTGAAAGCGCCGACGTGCTGATCGACCACGAGGTTCGCGGTGGCAACCTCGCCCAGATCCGCCGCGATCGCGTTCACCAGCAGGTACTTCACCAGGATCCCCGGATGCCACAGCAGTGTCTGATGACCGGTCGCAATGATCGGCCGGTCTACGGCGAGGCCCAACTCACGGCGGGTCCGCCGGCGCCACGCCGAGAGCGTATCGCCTTGCCATTGACCGGCCGGTTCGGCCGCCAGCAGCTTGGCCCATTGGGCACAACTCGGCTCGATGGTCAGTTGGACGCTCACGTCGCTCTTGACCGCACCTTGCTCAGCACGAGCGGCACAAGCTCGGGGTCGGCTCGCGCAGCCCGTCCATCGCCCCCAGCGGCAACACGGCTGAGCACCGCTGCAGCTCCCGGTGCAGCGTGCGGCGATAGTGCTCCAGTCGGCTCCGTGGATTGTCGAGCGGTCCTCCGAAGCTGCGCGTCGGATCGTTGTAAATCAGCCGCACCGGAATCTCCTCGATGCGCAGATTGTGCACGACCGCCTGCACCCAGAACTGCATCGGGAAGTCGTACCCGTTCACGTCGAGCGAAAGCCGCTCGCACGCCGACACGCGATACGCCTTGAATCCACAGAACGCGTCGGTCAACGAAATCCCCAGCCGTGCGTTGAGCTCGTTGGTGATCTGTGCATTGATGATGCGGCGATCCTGCGGAGGGGGGTCACCCGACGGCATGGAAAGGAGGTAGCGACTGCCGGAGATCACGTCCGCGGTGTCGCGCCGCGCCGCGTGAATGAACCGGGGAATGGCCGCGGGCTCATGCTGCTCATCGCAATCCATCGTGATCAGCCAGTCGAACCCGTCGAACTTCGCCCAGCGCAGCATGTCCTGCATCGATCGCCCGTAGCCACGGTTCTCGGCGTGGCGGATCACTTCCACGGACTGCCTGGCCAGCAGTAGCGGCGTGTCGTCCGTGGAGCCATCGTCGATGACCAGCACGTCCTGGGCGTACCGAAGAACCTCCCCCAGCACTTGGGTCACGTACTTCTGCTCGTTGTACACCGGGATGCCGAGCAGAAACCGCTGCGGTTGGCGCATGACAGGCTGACTCCCGTTGGCCGCTTCTTCTTCCGGCAGCGACTCTAGGCGCGGCGACGGCGAAATCCAAGAAGCCGGCGGGCCGAGCCTCTCCCACCCACACAACCCACGGCACCCTGCTTTTGCTTCCGCTGTTCTTGTCTTGCCTTTTTTGGGCGATCAGGAATCGTTTCCGAGCAGCGGATCGGGTTTGAACAGCCGTGTCCCCAGGGCCCAGACCTTGTCGGTGAAGTCGCCTTCAATCACAAGGGCCGGGGCGGGGTGGGGGGCATCGTCGTTCGCCTCACCTTGGGGTTTGACGCCGCTCGGCGCGCGGGTCTGCGACCGGCGGCTGAATTGAATAAAGTGTAGTTCGTGCCGCCGTCCGTTACGCAGGGTGTGGCGGAGGATTCCGGCCGAAGCCCCGGCCGGTGCGCAAACTGCTTCTGGTCTGCCGCGAACGTGGCCTACAGCGCCTCGAGGCGTTAGGTCAAGTGTGTTGCGCACAGCCGCCACCTACGTAGCTTGGCCACGGAGGCAATCGTAGGCCTGTTCATAGTCGTAGGTGGTAATCTCATACCGGTTGCCGTACGGGTCACAGAAGTAGATCGAGAAGGCAAGCCGGTGATCCACAACGTCATGGACGGTGACGGGCCTCCCCTTGTCGTCCGCGATGCAGACTTCATCGAGCCGCTGGACGAAACGACAGAACCCGTTCGCATCGACACGGAAGGCGATGGTGGCGAGGCGTGTCGGCGTGTCGGTGGCGGCCGGGCCCGCTTCGAACAGCGCGATCATCGTGTTGCCGCCATCGGCTGAGATCATCTGCGGCCCGTTCTCGACGGCCCATTCCTGGTAGGGCTCGACAGGCTTCAGCCCAAGGACGCGCTCATACCACTGGAGCGCCTCGCGGCGGTTCGGCACGTACACGTGGACGTGATCAAGCGAACCAACGTTGAATGCTGAGTCGTCCATCGTGTGATACACAAGGTCCTCTACAGACCCGACCACCGCTTGCTTCGTGGAACCGAGCCCGGCGGCGCCGCAGGCGAAGGCCTGGCCACCTAAGTGGCCAGTCCTGACCGCGTGCACGCTGCTCACGTGGACCCCGCCAACGGATCGGGTTTGAAGAGCCGTGTCCCCAGGGCCCAGACCTTGTCGGTGAAGTCGCCTTCAATCACAAGGACCGGGGCGGGGTCGGGGCGCGAATGCGATAGCGCCATTTCCGTCTTCGCGTCAAGGTTGTCCAACATGGCGACGAAGATCGCCTCCGGCGTACTGGGCAGCTTCGCCGCACCGTACTCAGGTTCGCCATGGTGACTGATGATGATGTGCTGCAACACGCGCAGGGCATCCGGGGGCAGACGATGTCCCGATTGCTTGCCGGCGATCGCAGCCTTGACTTGTAGCCAGATCGCCCCTCGCACCACGTGGCCGATCAGGTTCCCGTCGGCGGTGTAGTCGAATCCCTTCTCCCAGGTCAGCTCCGTCGTCTTGGCCAGATCGTGAAGGTACAGCCCTATCAGCACGATGTCGCGGTTCAGCCTCGGGTATAGCGGCAACATCACCTCAGCCAGCTTGAGCAGTTGCAGCGTGTGCTCGAGCAACCCGCCGATGTAGGCGTGATGCATACTGACGGCAGCGGGGGCCTGACGGAAGCTCGACATCAGATCTTCGTCAGCTAAGTACACCTCGGCCACGGCTTTCACGGCCGGGTGCTCCAGCGTTCCGAGCATGGCCGTGAGCTCGCCGAACATCTCGTCAATGTTGCGGTTCGTGGACGGGAGCAGTGCCGCCAACTCGTTCTGGCCGACCTGCACCGGCTTGAGCTGCTCGACGATGAGCTGGAGCTGGCCGTTGTAGAGCTGCGTATGTCCAGCCGCCCAGACGAACCCGGTTGACCCCAACTCGGCGAAAGCCGCCTCGTCAAGACTCCACTGCCGGGCCGTCACTTCTCCCGTGGCGTCGCGGAGCAGACACTTCAAGTAGGGCTTGCCGGCGCGGGTGGTCCCGATCTGCGGGTTCAGGATGGCATAGACGCCCTCGACATAGCCGTTGGGCGGGAGCGATCGTATATCGGTGTGAGGTCGAGCAGTGGTCATCATAGAACCGCCAGTGTAGCGTCCCGGGAGGGGCCAGTCGCTTTGCCTCAGCCAAAGCTTGGCCACCGCATCAGCAAGATTTGCGAAGCTCCGCAATCGCGCCGGGTAGTTCGGTGAGCAGATCAGTCGCCAGCAATCCCGCTTGGCCGTGGCGCTGAGCCCACCGATCCGCAGCCAAGCCATGCACATATACCCCGAGCCGCGCGCAGTCGTACAGGCTCAAGCCGCCTTGGGGTCGCGGGGTGATCGGTGATGAGGACGCGCCGGCGTGCGGCTTGAAGAACTGTCCGA
>JAZFYE010000322.1:0-2667 GCA_036475395.1 Phycisphaerales bacterium
CCTGCACGACGACCGTGAGCCGCGCTGGGATCCAGCGGGCAAATTCTTGTACTTCCTTTCCCGGCGAAAACTCAATCCCGTGCTTGGCGAGCTTGATCTGGAGCATGTGTATTTCAACTCGACGGTGATGTGCGTCGTGCCGTTGACCGCGGACACGCCGCCGCCGATTCCCGAACTGGCACATGCGGTTGATTTCGATATCGACACGTGGGCCAAGGGTGAGCCGGGCGATCCGGAGGACGTCGCTGCAGACCCGGAGCAACCGCGGCCAGATGACGAGCCGCCGGCCCCAGCGCCCGACGAGGAACAGGAATCCGCATGGGTGATGCGCGTTGATACGGACGGTCTGCCCCAGCGTCAGTTCATCCTGCCGATCGAGGCGGGCAACTACCGCCGACTCGAAGCACTGCCCGGCTCGTTGTGTTATCTCTCGGAGCCGGTCGCCGGTCTGCTGGACTTTCAGATCGGTCAGACCGGGATTGCCCAAGGGAAAGCCACACTGCACCGCTATGACCTCGTGGCCGAGGAAGATACCGATCTGGCCGAGAAGATCTCAGGCTACGTCGTGAACGCCAAGCGTGATCGAATCGCGCATCCTTCGGCCGAGGGATTTGTCGTGCTCGATCCCACCGGGGCCAAAGAATCCAAAAAGGTAAACGTTGCGGACGCGCGACTTCGTGTCAACATCCAAGATGAATGGAGCCACATCTTCGAGGAAGCGTGGCGGCTTCAGCGCGACTTTTACTGGGCGCCCAACCTCGGTGGCGTCGATTGGTCGGCGATGCGCGACAAGTACGCCGCGCTACTGCCGCGCATCGGCTCCCGTGCGGAACTCACCGACCTCATCGGAGAGATGATCGGCGAGCTGGGTACCAGCCACACCTACATCTGGGGTGGTCAGCCGCACGATCGAGCCAAGTCCATCTCGGTGGGCCTACTCGGCGCTGACATCGCGTTTGAAAACGGCGCGTACCGCATCAAGCACATCCTGCCCCGTCAATCCTGGGATGAAGTGTTGGAAAGCCCGCTGGCTGCGCCGTATCTGGGTGTCCAAGAGGGGAGCGTTATCCATGCGATCAATGGTCAGCAACTCACCATGCAGAGCAACCTCTACGATCTGCTCCAGGATCAGGCGGGCGTAATAATCCAACTTACGATCGCCGACGATCCGACATCGCGCGAACGCCGAACGATCCAGATCAAGGCGCTGTCCTGCGAGCGCGGGCTGCGCTACGCCGCCTGGGTGGAATCGAACCGCCGGTATGTTCACGAGGCATCCGACGGCCGGCTCGGGTACCTGCACATTCCCAACATGGCGGGCCAAGGGTTAGCGGCCTTCAGCCGTTATTTCTATCCGCAAATCGAAAAGAAAGCGCTCGTCGTAGACATTCGCAACAATGGCGGCGGGTTCGTCAGCCAGATGATTATTCAGCGGCTGGCCCGCGAGGTGTGGGCGTTTATGAAGCCGCGGCATGGCCAGATGGGTCGCTATCCGGCCAAGTCATTGTACGGACATCTCGCGGTGCTGATTGATCAACATGCCGGGTCCGACGGCGACGTATTCCCAGAGTCGTTCCGCATCAAGCAGCTCGGACCGCTTATCGGCACGCGCACCTGGGGCGGCGTCGTCGGCATTCGCGCTGATAAGCCGTTCGTTGACTTTGGATTGTCCACGCAGCCGGAGTTTGCGTGGTGGGAGCCGAAGCGCGGTTGGTCGTTGGAGAACGAAGGCGTTTCGCCTGACATTGAAGTGGATATCACCCCCAACGATCGCATCGCCGGCCGCGATCCGCAGTTGGATAAAGCGATCGAGGTGCTGCTCGCGAAGTTGGAAAATGATCCGAAGGACTTGCCGTCGCCGCCGCCGTTTCCGGATCGGTAGGCGTTCGGATCACTCAAACCCCCAGCGGTCGGCGATCTGAAAATCGTAAAGCGATGCCAGGCCATTCGCTGACAGTTGCGGCAAGGCGTTGAATCGATCGATGATCGAACTCGCATCATCTGTTGCCAGTGAGCCGAGGGTTTGCCATTTGTTGCTGAGTAATTCGTCGAGATTCGCGGTCGTGTTCCGCGCGTGACCGGCTGGGTACATCACGAGTCCGCTGTCGTAGGTCTTGCCATGAGTATCTGTAATAATCACCGAAGTCGGAATCCCGTCCGGGTACTTCGCGTCGTACTCAGGGCCGCCGTGCTCGAACGTCACCTTCTCCATCAACGCTCGCGTCTGGTGATCCAAGATCGCCCGCTCGTTGTAGTCGTAGGGCATAAGGATGAGCTTCTTCCAATAGCCGTCATTCGTATCAGCGAGGGTGGTGCTGCCGCCCCCGGAACCCTGAGCAAGTTGCATCGCCTTGCGCAACACGGTGGCGATGATATACACCATTGAATGATCAGCTGACTGCCTTGTCCTGGGGTCGCGCTTGGCGGGATCACCGATGATGCCGAAGGCGGGTTCGTAGGCTATGACCTTGATCGACGCAATGTTCTGGGGCCCATCCAACAGTTGTGGATTACGCTCAATCAGATCGACCAAGCCTTGCAGGGCCCCGGCAGATTGATGCTCGTACAGCCCCAGCTTGAAGTGCATCCCCATCACGGCGAAGTCGTCGCCGGAGTGGGTGAGAATCAGGTCAAAAGGCGACGTCTCGCCCCCGCCGCGGTTGACCT
>JAZFYE010000323.1:0-4862 GCA_036475395.1 Phycisphaerales bacterium
CGGGAGAATGGAACCTCCATGGCAAGATGTGGTACTACCCAGGTGTGCCTGCCGAGGAGTTCGACGCGACTAGCTCGATCAAATCAGTCATGGGCGGGCGATACCTATTCGAAGAAACGGAGGGCGACTTCCTGGGCGAGAAGTTTCAAGGCTTCGGGATTGGCGGTTTCGACAATCTGACCCACGAGTATGTCGGAACGTGGATCGACAACATGGGCACCGGCATCATGTTATTCCGAGGCACAGCCAGCACGGACGGTAAGGTCATTCAATACAAGAGCGAACATCCAGATTTGTTGAACGGCCGCTACAAGACTGTGCGCTCCGTCGAGACGATCACCGATGATGACAACTTCGTTGTCTCAATGTATGACACGACGCCGGACGGGCAAGAATTCAAGATGATGGAGATGACCTACACGCGCAAGCAGTAAGGTGTGTTGTCGCGACACCCGCTAAGAGCGCACGAGCGCGAGAGAGCCGCTGGTAGATGCGAGTCAAGCGATGGCCGCAGTCGTGAGCTGCGCGTTTGAGAACCGCCACGGGCATCCGGGTCGTGATGTAATCGAACGGCTGGACGATTTCACGTTTGACGCTGCCCGAGACCAGATGCAATGGGCGTTCCGCGAGAATCGCCGGCGTATTTGGCATGTGGAGCCAGCGTACACCAGGCCGATCTACAGCACGGTGATGAGCGGAACCATCGTTGTTCGTGCGACCGAGACATCGTTCGGTATTGACGTGAGTCGGGATGGTCCGCCGCCGGACGGGTGAGCGTTGCGGCACGGCGGGCCGCAGCGAGTTAGGCATCTATCCGCGCGTTCCGATAACCACCGTGATGTCGGTTGCCACCGTGCGCCACTGATACACCCGATCAAAGCTGCCGATGGGTACGGAGTAAGTCCGGGGATGGGCCGCCTGAAACCCAGGAGTTCGCAGATGCTCAACACTGTGCCGGACACCGGCTTCTATTTGCAGATTCCAGATGAATCCGAGGAGCGCGTCCTCTATCCGGCCACGGTCCAGGAATGGAACGAGAACACTTATACAGCGGTATTGCAGAAGGATGACCCCGCCCCTGAAGCCGGGCAGGAAGTACTCATCTATTACGAGATTGAGCGCGAGTTGGTGAAACAGGGGGCTCAGATCGAGTGGGTCTCCAAGACGGATTCCACAACTGCCTTCCGCTTTGAATTGACCGGCGATCCCGTGTCGGCCGAGCGCCGTCAGTGTTACCGTGTTTCTACAATGATGGCCGAGGTGAGCGTAACGTTTGGGGCGGAGGAGAACTGCCCTGTCGTCGATGTGAGTGCCACCGGATTCGCCGTTGTCGCCTCGAGGCGCTATCGGACTGCCACTGTCGTCGATGCCACGGTGCACTATGCCGGTATCGCTTCCGGCGGCAAAGGGCGCATCGAGAGCATTAGGGAGCTGGAGCCCGGCCGGATACGCTTTGGCCTTCACTGTCTCAGCGACAAGGAAACTGGTGGCACGCTGCAGGCAGGACTCCAAAAGATATGGGTCTCGGTCCAGCGACATCATCTGCGCCGTCTAAAGCGCGCGAGCTGATGCAACCGCTTATCATACTGCGTCGAATGACAATGCCGCAGGGCGCGGGCAGTGCATCAAATGCGGCTCCGACCTGCGCGGGACAGAGCATGAGAGGTGCCCAGAGTGCGGGGTAGAGGTGTAGGTATGTCCAACACCGTCGCCTGCCAGATCCGTCGGCTGAAATGAACCGAACCTTCATCGGAGGAGTCTGGGATGCACGATGCCGAGAGAATCGTTCATGAACTCTCAGCGATGTGGAACTCGAAGGATGTGGACCGCATCGAGACCCTGTTCGCATCCGACGCGGTGCACGAAGGCATCACGTCGGGCGTGAAACTCCACGGTGTCTCGGCAATCCGAGATCTCTTCAGCGGTACCTGGCAGGCGATTCCCGATGTTCGCGTTGAGGTGAAGAGCGTCATCTCCCAAGGCGAATCGGTCGCGTGGGAGTGGACGATGACCGCCACTCACACGGGCGACTTCCCGGATCTTCCGGCGACAGGTCGCCCCTTCTCCATCGACGGCGTTTCCGTTCTTCGCATCGTAGGTGGAAAGATACTCAGCCAGCGGGACTACTACGATCAGGCATCGTTTCTCAGTCAGGTTGGGGCGCTACCTACCGGGGATTAGCAGCCTGCCTTGTGTGGTTTCTTTGCGCGCACCCCATGAGGTACGCTCCCGCCATGTCCACCGTCGCCTGCCTAACCCTCGACGCCATGTGCAATGTCTGCGGCATCCACTGCGGTATCCTGTTCACACGATAACCAACTACTTCGCCAGCTCACTCCTCGACGCGATGGGGAAGGTGCTGCACCTGCACACCGGCACCTGTCAACACCTCGACTGCGCGACCGGCCGGACTTGTACGAAGCGGTGCAGAAGCGCGAGGCACCCTAGTCGCCAGCGTCCTGAGCAGGATCGGTCCGAAGCAGCCGGGTTGAGGCGACGACCGGCTGATCTCGCTCGGCTCCCACCGACGCGGCATGAGCCCATCTGGGCTGGAATCCGGTACAATGGCGGCCTTGGTCTGCGCGCCAGCTCCCTTCCCTGGCGCGTTTCCGGTGGCGGTGAGAATAGTACTTACGGGTGGGCTACCTCGGCGTCAGCGCTCTAGGGGCCGTCTCCTGACGTGGGTGCCTCCGATCGCTTGAGTCCCGTTTGCGGCGAAGCGTCAATCGACCATCTCGCAACGCCCCATCAGTAGATGTCGTCTCTCTTCCAGGAACACAAGCTCTGCAGCGGGATCGAGTATTCGGACCTTACACGCATCAGTATTCGGAAGGGATCAAAGGGATTCCTCGTCTGTTCAGGTCCGATTCTATATAGCCGATACGAGCCTCATACTGGAGCCGATCTCTTCGGTGACGGAGACGTTGTGGTATGACGCCATCAGGGAGGCCGAAGAAGCCGCGGTGGCCGAGCAGCATGTTGCTGCGCGGTGAGTCGGTTGTTGCATCCACCGGCCTGATCCTGGCGGCCATTCTGTTGGCGGTCATGGGCGGCACCGCCTATTGGACCTTCCATGTTCATCGAAACGCGATGGAAGCCGCGCGCACTGACGAGGTTCACTCATTGGGCGCGATCCTGACCGAGACCGCAACCAGTCTCCTGTCCTCGAACGAGCTTTCGGTCACTCGCCGGTTGCTGGCTGATGCAGCCCGCACCTTCGATCTCGATCGCTGCAGGATCATTCTTGGTGATGGGCAGGTCATCGCCGACGCCGAACCTTCCCGAATCACACTGACCGAACTGCCGGCGACATGGTCAGGCTCTGCGGTCGCAGAGTCGTCGGCCCAAACGCCCGACGGATTGCTCAGCCTGATCTACCCGTTGACGGTTCCTGGTCGCGGCCATGGGCGGCTTGATCTCACTGCGAATGTAACGAGCGACGTCTCCTATTTCTGGGAAGCTCAGGCTGGCGTCGGCATCATCGGCGCTCTCGCTTTGATATCGCTTCTGCTGGTGTACCGGCGTATGCGTGCCCGGTTGGGCGCGATGGGTCTTATTCGAGAGGCATTGCTGGCCCACCAAGCCGGTGGATCCGAAACCGCCACGCTGGTCATCCAAGGTACGCGCCGGGCTGAGGCCGAGGCCTGGAACAAACTTGTGACGGAGAAGGAGCACCTTCAAGAGCAAGTCATGAGCCGACGCCTCGAGGGTATCCTGCGGTCTCCGGTGCGGTCCGGCAGCGAGCTGCGCAACGCGTTGGAAGAGATGTGGTATGGGTTCATCCTCGTGGACCGGAATCTCGAGATCACGTACGCCAACGGGGCGGCGGCTGCATTCCTGGGCACGTCGTCCAATAAGATCCGGGGCGCTGGCTTCCGCGAGATCGCGCCGGACGAGCATGTGGTCGAATTGCTATCCCAAGTGGCTGCAGCGACGGCTGGCAACCGTGTCTCCGTAGAAGTGGATACGCGCGGCGACAGCGACGGCGACGGCGACGGCGGCGGCGCGGTCCTTCGCTTCACGATGCGTCCGCTGCGGCGTGAGGATCCCAGCGCTGCCGTTATCGTCATCGAGGACGTAACCCAGCAGCGCGTGGCGGATGAATCTCGCAACGCGTTCGTGACCCAGGTGACCCACGAGTTGCGTACGCCGTTGACAAACATCCGCCTGTGTGCCGAAACCGCCATCGAGGAAGGGCATGCAGATCCGGAAACTCGGGCTCAATGTCTCAATGTAATCAATCAGGAGACGAGACGACTGGAGCGCGTCGTCAATGACATGTTGTCTGTGGCGGAGATCGAGGCCGGAAGTATCGAACTGCGAAAGGACGATGTGCGACTGGATGCGCTGTTTGAGGAAATGCAAGCGGAGTGTTCCGCTGAGGCCAAGGAAAAGGGCACCGCGCTGGAGTTCAACCTGTCACCAAAGCTCCCGGTCATCAAGGGAGATCGCGACAAGCTTACTTTGGCGCTGCACAACATCCTGAACAACGCGATCAAGTATACGCCCCAAGGCGGGCGCATCACCGTCAACGTCGATGCCGAAAATGACGAGGTCACCGTCGACATCATCGACAACGGCATCGGCATCAGCGAAGAAGACATGGTTCGCATATTCACAAGATTCGGGCGCGCTAACGACCCACGCGTGGCCGAGATAACCGGTTCGGGGTTGGGGCTGTCGCTGGCGCGGGAGATTGTACGACTCCACGGGGGCGAAATACGCGTCGAGTCGCAGCTCGATAAGGGGAGCACGTTCAGCGTGAGGCTGCCCGTGCATGCAAAGGCGGCGTAGACGAGGATGGAGATCGAGGAACTCAATTACGGTGCGGTTGCTGTCGTCAGGCCGATTGGCGCGTTGAC